>CAISHO010000055.1 GCA_903885165.1 uncultured Nitrosomonadales bacterium | reverse complement strand
GACAGCCCGTTATATGGCATGTTCGACATCAACGGTAAGACCGGCAATGCCAAGCTCGAACAGGGTGGCCAGCTTGAGAGCTATTTCTTCAAGACGCCAAGCGATCCTTATACCGGCTATTCGCTGAAGTGGGACGGCGAGTGGCAAGTCACGTTTGAGACTTTTCGCGACATGGGTATCGCCTATGGTGTCGGGCTGATTCTGATTTACCTGCTGGTGGTGGCGCAGTTTAAATCCTATCTGGTTCCCTTGATCATCATGGCGCCGATTCCGCTGACCATTATCGGGGTGATGCCGGGCCATGCCTTGCTGGGTTCTCAATATACGGCGACATCGATGATAGGGATGATTGCGCTGGCGGGGATTATCGTGCGAAACTCAATTCTGCTGGTCGATTTCATCAATCTGCAATTGGCTGAAGGAATCAAGTTGGAAGAGGCGGTGATTACCGCTGCCAGTGCTCGTGCCAAACCGATTGTCCTGACGGGATTGGCGGCGATGCTGGGCGCATTCTTTATTCTGGATGATCCGATCTTCAACGGTCTGGCCATCTCGCTGATCTTCGGTATTCTGGTGTCCACTGTGTTGACGCTGGTGGTGATTCCTGTGCTGTATTACGCTACATTGTATAAAAAACATCAATAATCAAAGGGTTGTATTTATGAATGCTGAACGCATAGTGCACATTGTTGCCGGTAGTTTTATCCTGTTGTCGCTGGCGCTGGGTGTGGATGTCAGCCCGGTCTTTGTCAGTCAGAAGTTTTTGTTGTTAACCGCCTTTGTCGGCTTGAATTTATTTCAAAGCGGCTTCACGCAGTTCTGTCCCTTGAATAGTATTCTTGCAAAGCTGGGTGTGAAAAGCGGTTCTTGCTAAGCGTTAAAACTGCATTCGTGCCCTCTCTTCATCTCTCTCCCGGAGGGCGAGAGTGATAAGGAATCGCTACGCGATGCCCTCATTATCTCACCTCAGTCTGACTCTGGTCGGATTGATGTGGGTTTTTCCGTTTCTGCACTATCGTCATCAATATCCGCTGACCACCTTTGATCAGGAATGGTGGAGTGCCTTTCTCGGCGTTCTGGCTCTGCCGTTGTTGGTCGCTCGCAGCAATTGGTTAACCCCGCAAATCCCACGCATCGTTCAATTGCCTGCCGCCCTCATTCTCCTGGTGTTGCTGCAAGCTTCGCTGGGCATGATGGCTTATTTCGATCAGGCTTTGCTGTATCTGTTGTATTTGCTATTCGCCCTGTTGCTGATGATGCTGGGTGCGAGGTTAAGGGAATGCATCGGTCTGGACGGGTTAGCCGTCGTGCTGGCGATATTCTTGCTAACGGGCGCCGAGCTGAGCGCGCTGATCGGCGTCTCGCAACATTATCGCTGGCAGACGCCCTTCGATGCAGTGGTGGTGAGGAAGGTCTCCGCAGGCGTTTACGGCAATCTGGCGCAGCCCAATCATTTCGCCAATTACATCGCGCTAGGGCTGGTGTCCTTGGGGTTGCTGTTTGCGCAGCGGAAATTGCCGGTGGCCTATGTCGTGCTGCTTTCTCTGCCTTTGTTATTCGTGATGACGCTGAGCGGTTCGCGCAGCAGCTGGTTCTATCTGGGGATGCTGTGTGTCTTGTCGGCTTGGAGTGTCTGGAAAAACCGTCAACTGCGCCCCTTGCTGTATTACAGTTTGCTGTTGCTGGCGGGATTCGGCTTGATGCACGGCGTGGTGCAACTGTCTTTTATGAAGGGGGCGGGCAGTAGTTACGACATCATGCAGCGCATGTTCGCGGACACTTCATCCGGTGGTATCCGAGTGTATTTGTGGCAAGAAGCCTGGCTGATGTTTCAGCAGTCGCCGTGGCTGGGGGCGGGTTTTGGTCAATTCGCCTGGCAGCATTTTCAATTGGGTCCGGTGTTGCGTCAGACGCATATTTCGGGTCTGTATAACAACGCGCATAACCTGATTTTTCAATTGGCGGCGGAAACGGGGATAGCCGGATTGTCGGTGTTGTTTGCCGGAGTCGCTGCCTGGTTGTACGGCTTGCGGCGCGTGGCGATGAGTTCCTCGCACTGGTGGGGCTATGCATTGCTGGGGGTGCTGGGCATACATAGTCTGCTCGAATACCCTTTGTGGTACGCCTACTTTCTCGCGATTGCGGCGATTTTGCTGGGCATGTTTGATGAAACGCGCTATCAGCTGGAACTGAAGCTCGTCGGGCGGATTTCGGTGGCAACTATGATATTGCTGGGATTTTTCTCGTTGCTGCAATTGAAGTCGGGCTATGCACAGTTAAAAGAGACGCTCACGCCAGCCAGCGGTGTTCAGACTCCGCAACGCGTACGT
>CAISHO010000054.1 GCA_903885165.1 uncultured Nitrosomonadales bacterium | reverse complement strand
TTTAGTGCTCCGGTAATCAGCCCAGCCAAGCGTAGATCCTGCATAAAAAGGCAATTTTCCTCGGTAGCAGCGGATGCTGTAGCGGGGCATGTCTGCCATTTTGTGGCAGCGATGAGACCATCCCCACTGCCATCAACGGCGACGGGTGATGCAGCTGTCCAGCGTTCTTTTGCTTTGGTATCGTCTCCTGGTAGGGCGTTGTAGCGATCACGGTAGGCATAATAGGCAGCGGTCACCCCTTTGACGTCATTTTGCAGATTCTTGATCTTGCCGTTTTCGATCAATTCCTGACCTTTTAGTACGCCACCCAGCAGCAGGCCGATGATGACCAGCACGATGGCGAGTTCAACCAGCGTAAAGCCGGATTGATTGTTGTATTTCTTGTTGTATTTCCACATGATATTCTCCTTGGAAGCAGTGATTCGATGTGTGTCTTCAATCCACCGGAGTGGTTTTTTTCGAGGTAAGGAAGTGACTAGAGTTTCATACATATCGTATGTGTTTCATCCATTGTTCCGGGATTTGGAACGCCTGATGTTGTTCCGTATACAAGTTGTGCTGTCGTTTCTGGGGTCGCATTTGCTGTTTTAAGTGTCCCTGCTCTTACAGTCCCGGTATCGCTGTTGCCATCATCCATGACGATGTCAACCGCCTGGGCGATTTTCCAGGGTATATTGCCGGAGCAAACCACATTGCCGAGCAAGCCAAGAACTGGCGTTGATGTACCAGGAGCAGCTTGAGAAGCAATATCCGATTGAACGCCGAGTATTCCGCCAAACGAATTGGTGCCAACAGGCGCTGTTGTGGCGGTTGCAGCTCCAGTCATGAAGCCCGCCAAACGGGTGTGTTGCCAGAATAATTGGCTTTCGGTGGCTGGCGTGCCAGCGTTATCCTTAAACGTGCCGTTAAGGATCCCGTCACCGCCTCCGGCGATTGCAGTCTGTCCCAAATGTGCGGTGGCGTTTATATCGTCGCCTGGTATCGCCTTGTAACGATCCTCGTAGGCGTAATACGCAGTGGCTATTCCTTTTAACTCATTGATTACGTTCTTTACTTTCGCGTTGGACATCATTTCCTGGCCCTTAAGCACGGCGGCTAAAATTAGGCCGATGATCACCAGAACGATAGCCAGTTCGACTAGCGTAAAACCGGACTGTTTGTTGTATTTCCACATGATATTCTCCTTGTAAAAGTATGAATTGATTGCGGTTAGACGAACGATAGCTCCGAGATGAAATGTAAATGCGGGGAATTTTTTCGGGAAGTAAAGAATCTTTACACCCGAGTAGCTACGCAGGAGTGCCCGGTGCGCCCGGCAGACTGAGCAGGAAGCAAATGTGATCGTTTTCTATTTCGGCGATCAGTTCGCCTCCGGCCTCAGACAAGCTCTGATGCGCCTGATACAGCCCTAATCCCAGACCGCCGGGGCGTCCGCTGGCGAAGGGTTCAAACAGTTTTTCAGGTGGAAGTTGAGCCACTTCGGGTAAGTGCGGTATCTGAATTCTGGCGATAACCTTGCCCTGCTGGCGGATGATCGTGACCGCGATGCAAAGGTCGGTGTGCAAACGGAGCAGTGGCGCGACATTGCTGAAAAGATTATCCAGTGTGCGGTCAAGCAGATCGCGGCGCAGAAATACACTTGCCTCCTGTTCTACGGTGACGGATATGCCCGCGTGTTCCGCTGCATCGCGGATGGCATCGCCTAGCGCGATCACTTGAGGCACGTGCGTGGTAGTCGGCGGGTTCTTGCAGGTCGCATCGAGAATATGTCGCGCGCGCGCGGCGGCATGGGGGGCGCTGCTGTAGAGACGTTTCGCGACACCAAGCAGATCATCATCATTTTTCGCATTGGCGAAATCCGCTGCCAGCCATTCCACCCACTGTGCCAGGTTGCGCAGATCATGTTGCAGATAAAGGGTCAGTTTTGCCTGTTCGGCCAGCGCGGCTGACAGCGCTTCCATTTTGCTGTGCATGGCGGTTTCCAGCAGCAGACGAAATACCCCCGCCAGATTTTCGGCAAACAGGCGCGCCTCCCCACGGTCGTCCCTCGCATAGAGATAAAATTCGAGGCATACATCGGCATCGGCAATGATATTGAAATTGAATGGATGGCGGGCTCTGTCATTAGGAGCAGTCCCTAAACTGTTCTGCACAGTTTGTCCGAACCACAAACCAGAATATTCAAGCTTCACGATGCCGCCTGAGGCTAATGTAGGCCATGCGGCGGCAGGCAGTTGCAGCGGGTCAAGACCAGATTGAGCCAGTTGTAACAGTTGGGCCAGCGAGCGCCGATGTGTTCGTACCCGTTGTGCAAGATAGGCCAACGCAGCCAGCAATGCCAGTCCCGCAGCGAGAAATAGGAGGGGTAATAGGGGGTAGGCCTTCATGCTGTCAGTTATGACCTGTGCAGTTGGATGCCATACTTTTTTAGGTAGTAATACAGATGTTCGCGTTCCATCCCTAGACGGTGTGCGGCTTCGGTTACATTACCATGAGCGTCGGCTAGTGTGCCGCGTACCATTTGTTCTTCGACCGCATCGGCGGTGTCCTTGGGGCCGTCGGCGAACCTGACGGTGATGTGCAGTCTGGCTTCACCCGCTTCAGATAAGTGTTCTTCATGATGTAAGAATAGATGCGCACGTTTGATGGCGGCTTTGACGTCATTCATGCTCGCAGGCTTACACAGAAAATCAAATGCCCCCCGGCGTACCGCCTCGAACGCGGCGGATTCCTCGTCCTGACCTGTGACGACGATGATTTTGCTGTGCGGATCATGAGCCAGCAGCGAGTCAATTAAAAATAAGCCTTCGCTGGTACGGTTTTGTGCCGGTGGTAACCCCAAATCCACTAGAGCAAGTAGAGGTTGTGGTTTGATTGCCAGCGCTTCCTGACGGGTGCTCGCGCAAACCACGCGATAACCCTCATCTGTCATGACACTGGCCAGATAGCTGGATAGCGCTTCATCATCTTCGACGATCAGTAGCGTCGGGATTCCCGGTTCAAGAGAGGCGTGAAATGCGCGCTGCCCGTTCATGGCAGTTTCCCCGCTTGAACCATGCGGTTGAACAGCGTGTATTGCGAAAGCCAGATGACCTGGTCGTCAAACTCACCATTGGTCGGATTGTCTTTAGCATAAGTGATAGTATGACTGACGAACACTACATCACTGTTCAGATTGGCCGTTTCATCGGTGCCCACGATGCCGGTTGCAGCATCGCCTCCCAGCGAATAAATTACCGCGACCGCATTGCTAGTGAGAGTCGTCGCCGTCCCGCAATTGGTGGCCGTTATTGCTCCGGTGGTGTTGTCGCAGACATGGATATCAGGGGCAAAAGTTCCCATTGTTACTGTCTTGATTCCATCAGTGCTCGTGGCGGCATTGCTATGGTCTGTCGTCACGGCATAGCGGATGCGGTTCGACGCGATACGCCAGGCGTCCTGGAGGTAACCGTTGCTGTCTACATTACTCAGTCCTAGGGTGACGGCAGGCAGGAAACCATTGTAAAAATTTGAACAATTCCCATTGAGTGCACTTCCACTGGTAGCAAAACTTTCCACGCCATTGCTTGAAGAGGAAGCGGGACAGGGCAGCCGCCCGTTGGCGATGGAAAACCCAATCAGAGCTTCCTGTGCACTGCTGAGCAAGGAGTTGGTATCTTCAATTCGTCGCTGATCCTGCTGGGCAGAAAGCAGTGTCAGGCTGGTACCGAGTATCAGCGCGATAATGGCCAGAACAATGGCCATTTCTACAAGGGTAAATCCGTTTTCTGGTTTAATTTTCATGGTTTTATTCGACTGTTATGGACAAGCGGGTGTCTGCGTCACGTCGCCCTTGACGACACTTAGGTCTTGTTTGATGCAATAAATAATGTCGTTGAATGTCGTGCTGGTTGCACTGATCTGGTAATCCTCGTTGCCGTTTGAATGAGGACTCGCGATATTCGTCGCATTGCTGCCTTCAAGATATTTGGTGACGTTGCCGCGTTGGGTATCGGTCAAACTGCTGGCGCGGTTTTGTCCTGACAGGGCTTGATTGGCAAAGATAACGACGGCGGCATACTTGCTCGCAGCATTGCCGGGAGTGTTTTTATTGACAGTCACGCAAGTGCCGCAATTATTGGTTGGATGATTGTCTGGCTGATACTCCTGGCTGACGGCATAAAATAACTGATCTTTCCAGTTATTCCACCAGGGATAAATACTGGTCCAGTTGCCAGGAACAGGGCAATTGCTACCATCGGCTTGCAGTAAATAATAAGGATAGGGAATTGAGTTGCCGTTTTGTCCGCGCGCGGTGTTGACCTTGTATGGCACGCGACCAACCGACAGCCCATCACTATCGTTGTAATTCGTATTAGCCGAATAGTCATTCAGGGGGAGCTGAGCTGGCCAGGGCAGGCTTTTATTTGATGTGGTATTGTTATTAAAACCGAAACCGGCGACACATAATGCAACTTGCTGCGTCATGTTTGTGAGTGTACTGAGAAAGTCGCTTCGTTTTTGCATCGCGTTCCAGATGTCTTGTTTTGTGATGAAAACAAGTTGGTCGTTGACTGTCAGAATAATGTTGCCATTGATATCGCGATCTTTATGAGGTTGAATAAACTTTCCTGTGGAAATGTCCGAATTGTTGATGCCGTGCACAGTGTCGTTATCCAAGTAATTGGATGCAATGTAATTGCCGCCACATGATGAAGTACCCGACGCCACAGGACGGCTCTGTCCCAAGGCCACGCCGGGTGCGAAAATGACTGCCACAGCCTGATTGTCGGTGGATGTGAGCAATGTTATGCCGTCAGAGGCATAAACCTGTAGTTGCCCGTTGGTGTCCCAGTTCATCAGGCCGGTCTTGGGATTGTTTTTATAAGTGCCTGAAACTGCATACCACAGGCATTCGCTATCACCTCCTCGTAAAGCCGGTAGGTCGAGTGTTTTCCACGGCAGTCTGCCTATAACACTGACATCCTGTGCGCCGCAATTGCCCTCTGCGGCACCTTCGCCTCCTAATGCAACTCCTGATGTATCTGGGCACGGCAGGTAGCCATCCACATTTCCGGGATGACTCTCGGCATAGGTAATCGCGTACCCTATCAATGCCTCTTTTGCCTGAGCCAATGCTGCGGCGGTGATTTTGTCGCGGGAGAACTGGCTGTTTCCGCTATTGCTGCTCATGGTTTTGGCGGCAAGCGCAGCAGCGGCCAATGTCAGCAGCGCCATCAATATGAGCAGTGCGTAACCGCTTTGTTTTTTATGGTTTTTCACGGCTTTGTCCGGACGGCTTGTTCAGGCAGGCGTAAGGTGCGCTGGCCTGAGATGATGTCGAGGGTTTCACCGACCTTGATGGTTTTGTTCTCGATCAGCACGTGGTCACGGTCAATGACCAGGGTTGGAATGGCCGCATCGGGCGGCACCTGGGTGACGGCGCGACCGTTGATCCATGCCACGCTTTTACCTGCGTCGCGCTGGGTGATGCCGGTCAGGGTATAGGTGGCGCTCTGCGTGATGCCGCTGCGTGCTGCGACCAGTGCCGCGCGTTCGGCGGGCGAAAAAAACACCGTGCCGATTGAGTTGGCCTGCGCACAGCCGTAAAACATCAAAATATTGATTAATAATAGTTTTTTCATGGTATTTGCCCTTCCAGATTAGCTATCAAGTTCAGCGCACGTCTTTGCGAATTGATTTGCTGGATTGCTTCCCTCCATGCTTTCTGTTTCCCGCCACGACACACTGTGTCTCGCGGTCGCAGCTAGCGCCCGGTCGCAAAGACGGCCTATTTGTTCGTGGTTGAACTTGCTGGCTAATCATAATTTCCCACTTCCCACTTCCCACTTCCCACTTCCCACGTCCCACGTCCCGCTTCCAATCACTTGCCCGGCAGTGAATAGACTTGCAGGGTGCATTTGATTTGCAGTCCGCTCATGGGATCGACGTCGCGCGACATCTGACAAGTCTCCACCCGATAGGGCGCGCGCCAGTCTTTACTAAGTTTGTCCATAAAATCAAGGAATTCACCCTCGTGGATGCCGGAGAGCTCCATGCTTAAATCGTGGTGCGATACGTTGTTCTGGTAGGCCAGCGGGCCTGCGGCAGGTTGCGGGTTGAGCAGTTGCGGCGGCGCCAGCGTATAGCGCAAGGTGGGGGGCAGGTGCGTGTCACGGTAGAAGGTTTCCAGGCGCTGCACCCAGCCATCCCGATCCGGTTCGCCGATGAAACCCAGTTGGCTGAGCTGTTGGTATTTTTGCGCCAGCTTGTTGATGGTGTCCAGATCGTCGGTGAGCGCCTTGATGTTGTCGCGCGTGGCAGACAACTGTTGCTCGGTTTGAATGATGGACCGCTCTTTTTCGGTGCGATAGCGGGCGAGGCCAGTCACGGCGGCAAGGGCGATTGCCACGGAGAGCGCAAACAGTATCAGGACCAGTTTGGCTGGTTTAAGTATGATCCAGTAGTCGTTCATGGCATATCCTTGAGTGAGGCGGATTTCCAGGGAACACTCATGCACCAGAGATTCTCTGCCTGGGCGGTGTCCATGCCAAATCCGCCCTTGAGGGTGTTGATCAGCGAGAAGGCGGCGGGATCCTCCATCAACTGGATGCCCTCTGTAGCCTTGAGCGCAGTGGAGATGCGTTTGCGTATCTCAGCTTCCGCCGCAGGCGTCAGGTTTTCAGTCAGCAAAATCGAAAATTGCAATTCGGCGTAGCGGTTCGGAATGGCTGCCGCATCGTTGTTGCCTGCCTCACGCGGTTTGCTGCCCAGCGGTATCCCGAGATCAATTTTTTGATTCACCAGCGGTACGTCAATCACGGTGTGCCCCTGACAGTAGCGCTCGCCTTGTTTCGGAAAGCGGTAAGTCAGGCTCTTGATGCGAACCAGGGGTAAGTCGGCAATGGTGTCGGCGGCGAGTTGAAGCATAGATTCGGGTGTGTGGGCCGCATCCATTTCCAGTGCCGCAAATCGCGTCGCCTGACGTACCAGTGCCGGGTCGAGGCCGGATGCGCTGATGCGACCCGCAAGGCGTTCGCGCTCGCTGGAGGCCTGTTGCAAATCGGTGGACAGAGTTTGCCCGCGCCGGTGTAAGGTCAGCAGAGCGCGAAAATCTTCCTGTCCGAATAATATAACCGCCAGCAGACAGGTGATGATGCCAGCATAGGCGGCGCGACGGACATTTTCAGCGAGGTGGTTGGCGCGTAATCGCAGCGGGGCTAACTGCCCGTCTGGTGAGGTGGTGACGTACTCAAACAGCGGATGCAAGTAGGCTACCTCCCCCTTGGGGGATAGGGCCTCGGGCAAGGGCAAGACAGTGATTCCTGCTGCGGTCAGCGGTGCGGATATCGGCGTGGGATCTCCCAGATAGAGCACAGGCGGGATTGCGTCCTGCTCGAAAATTCGGTGGTGTTCGAGATGCTGGCGGGTGCGCAATATTTCATTGGCATCGCTGTCCCGCTCCTCGCTGTAGCGGTTTACGCAACGTGTGAGTACCGGAACACCCTCTTTGATCACCAGAATGCGCAAATAGTGTTCGCTGGGCATGACCAGTAGCACATCAAGTATAGCGAGATGTTTGAGCATCAGGGCTAGCAGGGTGGCTATGCCCCAGACACCCGTGACGGAGATGTTGAGTTTGTTGAGTTTGCTGATGACCGTGTCGGTGTTGGTAAGTCCTGTGAGCATCGCGAAACCGGGTTTGAGCCAAGTCCCGGTAATCAGCGGCGCGGCGCGGTATTGGCTATGCGGGTAGGCGCTCGCCAGACGGCGTTCCAGATAGTTGCTGCGGTCCCGCCCGTACAAGACGGGTAATTTGAAGGCTTCCAGCGTCTCTTCAGCCAGATTGGCGATTACCCAGAGTTTGTCGTTCTGCGCAGGTTGGTCGACGGGCAGCCATAGGCCGTGTTCGCGTCTGAAATAATGCGCACCGGAAGCGTGGATGAGCAGAACGGTTTTCATGTCAGTTTAAGCTTGCTGATCGTGTCGTAGATGGGGCCCAGTACGGCCATCATGATCCAGCCCAGAATGACGCCGAGCACGATGGTGAGTGTGGGTTCGATAAGCGCTTGCACGCGGCTGATGGAGTCATTGATGTCGCGGTTATAAAAGTAGGAGATATTTTTCAAGGAGCCTGCCAGATCGCCCGTTTCCTCGCCGACCTTGATCATGCGGATCACCATAGAAGGAAACAGTTGTTGGCCGGCGAAACCCTGGCTGATGGACGAGCCGTTGGCGATGTCGGTGCGCGCGCGGTCGATCGCCTCTTGGACGATGACGTTCGCCGATATGTTGCTGCAATAGACTAGGCCGTCCAGTACCGGGATGCCGGTGCGATAGGTCAGTCCCAGGGTGTCGCTGACACGGGCAAGAATGATTTTCTTGATGATGGGGCCGATATACGGGATGCGCAATTGGGCGGCATGCATTTGGCGTTTGAATTGCGGGTTTGTTTTTGCCAATAAAATCATGGATAACAACAAAACAAACGGAGCGAAAACGATGATCCACCAGTATTTGACAAAGGCGGCCGACACCCAGATCAATAGTTTGGTTTGCAGCGGAATAGTGCCGCCCATGTTACCGACAAAACCGACGATTTGCGGCACCAGATAGGTCATCAGAAAAATCACCACGGAACCTACCACGATGGTGACGAAAGCCGGGTACATCAACAGTTGCCGCATCTTGGAAATCAGTTCATCCTGCCATTTTAGGGATAGCACGACTTCCTGCAACACATCGGCCAATTGACCGGTCGCTTCTCCCGCGCGCACCAGATTGACCACCAGTTCCGGAAAAATGCCGGTGTTCGCGGCGAGCGCTTCCGAAATGGTCGATCCTGAATCGATTTTTTCATACAGGTTGGCGCAAAGATTTTTGATGTGTGGTGTTTCAGCCGTGTCGCGCAAATCTGACAGTATCGCTTGAATAGGCACGCCGGCCCGAAGTAGCATTTCCAGCTGAAAGATGAAATTAATCAAATCGCGCCGTGCCAGTTTACTGACAGTCTGATCGTGTTCTTTGACCGGGCGAGCCCCAATCAGATCGAGATTGTTCTTCTTGAGTTGGGCCTCAAGATCAAATTCGTTGATGGCATCAATTTGACCCTTGGCGACATGGCCTATGGCGTCAACAGCGCGGTAGCGGTAGAGTGCCATCATTCGGCCATCCGTTCGCTGAAATCGACCACGCGGCGCACTTCATTGAGGGAAGTGAGTCCTTCCCTGACGCGTCGTATGCCATCCTCGATCAGCGGGGTGAAGCGGTGTGCCATCGCATAGTCTGATACTTCTTTCGTGCTTGCGCGGCGCGAGACCAGTTCTGTCATGCCGTGGTCGAAGCGTAACAGTTCCATGATAGCGAGTCGGCCACGATATCCCTGATTCTCGCAATCCGGGCAACCCACCGGGCGGAAAAGGGTGATTTCTTCAATATCGCTCAGACACATCAGTCGGCGTTCAACTGCATCAGGTGCATAAGCTGCTTTGCATAGCGGGCAAAGACGGCGCACCAGTCTTTGTGCGATGATGCCGATCAGGTTAGCCGCAAACATGTCGTCGATGATGCCTAAATCATGCAGTCTCGGGATGGCACCCAGCGCGGAATTGGTGTGCAGTGTCGAGAATACCTGGTGTCCGGTCATCGCGGCGCGCAGCGCCATTTCGGCGGTGTCATGGTCGCGAATTTCGCCCACCAGGATGATGTCCGGATCCTGGCGCATCATGGAGCGTATCCCGTTGGAAAAGTCTAACTTGACGGTTTCTGAGATAGACGTTTGGCGGGTAAGCGGCAGCGGATATTCGACCGGATCTTCCAGCGTCATGATGTTTACCTCATCATTGTTCAGATGGTTGAGTATCGAATACAGCGTGGTGGTCTTGCCTGAGCCGGTGGGGCCGGTGGCCAGCAGGATGCCTTCGGGTCGCTCCAGCATGCGCTTGAGCAAGGTAAGTTGTACGTCGGTCATGCCCAGTTTTTCCAGGCTGACGATGCCTGACTTGCGGTCGAGTATACGTAACACGAAATTCTCGCCGTGTATGGTCGGGTGGGACGCGGCGCGAAAGTCTATCTGACGACCGAACAGCGAGAGCGAAACCCGGCCATCCTGCGGGGCGCGTGTTTCGGCGATGTTCATGCCTGACAAGACTTTCAGTCGTACCAGTATCGCCATCCAGTTTGATTTGGCTAGAGAACGTACCGGGCGCAACACACCGTCTATGCGGTAGCGGATGCGCAGAAACTGTTCTTCCGGTTCGAAATGAATGTCCGAAGCACTGCGGCTGACGGCGTCAGAGAGTAAGGCGTCGGTCAAGCGCACAATCGGATGGCTGTATGAGACACCGGTTTGAGTCAGTGCGTTAAGGTCGAGTTCGCCGCCCTCCAGTTCAAAAAGAATCCCTTCGATGGAGAGCTCGTGGTCATAGAATTTGTCGATTGCGGCCAGCACATCCGCGCTGGGGGCGATGTGCCAGGTGGGAATGATGCGCTGTCCGGTCACTTGGCTGGCCTTGAACAGCAAGGGGACGATTGCATCACGTGCCAGGATGTCATCCGGATTGGCGGCGACGATATCCAGGTGAGCGGTGGTCGGGTCAAAGCTGACCGGGAACAAGGTGTGTTTGAGGGCGACCGGCTTGGGGATGAGGGCTAACGCCGGCGCATTGGCTACGAAGCCTGCGAGGTCGATGGACTTATAGCCTGCGGCCTCAGATACCGCCTCGCGCATCGCCTCATCGGTGATGAAATGTAAGTCGAGCAACTGTTCGCCCAGCGGCTTGTTGTCATTTTTTTGCCGTTGCAATGCGATGCGCAGCTGATCGTCGTTGATTTGTCCGCGTGCGATCAGTGTCTCGCCGATGCGCTGACGAAGAAGCTGGGAATTTGGCGTATTCATTGCGAGTTGACTATCCGTTTAGAAAAAAATATCTATAATTCATAATGTTAGCGGCCCACTTCCCACTTCCCACTTCCTACTTGCTACTTGCTACTTGCACTCAGTTCTTTTATCCGGCGGGAAATTGCGTCCAGATTGATTGCTGTGTCGCCCGGCCTTGCTAGTTGCATCGCCTTTTCATAGTAGGGACGGGCTGCAGCAGGTTGTCGTAAACGGTCGAGGGAGATGGCTAGGTTGTAGGCGTACAGCGCGTTGTCAGGTGCCAGGTTGTAGGCGTGGAAAAATGCTTGCTGTGCCTCGCTCCAGCGTTGCTGACGTGCTAATACGCCGCCCAGTGCATAGTGAAACTCAGGCGCGGTCGGCCTCATGTCGAGTAGTTCACGAAGTTGGCTTTCGGCGGCAACAGGATCAGCCTGTGCGGACAGGCTGACGAGACCCGCTGCGGCGGCCGTGTTGCCCAGATCCTCACGCAACACCTGATGGTACAAGTCGGCGGCGCGCTCCGTTTGCAACTTGCGCTGGGCTATCACCGCCAGTCCCAGCAAGGCATCTTTTTCATGAGGGTACTGAAGAAGCACGGCCAAGTATTTTATTTCTGCCTGATCCAAATGCCCCTCGGACAGGGCTATGTATGCTTCTTTGAGCGGGTCGCTAGCGGGCTGTATGATGGGTTTCGCGATCTTGCGCGGGTGCCTTTTCGAATGAGGTTTTTTTGCCGCGACGGGATGTGTCCACGCCGAATTGGCTGGGATGCCAGCTCCTGTGGCAGGCAAGCTTGCGATGGCTTGCGCTACACTGGATGCGGCGACCGGTTGTGATTCGGCAGTGGGAGCCGTTGTGGAGATGAGCTCTGTGCCTGGCGCTGCGTGCCGAGTTGATATTGCAGTATATTGATTTAATTGATAAAAATACCAGGCGGTCACGCCGGATAGCAGCACGAGTCCCGCGATTGCGTAAGGCAATGCGTTGGTTTTTGGCCTGTTACTAGCGGCAAGTATCGTGGCTGTTTGCTTCGCCGACTCCTCAGCAATTTGTGCAAGTGCTTTGGCGTCATTGCCCTGAGCTCGTTTTAGCGCGTCGAATAGCAGACTCATGGTGTCACCTCTGTCTTTTGGGTCGCCTTTTGCCATTCGGCGCTCTCTGTCGGATTCTTGAACTGGCGCACCACGTCGTACTGGGTTTCCTGATTTAAGATGATGGGGCGCAGGAATATAACCAGTTCAGATTTGGTGTTGGTGTCGTTACGTGCCTTGAACAACTCACCTAGTGAGGGGATGCTGCCTATGCCGGGAATCTGATTGGTGCTGCCATTTCGCGTGTCCTGCATCAGTCCGCCAAGCACGGCGATGTCGCCATTGCGTACACGCAGGATGGATTCCATTTCACGGGTCTGGATTTGCGGGATCAGATTAGTTACGCTAAGCGCAGGATTGGTCGGATTGATCAGGGCAGGATTTGGGTCTTTTGCGTAACTCAAAATGCGTGTGATGGTCGGCCTCAGATTGAGCGTGACCTCTGTGTCTGCGCCGATTTGCGGCGTTACATACATCATGAAACCCACAGGGACCGTGTGTATGGTTGAGGTGTAAGTCGGGAGAGTGAGCGGAGTGTTGTTCGCGCCATAGGTTCCCTGTGTCACATCGATGGTGAAATACACAGATTCATCTACCACTTTGAGTAAGCTGGTCTGGTTGTTCAGTACGGAGAGTTTAGGGCTGGACAGGACATGCAGTTTGCCGAAGGTTTCCAGTAATTTGATTGAAGCGCTCATATTGAATTTGCTGCCTGTCGTCGTATTGACTCCTTGGGCATTAAATGTGCCGGGTGTGAGGTAACTCAGTGTGCCCATCGCAGGTAGCGCAGTGACCGGTGACGTTTGAGTCAGGCTCATTCCCATGCTGCGCATGACGGACCAATCTATGCCCTGTTGGTATTGGTCGGATAAAGTCACTTCGACTATGGTCGCCTCGATCAGTACCTGGCGGTGGACGTTGTTCATCACTTTGTCGATGAACTCGCGAACAAAGGCGTGTTGGCGCGAAGTCGCTCGTACGCTGATGATGCCCGCTTCGGCGTTGGCAATCACATAGGCGGCTTCGCGATAGGTTACGCGGCGCGCTTTACTGGTGTTCTGACTCTGAATCTGTGCGGGTAAGGTGGCTATTGCACTTTTCTTTCCGGCAGATTCGGTTGCAGTGGTGCCGGTCTGAGGGGTGATTTGCTGTTGGGTGCTCTGTTCAGTAACGGTTTCGGTTGATCCTTCAGGTAACTTCTTGTCGGTTTCTCTCAACAAATCCTTGATATTTTCGGTCAGTGTTTCCCAGAACTCGTTATTGGAAATATTGTCGATGGCGGAGGTGGAACCGTTGCTCCCCCCTCCGCCCGAGCCTTGCCCCTTGCCAATTACGGCGATACTGGTGGACATGTTGATGCTGTTTTTGGCATTACGCGCCACGTTGGGATATTCAACCTGATAGCTTTTGAGATAGGGGTTGTCCGGCATGATAGCCAGGTTGCTTCCATTGAGTTCATAGCGCATGTCTACCTGTCGGGCAATGGCATCCAATATTTCCGGCAGGGTGCGATTTAGAAGATTCATCGTCACAGTTCCCGTGATGCCCGGGTGAATCTCGATATTGAGTTTGGCGTCTCTTGCCAGTGCAAACAATATTTCCTGTGCCAGTACGTTGTTGACCACGACGCTGTAACGCTCGGCAGGCTTGTTTTTTTTTGGCGGAGGCGGCAGCGGGGCGTTTTCTGCAAGAGGCGGGATGTCGCCGTGAGTTTCTGTGTCGGGCAGGTTGATGTGTTGCGCTGCGGGTGCCATTGCTTTGGGAAGATTTGTGCATGCGACCAAGGGGGCGCATAACACGGCTAAGATGCTGAACAACAGTTTGTGTTGTTTCTCGCTATTACGACCGGGTTGCATTGCCGTTTCCTCTCAAATGCGAATATTCGGTTTGGCTTTTTTCTTAATGTATGCAGTCTTTCAGTATTGGCGGGGGGGGTCAATAGGCCAAATTACATAGGCCATTCGGCCTAGTTACCGGATGTGCTTCCTGTAACATATTGATTTATTGTAATATTTGTATTTTATAATATTGTGATGGAGCCGGCCTTTAGTCTGACTATTTTCTATAAGCGGGAAGTTTGGCTATTTCAATAGCCAGATTGTAGTTATGGTCAATATCAGCAGGGTCAAGGCGATTGACCACTGAGTGAAGTGGATCGATGAAAAATTGGCACCTGCATCCTGTATTGCTAAGCGCACATGTCGTGCAGCCACCTGCCGATGACCTTCAGCGAAGGCGGCAAGCAGGGCTTTGTCTGCGATCAGATTGATGCGTCTGACTCGTCCTTGCGCATCGTTCAGTAAAAGTCTCATTGCCAGCCATGAAAACAGCTGGCCGCTGCACCATCCGGCGATGCGCAGCCTGTGATCCAGATAACTAGCTGCGTCAGTTGAAGTTAAATTGCGCAGCGTCAGGCGATAGACCACGCGGTCACGTACCTGGCGTAGTGCTGGCGCAGCAAGCAGGGTGTCCAGCTCGGGCTGGCCGCAAAGGATTAGTTGAACCAGTTTGCGCTGGTCGGTTTCCAGATTGGATAAACGCCTGACTTCCTCTATAGATTCAACGGGCATGGTGTGCGCTTCGTCTATCAATACGACGACCTGCCGACCCAGCGCATGGCGTTGAATGAGTTCCTGCTGGAGTGCTTCCATACGCATGCCGGGCAGGGTGGTGGTAATCCCCAAGTCGCGTGCGATCACGTCGATAATTTCGTCGTGCGAAAAAGCTGGATTGGGCAGATAAACGGTATCGACATGGGCAGGCAGGCGCGTGAGCAGAATGCGGCTCATCAGCGTTTTTCCGCTACCCACTTCACCGACAACCAGTACGATGCCCTCCGCTTGCAGTGCAGCGTGTAATAAGCCGTCGATAAACGCCCCCCTGTCACTGCCCTCGAAGAAAAATCCAGCGTCCGGGGTGATCGCAAACGGTGGCGAATGCAAGCCGAAATGATTCAGGTAGAGTGAGGACATGGTCTGCATCGTATGACGGCGGTTTCATGCCTGTCAATCAGCCAAATTATATAGGCCATAAATGTGAAACTCGCGTAGCGACGAACCGTACCCCTCGCCCTTTGGGAGAGGGGAAGCGGGGGTGAGGGAACGGGCATGGGTGAAAATCGCCATGCCCGTTCGTCTGAATGCTTGCCGTATACGCGCATTTACGCTCTAATATGAGTCGTTTTTTAATGCCTGAATCCAAAATGAAATTTATTGAAGCTTTTTTTGAAGGAACATTGTGGAATAGCCGCTTTGTTATTTTGTCCGCGGTCATCGGCAGTTTGATCGCAGGCTTTGTGATTTTTTACATGGCGACGGTGGATGTGTACTTTCTGTTTCAACATGCGGTGCATTATGCCGACGCCAGTCTGTCTGACGAGGCGCGCAAAGCCCTGCACGATAGCACGGTGTCTCATATCGTCGAGGTGGTGGACGGTTATCTGCTGGCAACGGTGATGTTGATTTTCTCACTCGGTTTGTACGAGTTGTTCATCAGCGACATTGATCAGGCGCATGGCAGCAAGGCGTCCAGCAAGATTCTGGTGATCAATAATCTGGATGATCTGAAAGGTCGTCTGGCCAAGGTGATTCTGATGATCATGATCGTCACTTTGTTTGAGGAAGCGTTGCACATGAAGCTGGAAACGCCGCTGGATCTGGTCTATCTGGGCGCGAGCATTCTGCTGATTGCACTGGCACTGTATTTTAGCCATGCGGCTGAACACGGCATATCTCAAGGAACGGCTGAACATGATGAACCGGAAGCGTCAGAAGAACATGGCCATTAATTCGATGTTGCGTCGACTGTGTGTCTGCCTGCTGTTGTGTTTGCCGCTATCCGGCTTTGCGGCTGATTTTGTCTTGCAAGATGTGCAAGGTAAGACGCAGCGGTTGTCCGACTATCGAGGCAAGTGGGTGCTGGTGAATCTCTGGGCGACCTGGTGCCCGCCTTGCCTCAGAGAGTTGCCGGAATTGAACGCGCTGCACAAGGCGCATAAGGACAAGGACCTGGTTGTAATCGGTATCGCGATGGAATATGCATCCGCGAAAGTGGTCAACGATTTCGTCAAAAAACACGGTCTTAGTTACCCCATCGTGCTGGGTAACGACAAAATACTGGCGCAAATAGGTGATCTTGACGTGCTGCCGACCAGTTATCTGTATAACCCGGCGGGTGAACAAGTCGCCGCACAGAAGGGCGAAGTGACACGGGAAGTGATCGAGAGTTACATCAAGAGCAAGCAGAAGTAACGGGCGCGCCCTCCGGTTTGTCGGGTTTAACCTGCCGGTGAATAACCGTTGCTGGCGGTGCTGCGATTGATTGCCCAGTGGTTGTGCCAGGCGGCGCGCACCATGTTGGGGTATTCAGGGCGCCCCAAGCTGCCGTTATACCGACCCAGCGCCCGGTACAGGTCACCCTTTTCGATATCCAGATAGTGGCGCAGTATGGTGCATCCGTAACGCAGGTTGATGCGCAGGTGAAACAGGTCGTGCTCGGGTGTGCCGATTTCACGGGGCCAGAACGGCATCACCTGCATATAGCCGCGTGCACCGGCAGACGATACCGCGTATTTCTTGAAACCGCTTTCCACCTCAATCAGACCCAATACCAGTTGCGGATCGAGTCCCGCACGGGTAGCTTCGTAGTGCACGGTGTTCAAAAATTCTTCGCGGTAGACTTTATCGGGTAGTCGCTTTATCAGTCGAGGTGACATGTCGGCCAGCCAGCGATCGGCCTCGTACTGCGTGTCAAAGGCTAATTTAGGTGCCGCCTGATCCGATACGCTGCGTTGCATCACAGCCCTGACACTGGCGGAGAGCGGCGTGTTGGCCTGTGCGCCAGCCCAGACGTTCGTGGCGAAAAGTGCTGCTAACAGCATCGTGGATGCGGGATTGAGGAACGAGCAAAAACTGCTGCTCCGCAGTTTACTCAATCTACGGTCCTCATTCCTAAATACTTTCATCTCAATCCTCAATCCTCAATCCTCAATCCTCAATCCTCAATCCTGCTCTTGATGAACTCCAGTGCACTTTGCAAGGGGATGGAGGTATCAGCAGCGTCGCGACGGCCCTGATCTTCGATCATGCCATCCTTTAAGCCACGGTCGCCGACCACGATGCGATGCGGGATGCCGATCAGTTCCATATCGGCAAACATTACGCCAGGACGCTCGTCTCGGTCATCCAGCAACACATCGATGCCGGCGACTTTGAATTCGCTGTAGAGTTGTTCAATCGCGCTCTTCACGGCTGGACTCTTGTTCATGCCGATCGGCACGAGGGCGATCTGGAAAGGAGCGATCGCAGCGGGCAGTGCGATACCCCGTTCATCAAAATTCTGTTCAATGGCGGCGGCAACGATGCGTGAGACACCGATGCCGTAACAGCCCATTTCCAGAGTTTGCGACTTGCCTTGTGCATCCAGGAAAGTGGCTTTCATGCTCTCCGCGTATTTGGTGCGCAACTGGAAGATGTGTCCGACTTCGATGCCGCGACAGATCTCGAGCGTGCCATTGCCATCAGGCGAAATGTCGCCGGTGATTACATTGCGAATGTCGGCGATCAGATCGGGCTCAGGCAAGTCGCGACCCCAGTTGATGCCGGCAGTGTGGAATTTGGCGACATTGGCACCTGCCACGAAGTCGCTCATCAGCGCCACTGTCTTGTCGGCAATTACGCGAACCGTTGATCTGTCGATACCTACGGGGCCTAAGAAGCCGGGCGGGCAGCTGAAGAAGGCGCGGATTTCATCTTCGCGAGCAAAGCGGAAATCGCTCAAGCCCGGCAGTTTGGCCGCCTTGATTTCGTTGAGACTATGATCGCCGCGCAGCAGCAGAATGGTCAGTTTGTCCTCTGCTACGACAGCCAGTAGCTTGACGGTGCGCTGCAATGAAATTTCCAATAATTCAGATACTTGCTCGCAGGTGGTCTGTTTCGGTGTGTCTACGTTGCGAATTTCTTCTTGCGGTTCTGCACGTAAAGAGCTTGTCGGGATGGATTCTGCCAGTTCCACGTTGGCGGCGTAGTCGGACGTTGGGCAATAAGCCAGCGCGTCTTCGCCGGAATCGGCGAGTACGTGGAATTCATGCGAACCGCTGCCGCCGATGGCGCCGGTATCCGCTGCAACTGCGCGGAATTTCAGTCCAAGTCGGGTGAAGATACGACTGTAGGTTTGGTACATCACATCGTAGGTAGCTTCCAGACTTTCGAAGTCGGCGTGGAACGAATACGAGTCTTTCATCAGGAATTCGCGGGCGCGCATCACGCCGAAACGAGGGCGCACTTCATCGCGGAATTTGGTCTGAATCTGGTAGAAATTGACCGGCAACTGACGATAGCTGCGGATTTCTCGGCGCGCGATGTCGGTGATCACTTCTTCGTGGGTAGGTCCAAAGCAGAATTGATTGTTGTGGCGGTCTTTAATTTTCAGCATTTGCGGGCCGAACACTTCCCAGCGGCCGGTCTCATCCCATAGTTCCGCCGGTTGCACGGCGGGCATCAACAGTTCGAGTGCGCCGCAGTTGTTCATCTCTTCGCGCACGATCGCTTCCACTTTACGCAGGGCGCGCAGTCCCAGCGGCATCCAGGTGTACAAACCGCTGGCGAGTTTTTTGATGTAGCCTGCTCTCACCATCAGGATGTGGCTGGGCAGTTCGGCTTCGGTTGGAGCTTCTTTGAGGGTGGAGATGAAAAATTGTGAAACGCGCATGATGTATAAAAATTAAAGTTTAATTGAGTGGCGGATTTTACAGCGATAGTTGGATGAACGCATGAGTTCAACGCCATTTACAGAAGTTTTGAAGCGATTGCGCTACCTTATAAGGGTATAGGTTGCATATTCGCTTTTCAATAAAGGTGAAATGTGAAAGAATCCGTAAATTGAAATTAACCTGATAGAGTGACAAATGATAGACCGAGACGGCTACCGCCCGAATGTCGGCATCATTATCACGAATGACAAAAATCAAGTATTCTGGGGGAAGCGGATTAGGCAGCACGCTTGGCAGTTTCCGCAAGGCGGCATACAACACGGGGAAAATCCTGAGCAGGCGATGTATCGCGAGCTGTATGAAGAAGTCGGTTTAATGCCTGAGCATGTGCAGATACTGGGGCGCACTCGTGAATGGATGCGTTATGAAGTTCCTCTCAGTTGGAATAAGCGGGAATCGCGAGGCGGTTATCGCGGTCAGAAGCAGATTTGGTTTTTGTTACGCTTAGTGGGACGTGATTGTGATGTCAGTTTGCGTGCTTGCGCGCATCCGGAGTTTGATGCATGGCGCTGGAATGATTACTGGCTGGATATCCAAGCGGTAATTGAGTTCAAGCGTGAAGTTTATACACGTGCGCTGAATGAGTTGGTTCGTTATCTTCCTGAACTGAGGGGGAAATCGATTGGCGTTCAGCATGGTATGCAGCAAGTAATAATAAGATAATTGAAGACTTTTTAGGGAGTGATAATGATGATCAAAGAATATTCCGAGCTGCATTCCGTACCGTTGAAATCAGGGGCGACCTTCGTTCGTCCGATACAGGTTTTGCCGTCGCACGTTAAATTGAGCGACCCTGCTAGCAGTGTGATGACTGATCTGACCAAAGTTTCGGTGGTGAATGTGCGCGCGAAGACGACGATGGATAAGGCGAATGCCAAGATGATCCGTTACGGCGTGCGTATGTTGCTGGTGTTGGACGATAACGAGCAGGTGGTCGGTTTGTTGACAGCCTCAGATGTTCTGGGTGAAAAGCCGATGCGTTTCCTGCAAAGTGTGGGCGGTACGCATGCAGAAATTCTGGTCAGCGATATCATGAGTTCACAAAGTGAATTGGAAGTTCTGAAAAGCGATGAGGTTCAAAAAGCCGCTGTTGGTAATATAGTGGTTAGCCTGAAAAAAGCCAATCGCCAGCATGGTCTGGTGGTGACTGAAGCGGCCGACGGTCGTCAGAGCCTGTGCGGTTTGTTCTCTATTACACAAATTGCACGCCAATTAGGCGCTCAAGTGCATAACTTTGAATTGGCCAGAACTTTTGCTGAAATCGAAGCCGCTATACCGCACGCTTGATTGCGTTGATAAATCCTGAGGTCATGTTAATGAATTCATTGTCGCAACGAATTGCAGTGCTGGTCTTGCTGGCTGCTGTAGCAGGATGTTCCACCATCAAGGATGCCAAAGATACCGTTGGTGGTTGGGTGAGCGGCGGAAGCAACACGCTCGACACTAGTAAAAAGGTGAACAGCAGCAATACGGGGCCGCTACTCAAGTATGCGGCGACTTTGCGCGTGAGCAATTACGTGGATCAACGCAAAACCAGTAATCCCCGTTATCTCGGTGTGTTAAAGGGGCGCGTTACCGGCATGAGCGGTGATGAAATTCTGATGGATCAGGATGTGGCGGCTATTGCGACCACTTCAATTAAAAAGCGTTTCGATACCGAGGGCTATCAAATTGTCGAGGGCGGTGCACCGGCGGTGTTTGAAGTGTCTGGTGTGATCAAAGAACTGACGCTGAACGTCAAGGAACGCGATGATGTTCTGATCACGATGGAGACGACACTGAAGGAAATCGCAACGGGTAAAGTGGTGTGGTCAGGTTCAGTGACCGAGAAAAACGATCGCTTTGCCGGCGTGTCCGGAAATAATAAAGACGACGTGGTTTCTTATCTGAACAAGGAATTGCGCATCGCCAGCACAAAAACCGTTGAGGCGATCAGTTCTTCCCTGATGGCTGCTCGTCCAGACTTGTTTAATCTGACACCCGGCACCAAACCGGTTGCCGGTGTGACGGTTTTTGTCGCCCCGCAGCTGCCTAAAACAGCGGCGCCCGTGATGATACAAACAACACAACCTATCAGTGATGCGCCTGCCTCGAGTTATCGTCCTCATGCTAGCGAAACGACCGGTCTGTTGCTGGTGAATACCAGTCCTACCCGTGCGCGTGTCTACCTGGATGGCGTGTATTACGGTATGTCACCACTGCGTCTGGAGATGGAGCCTGGCATACATGCGATCAGCGTGAAACTGGTTGGCTACAATATGGTCACCGAGAAGGTGTCAGTGCGCCGTGGCGATAACACCGAGATCGAGTTGAATCTGGAGCACTAAAGTCAGGATGCAGGATTGAGGATTGTAATGTAATAAAAAACCCGCTTCGGCGGGTTTTTTATTGGGGCGATCAGTCTTCTCTAAAAAAGCACCAAGTCGTCGCTAAAGTGTTCTCCAGCCAGTTTCCCTTCGCTGATCAGTTCCTCGTAGAAACAAACCTGGTTTCTTCCGTGCTCCTTCGCGTAATACAAAGCCTGGTCGGCTCGGCCCACAATGGAGGTAGGAACGTCCGCCTTGTCTAGTCGGACGAAACCAATACTGATTGTTACTTTACCCACTTGAGGAAAATGGAAGTTCTCAATTCCGTGACGAAATCTTTCCAGTACTTTCCTTGCGCTGTCCAGCGTAGTGCGTTCCAGAACCACGATGAACTCTTCTCCACCAAAACGGAACAGTTGGTCTCTTTGCCTGAAAATGCGCTTCATCTTGCGTGACAAGAGTATCAGCACTTCGTCCCCGTAAAGATGCCCGAATTGATCATTGATCCTTTTGAAATGGTCGATATCCATCACGGCAAGCCAGTGCGGATGTTGCGGGTTGATGTTGCGTCTGGCTAGATGGGAGTTGGAGTGCGGCTCGATAATCGTGTCTGTAGTACGCTCGTTGGCGATAATCTGATCCATGTGGTTTTCAAAGGTTCGGCGGTTGAGCAGGCCGGTGAGCGTATCTGTCTCACTCTCATCCAGAATGCTCAGGTAGTTGCTGTAGATCATCAGGAAGGGCAGGATCAGGCGTTTGTCCATCTCTGTTCTGGTGTCTGAAATAATTTCGAGTAAACCCGCTATGCCATGTTTGCCAGTGATCGGAAAAACGGAACGCAGGGTGTACTCCGCGATCGTATTAATCTGCTCCGTCCCCAAATCAAATACTGTTTTGAAATCCGGGCGGGTGGACAGGAATACGCTGAGTTCTGATGCCGGGGTCGTATCTTCCGGGTTGCGCTCGCTCTGCGCAACTAATATCGCCTCTTCATCCTGTTCGTTGGGCAGAATCCGGTACATGGTGATGCGTATGCTGTGTATCAACTCCGTCAAGGTGCTGACGAGAGATTGCGCGAGCATCTCCCTGTCTCGTTGCCCCGTGATCGCGGCAATGGATTGTAATACGCTAACGGGCGTATTTTGCTTGGCGACTCGAGCTGGAATTTTTGACATGTGATTCTTTATGTGGGAACGAGACACTAAACGTTCTAATCTTAGCATTGCTATGTGCACAGGATGAAATGAATTTAAACATAAAGATTGTGATCCATTCTGTTCTTCTGAAAGCGACCCGAATTTACCCTATACTAACGGCCTGAGCAGACTATACAGCGACTGTCTTTTTGTATCCGGCTTTGTTTTATCAACATATCCAGGGCGTTGATCGTGAGTAACTTTCCACTCAGTCCCAAGTTAACTCCCGCAATCAGTTTCAGCGTTTCTGCAGCCTGGATCGCACCGATTATCCCGGTTAGCGGAGAAAACACCCCTGTTGTCGCGCATCTTAATGCTTCGGATTCGGCTTCCTCAGGAAAGAGGCAGTTGTAACACGGCATGTCCTCCCGGCGAAAATCAAACACAGAGGCTTGGCCTGAAAAAAGAATGGCGGCGCCAGATACCAGTGGTTTGTGTCGTGCGTGGCAAGCACGGTTGATTGCATAGCGCGTAGCAAAGTTGTCTGAGCAATCCAGTATTACATCGGCATCGCTCACCAAGTCGGTCAGCTGTTGTTGCTCGATGCGCGAGGCAATCGCGATGCAGGAGACTTCAGGGTTGATGTCCAGAATAGCTGTGCGCGCAGATTCAACCTTTAACTGACCGAGCGTCGAGGTGCGATGCGCGATCTGACGTTGCAAGTTACTTAAATCCACCTGGTCGTGGTCGCAAAGCGTTAGTTGACCGATGCCGCTTGCGGCCAGATAGAGGGAGGCTGGAGAACCTAAGCCCCCCATTCCTATGATCAACACGCGGGAATTCAGGATTTTGCTCTGACCGTCTATGCCGATTTCATTGAGTAGAATGTGGCGGCCATAACGCTGTAGTTGTTGATCGTTCATGCGTTAAAGGCTGTTATTCAAACTCGCGAAGTTCTGGCGGCTTGCCGGCTTGCGCCGCCTGTAAGTGATGGCCGTTTAGACCAACGAAAACATCTTTTTCATTTTTTTTGGTCACATGGTCGCGTATTTCCATATTGTGCCGCGTCGTGTCTTCACAGTAATAAATGATATTGCGGCCTACGTTGTGTAAGAAACTATGGTCAAGATGAAATCCTTCATGTTCCAGTGCGCGTTCAAGCCCTTCGAGCATGTAATCCATCAGGTTGTATTGGATTTGCAGGGTATGCGCCTTGTGAGTACGTGTAGCCTGGAGCTTAGGCATGCCGCTGAGTATCAGCAGGGCGCGCTCAATCTGGTCAGCAGGATAGGGTGCAAAACAAAGGTCGCGTGTTTTTTCCAGCTCGAAGGGATTAATCATGATGCGCTCCAATAACGGTTGTTATTTGCCTTGTAAAATTTTCATGCCTTTGAGCAAATTCATCGCCTGGTTAAGCTGGTAGTCCTGTTTCGAACCGAACTCGACCGGCGCTGACTTTTCGGTTTCACTCTTGTTCTTTGCTGCCGCTTCGACTTTTGGCGGTGGTTCTGCTTTATCTTCCGGTTGCTTATCGTTGCTAAGATGCTTTTCCAGATCCGATTCGCGCAGACGGAACAGGTTGTCCATGCCCGCTGTGGCTGGGTCGTCAACCAAAATATCCGGTACGATACCCTTGGCCTGTATCGAGCGCCCGCCGGGCGTGTAGTAACGGGCTGTGGTCAGCTTGATCGCGGTGTTGTTTCCCAAAGGGAGTACCGTTTGAACTGATCCCTTGCCGAAGGTTTGGGTGCCCATAATGACGCCGCGTTTGTGATCTTGCAACGCTCCGGCGACGATTTCCGATGCGGAGGCCGATCCACCATTCACAAGCACAACTAAAGGCACGCTCTTGATCGAAGCCGGGACCTTTTTAAGGTAGTCGTTTTTACTGTTTCCGCGCAGATAAAATTCAGGCGTTGCGGTCAGTCTCATCTTGGCGTCTTCGGTGCGGCCTTCGGTGTAAACCACTAAGGCGTCCTTCGCTAGAAATGCGGCGGAAACCGCAACAGCACCATCGAGCAAACCGCCAGGATCATTGCGCAAGTCGAGCACTATGCCACTTAAGGCACCTTTATTGTCCTGAACCATTTTTTCCAGCGCAGTGGCCAGATTTTCGCCGGTATGCTCCTGGAACTGAGTGATGCGGACAAAGCCGTAGCCGGGTTCTATTAATTTCGCTTTAACGCTCTGCACTTTAATGACCGCTCTCATTACAGTGAAGGTGAGCGGTTTAGGGATGTCTTTGCGCAGGATGGTCAGCGTGATCTTGCTGCCCGGTTTGCCGCGCATACGTTTAACGGCATCGTTGAGCGACATGCCTTTCACCAGTGAATCGTCCAGTTTGATAATCAGATCGCCGCTTTTCACGCCGGCTTGATAGGCGGGCGTATCTTCGATCGGTGAGATGACTTTAACCAGGCCTTCTTCTATGCCGACTTCGATGCCCAGTCCGCCAAACTCGCCTTGTGTGCCGACCTGAAGATCTTTAAATGCGTCCGCATCCAGATAGGCTGAGTGCGGGTCAAGTCCGTTGAGCATGCCGTTGATGGCTTCTGTGAACAGTTTTTTGTCAGAAACCGGCTCGACGTAGCTACTCTTGATGTGGCCGAAAACTTCAGTGAAAGCGCGAAGTTCTTCTATGGGTAAAGGCGTAATGGGGGTATCTTTTTCTGCCATAGCTGCGAAATGCAGGCTGAGTGTAACTCCCGCTACCAATCCTAAACCGACTAAACCAATTTTTTCCAGACGACGCATAAATACCTCAGTTATTTTTTAGCTAGCCACTGTAGTGGGTCTAGTGGTTTGCTTTCGTGTCGAAGTTCAAAGTATAAACCTGAATCCGCATTTCCGCCGCTGTTGCCCACCGTGGCGATAGTGTCTCCGCCGCGCAGCTCGTCGCCCACTTGTTTGTAGAGTGTTTCATTGTTGCCATATAAGCTCATGTAGGCGTTGCCGTGATCGACGATCAACAGGTTGCCGAATCCTCGCAGCCAGTCTGCAAAGACGACGCGTCCGGCGGCGATCGCCTTGACCGCTTGCCCGCTGGAAGACCGGATGAACAAACCCTTCCATACGACGGTGCTATCGGGGCGTGTGGCACCGAACTGGTTGCTGATATCGCCCTTGACTGGCAAAGTTAATTTCCCCCTGAGTTGCTCAAAAGGTTTTCCGTCAAAGCTATTGTCAGGTATGTTGTTGTTTCTGAATAATGTTTTGTGTTTTGGTTGCGCTAACATCTCGGTAATTTTAGTCACCAGTTTAGCAAGCCGGTTTTCGTTGTGTTGCAAATTGGTGTATTCACGTCTTTGCTGACTCAGTTGTTTGGAGACTTGGCCGAGTACTTGCTGACGTTCACGCTGATCTTCTAAAAGCTTTTTCTTTTCAACTGTCTGTTCTGCTCGCATGCTGTCCAACGCACTACTTTGTTTTTGTACTTCCAGACTGACTGTGTTGAGTGAATTCAGGCTGTTGCGCAGGTTGGCCAGCCATGCTGCACGGTTGCGCGCAATATAGCGGTAATACTGGAGATCGCGAGCAACTTGATTAGGGTTGTGGTTATCCAGCATCAGTTTTAAATATTCCTGTTTTCCCCCCAGATATTGCTGGTAAAGCAACTTGCCCAACAAGGTTTGTTCCTTGGAGACGTTCTGGTTTAAGTCTTGTTGCTGAGCTTGTAGGGCATTGAGCTTGAGATCGGCTTCCCTTTGCTGTGTTGCAAGTTCGGCAATTTTTCGGTTGCTGTTGCTAATCGCCATTTCAGAGGCGCGCAGCGCATCAGCGGCCTCGGATTTGGATTCACTGGTTTTGGCGATTTCACTCTGCATCTCAGCGATACGCAGTCGCAGGTTTTCCAGTTCTTCCTGCTGGTTGGACGAAGCTTGCCCTGCCAGCATCAGGGCGAACAGAGCAAAGGCGAGCTGTTTACCGAATATGCTCACTGGATATTGATGAGACTATGACCAGTCATTTCCGCGGGTTGTGGCAGTCCCATCATGCAGAGCAGACTGGGTGCAATGTCGCGTAGCGAACCGTTATCCGTCAATTTTGCTTTGCGGCCGATATACAGGAAGGGCACGGGGTTGAGCGTATGTGCGGTGTGCGCCTGATGAGTCTGGTGATCCATCATCTGTTCGGCATTGCCGTGGTCCGCTGTGATGATTACTTCGCCACCGATAGACTGCATGGTTTTGACTACGCGACCAATGCAAATATCAAGTGTCTCTATGGCTCGGATTGCGGCATTCATGTCGCCGCTGTGACCGACCATGTCGCAGTTTGCGTAATTGCAGACCATCAAGGGGTATTGCCTGGATAAAATCGCCTCTTCCAGTTTTTCGGTGACGGTGAACGCGCTCATTTCCGGTTGTAAATCATATGTTGCTACCTTGGGAGACGGGACCAGAATGCGCTCCTCGCCGGGATAAGGTTGCTCTTTGCCGCCGCTAAAGAAATAAGTGACGTGAGCGTATTTCTCTGTTTCTGCGATGCGCAGTTGTTTTAAGTCTAGTCCTGCAACATATTCGCCCAGATCGTTGTGGATGGCGTCGGCGGTATAAGCGCAGGGTAGGGTAAACTCGGCGCCGTAGTTGCTGAGTGTGACAAAGTTGCTGAATTTCGGCAGATACGCTCTTTCGAAGCCGTTGAATGCTGGATCTGTCAAGGCTCGGGTAATTTCGCGGGCTCGATCCGCGCGGAAATTCATGAATACGACAGCATCGCCATCTTGCATGGTAACGGGCGCGCTGCCGGCGGCGTGGATACTGGTCGGTTTAACAAACTCGTCCGATTCATCACGGGTATAGGCCGCCGCTAATGCACTGAGTGTGTCGGGTGCGGTGTATTCGGCGACCCCTTGTGTTAGCAAATTGTAAGCAGGTTGGACACGCTCCCAACGATTATCCCTGTCCATGACGTAAAAACGACCGGTCACCGTGGCAATTTGTCCCACACCCAGCGTGTCGCACTTGTCTTGCAGCGCGATCAGCGATTCTTTGGCGCTTTTAGGCGGGGTGTCGCGGCCATCGAGAAAGGCGTGCAGAAACACTTTTTTCAGACCGTTCTTTGCCGCCATTTCCAGCATCGCAAAAATATGACTCTCATGGCTGTGTACGCCGCCGGCGGACAGCAGTCCCATGATGTGCAGTGCGCTGTTATTCTGCTTTGCGGTGTTTATCGCCTGTTTGAGTGCTGGATTGCTGAAGAACGTGCCGTCTTCAATGGCGACATCGACACGACTCAAATCCTGATACACCACGCGTCCTGCACCGATGTTAAGGTGACCGACTTCAGAGTTGCCCATTTGCCCTGTTGGTAGGCCGACAAATTTTTCTGAAGCATGGATCAGCGTGTGTGGGTGATCGCGCCAAAGGGCGTCCCAATTGGGTTTGTGCGCTGCAGCGACGGCATTAGAATCGGTTTCTTCGCGGTAGCCGAAGCCGTCCAGGATAAGCAACAAGACAGGAGTGACATTCATTGAGGTAATATATCGCTAATTGTAAATTTTTAGACGGTGCATTTTAACCGAATTGGCTTTGCTGAGGACGTGAATAAGGAGGATGTATGGAAAACAAATTGATCGACAGGGAAGAAGATATTCAGCAGGCATCACAGGCCATCAAGGCGATTGCGCATCCGTTGCGCCTGAAAATTCTCTGTGTGTTGGGCGAACAGGAGATCAGCGTGCAGGATATTGTGGAGCAAGTCGGTACCTCGCAGAGCAATATTTCCCAGCATTTGGCAATTTTGCGCGATAAAGGCGTGTTGTCTACGCGCAAGGATGCCAATCGTGTTTTTTATCGTATCGGCGATCTACGCACGCTCAAATTGGTGAGTCTGATGCGGGATGTGTTTTGCTCGGCTTAGATTAGTGTATTTTTACTATTATATTAGAACATGCTAATATAATAACAGTTGCGATTTTATTGATGAGGTTGATGCTGTGAAAAGACTGGGTATGGTTGGGTTGCTGATGATAGGGGTGCAGGCTGTGGCTGGGCCGTTGGCTGTCGCGCCGGTGGAGTTTCGCGATGTGCCGCAAACCTATAGTGTTGAAGGTTTGGTTGAAGCCACACGTCAATCTACTGTTTCCGCTCAAATTTCCGGGCGTGTTAAAGAGGTGAGTTTCGATGTGGGTGACCGGGTTAATAAAGGCCAGGTTATTTTGCGCATCGATGAACGGGAAGCGGTTCAGGCCTTGGCGGGCAGCCAGGCGCAGGTGATGCAGGCGCAAGCGAATGTGCAGAATGCTAAAGCGACACTGGATCGTTCGCAGCAGTTGTTCGCACAAAAATTTATCAGTCAGGCGGCGCTCGATAAGGCGCAGGTGGATTATCAGGTCGCCACCGCGCAGGCGGCCGCCAGTGTCGCCGGGGCAGGACAGGCAAGTTTGGCTCACGGCTATACATCGGTAGTGGCCCCTTTTTCCGGTGTCGTGTCCGCACGTCTGGTTGAGTTAGGTGAGATGGTGGCACCGGGCAAGCCGTTGATGACGGGATTTGATCCGGTAGACATGAGAGTCGTGGTCAGTGTGCCTCAGTATAAGCTGGGCGAGATAGGTGCAAAGCCTGAAGTGAGTGTGGAAGTGCCGTCGCTGGATCGCTGGATTAAGTCCGCTTCAACGCGCGTACAGCCGATTGCGGATGCCCGTACACACAGCACGCAGGTGCGTGTCTACCTGCCGGCCAACGAAACCGGTCTTTATCCTGGCATGTTCGTCCGTGCGCACTTCGTGGTAGGAAGAACTAAAAAGTTAGTGATTCCAAAAAGTGCCGTTTTGCGCCGCAGTGAAGTCGTCGCAGCTTATGTAGTCAATGATCAAGGTGGCGTTATATTACGCCAGATTCGCGTCGGTGAAGCCGAAACAGACGGCATGGTTGAAGTGCTGTCCGGCTTGCGAGCCGGAGAAAAAGTGGCGATGGATCCGGTCAAGGCAGGAATGAAGTAAAAATAGCTGGTAGCTGGTAGCTATTAGCAAGAAGTGGATTGTTAATTAGGGGTTTCAAGGATGGGTATTTCAGGTCGTATCGCCAAACATTTTCTGCATTCACAGATGACTCCGTTGTTGGCACTGGTGGCCGTGCTGCTGGGGTTGTTTGCGATCGCGGTCACGCCGCGCGAGGAAGAGCCGCAGATCAACGTGACGATGGCGAATGTGTTGATCGCCTATCCTGGCGCGTCAGCCAAGGATGTGGCGCAGACCGTGGCGACCCCTGCAGAACAGGTGTTGTCACAAATCGCCGGTGTCGATCACGTGTATTCGGTGTCACAGCCGGGTATGGCTGTGGTGACGGTTCAGTTTAAGGTCGGCGAGCAACACGTCCCGTCTCTGGTCAAACTGTACGATGTGGTGAACTCTAATTCCGACTGGTTGCCGCCCACGCTGGGTGTCGCCCGTCCGATCATTAAGGCCAAAGGCATTGACGATGTGCCGATTGTTGCGTTTACGTTGTGGCGCGATCAGGTTGCCGGCGGTGGAATTGAGTTGTCACAAGTGGCGCATGCCATTGAAGCTGAGCTCAAACGCGTACCCGGGACGCGTGAAGTTTCGACCTTGGGTGGAACGCAGCGCATGGTACGTGTGTTGCTCAATCCGGAGAATCTGAATGCCTTCGGTTTGTCCGTGCAGGATGTCAGAGCGGCTTTGCAATCGGCCAATGTCTCGCAAAACGCCGGAAATCTGGTGCAAAACAATCGTGAAGTGCTGGTGCAGACTGGCAGTTTTCTAAGCAATGCGGATGAGGTGCGGCAGTTGGTAGTCGGTGTGTCCGAGGGTAAGCCGGTATTTTTGCGCGATATCGCCGATGTGCAGGACGGTGCAGATCAACCGGGCAGTTATGTCTGGATGGGTACAGGTCCTGCTGCAGAAGACAAGCAGATCAAGGCGCATGGTGAATTTTCGGCAGTGACGGTCGCAATTACCAAGAAGCCGGGTGCGAATGCGGTGGAAGTGGCCGATAAATTGCTCAAGCGTGTGGATGAGCTCAAGGGACGTGTGATTCCCGATGACGTGCAGGTGAGCACGACGCGCAATTACGGTGAGACGGCCAACGATAAGGCTATGAAACTCATCAAGAAATTGCTGTTCGCCACGAGCGCTGTGGTGGCGCTGGTGTGGCTGGCAATGGGGCGGCGCGAAGCGATGGTGGTGGGTGTGGCGGTGTTGTTGACGCTGGCGGCGACCTTATTTGCTTCCTGGGCCTGGGGCTTTACGCTCAATCGCGTCTCGCTGTTCGCGCTGATCTTCTCTATCGGTATTCTGGTGGATGATGCGATCGTGGTGGTAGAAAATATTCACCGTCGCCGGGTCTTGACCCCAAATCTACCCTTGGTGGACATTATTCCCGATGCGGTCGATGAGGTGGGTAGCCCGACCATCCTAGCGACCTTTACCGTGATCGCGGCGCTGTTGCCGATGGCCTTTGTCAGCGGCTTGATGGGCCCTTATATGAGCCCGATTCCAATCAATGCCAGCATGGGGATGTTGATTTCGCTGGCGGTCGCGTTTGTCATTACGCCCTGGCTGGTGATGCAATTCTCCGGGACGCAGCATCACGCGGAAGCGGAAGAGCGCGAATCCGGAATCAGTCGCTTCTTCCGCGCGCGTTTGAGCCCATTTTTAAAGGGCGCTAACGGTAAAGCGGCTAGGCGCAAGCTTTGGCTGGCGATACTGGTGGGGCTGGTGCTGGCTGTTTCGCTGGGGGTGGTGAAGCTGGTGATACTGAAAATGCTGCCGTTCGACAATAAGTCCGAATTTCAGGTGGTGGTGGATATGCCTACCGGCACCGCGCTGGAACAGACTACTGCGGTGATGCATGAAATCGGTAGCTATATGGCGACGGTGCCTGAAGTGACCGATTACGAGGTGTACGCAGGCACTGCTTCCCCGATCAACTTCAACGGTCTGGTGCGTCAGTATTATCTGCGCAACGGTGCAGAACAGGGTGATGTGCAGGTCAATCTGCGCGACAAGCATCACCGCAGTCGCAGCAGTCATCAAATTGCCACCGCAGTGCTTGAACCTATCCAGAAGATCGCTAAAAATTGGGGTGCTAAGGTCAAAATCGTCGAAGTGCCACCCGGCCCTCCGGTGATGTCACCGATCGTCGCGGAAATTTACGGGCCTGATTATGAAGGCGCGCGTAAAGTGGCCGGTAAAGTGCGTGAACAGTTCGGTAAGACCGAAGGCATCGTGGCGATTGATGACACAGTCACGGAAGCTGCGCCCAAGATGTTGCTGCGCGTGTTGCAAAGCAAGGCCGCCCTGTTGGGTGTCGCCCCGGGCGATATCGTCGATGTGATCAGCGTGGCCTTGTCGGGTCAGGATGTTGCGTCCTTGCACGATATCAGCGCCAAGTATGCGCCGCCGCTGCGCATTGGCTTGCCGTCCGATCATCGCAGCAATATCGACGAAGTGATGAAGCTCAAAGTGCGTGCGCGTGATGGCGTATTGGTGCCGTTGTCCGAAGTCGTGCAGGTGGTTCCGGTTTCCCGTGATTATCCTATCTATCACAAGGATATGCTGCCGGTGGTGTATGTGTTCGGTGATATGGCGGGTAAGCTGGACAGCCCGTTATATGGCATGTTCGACATCAACGGTAAGACCGGCAATGCCAAGCTCGAACAGGGTGGCCAGCTTGAGAGCTATTTCTTCAAGACGCCTAGCGATCCTTATACCGGCTATTCCTTGAAGTGGGACGGCGAGTGGCAGGTGACGTTTGAGACTTTCCGCGACATGGGTATCGCCTATGGCGTCGGGCTGATTCTGATTTACCTGCTGGTGGTCGCGCAGTTTAAATCCTATCTGGTTCCCTTGATCATCATGGCGCCGATTCCGCTGACCATTATCGGGGTGATGCCGGGCCATGCCTTGCTGGGTTCTCAA
>CAISHO010000053.1 GCA_903885165.1 uncultured Nitrosomonadales bacterium | reverse complement strand
CTCGCCGGAATCAATTCTCGCTGGATCGCCGCCACATGTGCAGCCCAAAATTCCGTTCCCATCTTCATCATTCACAACCTCCGTATTGAAGGCATGAATCATGCGAAATTTATAATCCGGCAACAAGTCCGTGGTTTATGGAGCGCTTACGATTTACCTGCTGGCCTACAACCTGATTCGCCTCATCATGGCGCAATCCGCCTTGCTGGCCGATGTATTGCCAAGAACCTTGAGTTTCAAACACACCCTGCAACTCTGGCTGGTTTGGGACGGAAATCCGAGGCGGAAGGATGATCTGGACAATACCCATAGATTGCTGGCGCTGGTGGCAGAACAATCAATCGGCAATCGGCCTGGGCGCATCGAGCAAAGAGGCGTCAAGCGGCGGCCTAAACCTTACCCATTACTGACTAAAAAAGAACTCTGGCGAGGGAGCAAGTGAGAAAATATGGCCATCCGAAAAAACTTAAGCAAGCATCTTTCCGGCTTACCCAATGTTGTTAGTTTACTATTTAATTCAGATAGTTACTGCTTAAGTCAGCGCCATTCTGGTCTGTCCCCTATTTCCTATATTTTTGTGAAAACCGTGGTCTGTCCCCTATTTCCTTTTGTGAAAACCGTGGTCTGTCCCCTATTTCCTATATACTTTTTTCCCATGCAACATTTTCCTCTAAAAATGTTGCACTTGGTTTTTGAGCGCGCCCATTAAAAAACCACCCGAAGGTGGTTTTTCTTTGAGAACGAATCTTACTGTTTTCCGTATAGCTTGCGACCACGAATACGGGCCCGATGCGCAGCTCGTTGTTCCGCTTCGGTCAATGCACGCGGCTTCTTGCCTTCGAACGGATTCTTGCTGGAATTGAACTGTATCTTCAGAGGCGTACCTTCCAGCCTGAAAACTTCTGCGAAGGCGCGTTCCAGATAGCGTGCATAACTGGCCGGGATGTTGTCCAGACCGCTGCCGTGAATCACAATCAACGGTGGATTGCTACCGCCCTGGTGCGCGTAACGCATCTTGGGCAGGAAGCGCCCGACTTTTGGCGGTGCCTGTTTCTCGGTCGCACCCAGCAAGGCGCGGGTCAGTTTAGGCGTCGACATCTTGGCCATCGCCGCCGCATATGCATCATCAGCCGACTTCAACACATTGACGATGCCGTTGCCATTCAGCGCGGAGATGTAATGACGTTTAGCGAACCCTAAGAAGTGCAACTTGCGTTCGATGTCGCTCTTGACCATTTCTCGCTGGTGATTGTCCAGGCCATCCCATTTATTCACGGCCAGCACCAGTGCACGTCCGGCCTGCAACACGAAGTCAGCCACGTGCGCATCCTGTTCGGTGATCTGGTCGCGCGCATCCACCACCAGAATTACTACGTTAGCGTCTTCGATCGCTTGCATCGTTTTGATTACACTGAACTTTTCGATCGCTTCTTCGACCTTGCCGCGACGACGAACACCGGCTGTGTCAATGATGGTGTACTGTTTTCCATCGCGTTCGAAATCGATATAGATGCTGTCGCGGGTCGTACCCGGTTGGTCAAACGCAATCACACGCTGCTCACCCAAAATCGCATTGACTAGGGTGGATTTACCGACATTCGGACGACCGACAATCGCCAGTTTGGGCGGTTTATCCTCTACGACCTGATCTTCATCGACGATCTCTTCAGGGAATTTTTCCAGCGCGATTTCGATCATTTCGACGACATTGTCGCCATGTGCGGAAGAAATTGGATACGGCTCGCCCAAACCCAGCTCAAAGAACTCTGCCGTGACGCGTGCGCGCGCCATGCCTTCCGCCTTGTTGACCAAGAGCAGAATCGGCTTGCCGGTCTTGCGCAATTCGGTAGCGATAATCAGATCCTGTGGCGTGCATCCTGCACGGCCATCGACCAGAAACAACACCATATCCGCTTCATCGACTGCCTGACGGCTTTGTCTGGCCATCTCGAACATGATGCCGTCTTTGGCCACCGGTTCCAGACCGCCGGTATCGACGATCAAATAAGGACGCTCGCCGACACGGCCACGGCCATAGTGACGATCGCGGGTTAAACCCGGCTGATCGGCGACCAGCGCATCGCGGCTGCGGGTGAGACGATTGAACAAAGTGGACTTACCCACATTCGGACGACCAACTAATACAAGTGTGGGTAACATATTGAAAACCTTAAAATAAGTGAAAGGTAAAAAGTGAAGGTAAAAAGTGAATTCGTCTCACTTTTCCCGTTTCACATTTAACTTTAGTGTAGTGTTAGTGAGTAAACCGAGCCTTTGCGTGTTTGTACCAGCATGCCGTCATCCATCTGAACGGGCGCTGCCGACAAGGCACTGCCATCCAGTTTGATACGTGCAACAAAACGTCCATCATCGCGATTGAGCGCATGCAGATAACCCTCATAATCGCCGACTACAATTAGTCCATCCTGACCATAAGGTGCAGAAGTGTCGCGGAACAAGAGCTGCTCATTTTTCCAGATGGTGCTGCCGCTGTCTTTATCCAACGCCTGAACCACGCCTTTAGCATCGCTCACGTAAAGATGTTTGCGCAATATAAACAACCCCTTATCGCTACCGATTTCACGGTTCCACAGCGGACTACCCTGACCTGATTCGAAACAGGCGAGATTCCCCTGAAAGGAAATCGCACAAACTTGCGCATCGTTGATCTGCGGATTGCTGGTGATGTCGCTGATGCGTTCCAGTTCAGTATTGCCGCGCGGAACGGATACCGAGTTCTCCCACATCATAGAACCGTCTGCTACCTTAAGTGCCACCAGTTTGCCGCCGGCAAATCCCGCGTAAGCCACGCCACGACGGATGGTCACACCCGCATGACTGCGTACTGCCAAAGCCGGTGTGCTGCGCTCGTAAATCCAGCGGCGGCTACCATCAGCCACACTCAACCCTGTGATATGACCGTCCCCGGTACGCACCACGACCACACCGCCACTGACTTCCGGCACGCCCATCACTTCGCTGGACACCGTATGCTTCCAGCGCAACACGCCATCTTCACCGAAGGCTTGCACCTCGCCCTTATCGCTGCCGATCAAAACCAGACCTTCTCCGCTACCAACACCGGCTGACACTCCGATATTGCTATCGACGCGCCAGATTTGACGGCCGGTTGCGCGATCCAGACGCGTCAGCACGCCTTTTCCTGAGACACCGTAAACGGCATCAGCCGTCAGAGTCGCCTGCAACGGACTCGCTCCAGAATCGCCAAAATCTGCGTGCCAGCGTTCAGTAAAATGGGCTGTCTGGCTGAATTCAACCAGTTTAGCCGGTTCAACCGTACCCGGTTTAGTCGCACCCATCCATCCTTTAACCATATCCACGCTGCCACAGCCACTCATGGCAAGCAATATTAACAGCAGGGGTATTTTTTTCATTTAGCAGCTCCAAAGGTATCCAGCTTCATCTGTACCAGATTGCGATACGAACTCTTCGCATCCAGCTTATCGAACGCTTTTTGGTATGCGGCACGTGCTTCAGCCGACTTACCCTGAGCCGCCAGTACATCTCCTTGCAAATCGGCATACAGCGCATCGAACGAGGCAGCGTGCTTGGCATCGAGCAATTTCAACGCACCCGCGTAATCCTTTTCATCCAGCAGGATGGATGCCATGCGCAATCCGGCGACGTTCTTCAGACCATCTTCTGACGCGTGCTCGATCACCCACTGCAATTGCGTCTTGGCACGCAGAGGTTGACTGCCCATCTCATTGATTTGAGCGGCGGTTAACGCCGCGCGCGCGGCATAAGGCGTTGAAGCATATTTATCCATCACGGCGGCAGCCGCATCATTGACACGTTTGGCATCGTTACTGGCCAACTGCTCGACGAATTGTTGATAGAGCGTCGCGGCTTCCGCGCTCTGCTTGTTATGGTAATACTGCCAGCCGCGCCAACCACCCATCGCGATCGCGGCAACTAGAACCACGCCCACCACCCAATTACCGTTGTCTTTCCACCAGGCCTTAAGCGTGTCTAACTGTTCTTGTTCCTGCAAATCCAAAGCTGCCATTGTGATTACTCCTGCTTGATAAATTTATTAACTGTAGCGGTAAGTTCCTGCACTTTCACCCGCACCTGCTCGCCGCCTTGCATAGGCTTGACGCTGACTTCACCCGCCATCGCCTCATCGTCACCGATCACCACCGACACGACAGCACCGCTGGCATCGGCCTTCTTCATCTGTGACTTAAAACTACCGCCGCCGCAATGCATCACCACACGTAAATGGTCATCGCGCAACTGCTCGGAAACGGTACTGGCCAATACGGCAGCAGCCTCGCCCTGATGCACCACATATACATCGACCACCTGATTGGGCAAGGGCATACCGCCTTCCTGCAACAGCACCAGCAAACGCTCCACGCCCATCGCAAAACCCATGGCCGGAGCTGGCTTACCGCCGATCTGCTCGACCAGTCCGTCGTAACGACCGCCCGCACAGATTGTGCCTTGCGCGCCCAAACGTGTCGTCACCCACTCAAACACGGTACGGTTGTAATAATCCAAACCACGCACCAGACGCGGGTTGATTTCAAACGGAATACCATGACGCGTCAATATTGCCTGCACCGCCGCAAAATGATTGATCGCCTCGACGCTCAGCTCATCCATCAATTTCGGCGCGGCTTCGATCAATTCCTGCATCGCCGGATTCTTGCTATCCAGGATACGCAACGGATTGCTGTGCAATCGACGGGTCGCTTCCGCATCGAGCAAAGCCTGATTCTGTTCGAAATAGGCAATCAATTTGGCGCGATGACGCAGACGGCAGGCAGAATCACCCAGCGTATTGATTTGCAGCGTCACATCGGTCAACCCCAACTTTTTCCAAAGCCGCGCACACATCAAAATCTGTTCAGCGTCGATATCAGGACCGGCAAAGCCTAAGGCTTCCACGCCCACCTGATGAAACTGGCGGTAACGTCCCTTTTGCGGACGCTCGTGACGGAACATCGGGCCGCTGTAATACAGACGCTGCGGCGCGTTATACAGCAAATTGTGCTGCAACACGGCGCGCACACAGGATGCAGTACCTTCGGGACGCAGTGTCAGTTGATCGCCGTTGAGACTATCCTCAAAACTGTACATCTCTTTTTCGACGATATCGGTCACTTCACCGATCGCACGTTTGAACAGCCCCGTGGGTTCCACCAGCGGCATACGGATATTTCGATAACCGTAACCGGCCAGCCAGTCGCGCACAACTTCTTCAAACCATAACCACAATGCCGCTTCGTCAGGCAGAATATCGTTCATGCCGCGTACGGCTTGTAATGTTTCGTTGCTCATATTCAATCCTGGTGAGTGGAAAATTGTAAGTAGGAAGTGGGAAAACCCGACTTTCTACTCCCCACTCCCCACTCCCCGTTTAATATATTTTTTTGTCACATAATCATCGACGATGCCGGTAAATTCGGCCGCGATGTTATCGCCGCGCAAAGTCATCGCCTTCTCGCCGTCGATGTAAACAGGGGCTGCGGGAGCTTCCCCGTTGCCGGGCAGGCTGATACCGATGTTCGCCATCTTGCTCTCGCCGGGACCATTTACGATGCAACCCATCACCGCAACCGTCATATTCTCCACGCCGTCGTACTGCTCGCGCCAAACCGGCATCTGCGTACGCAAGTGGCGCTGTATGCTCTGCGCCAACTCCTGAAAAAAGCTGCTGGTGGTGCGACCGCAACCGGGACAGGCCGTCACCATCGGCGCGAACGCGCGCATGCCCATGGTTTGCAAAATCTCCTGCGCCACCAAAACTTCCGCCGTGCGATCGCCACCCGGTTCAGGGGTCAATGAAATCCGAATCGTATCGCCGATGCCTTCCTGCAACAGCACAGACAAGGCCGCAGTCGATGCCACAATTCCTTTGGAACCCATCCCAGCCTCGGTCAATCCGAGATGCAGGGCGTAATCGCATTGCCGCGTCAGGGAGCGATAGACAGCGATTAGATCTTGTACTTCGCTGACCTTACAGGACAACACGATGCGGTTATGCGCCATGCCTAATTGCTCGGCCCGTTGTGCGCTTTCTATGGCAGAGGCGATCAGCGCGGCGCGCGTCACCGCTTTGACATCGAGCGGATTAGCCAGACGGGCGTTTTCGTCCATCATCCGCACCACCAGTTTCTGATCCAGACTTCCCCAGTTGACCCCGATACGCACCGGCTTATCATAGCGGATCGCCGTCTGTATCATGATAGTAAAGGGATCATCTTCCTCGCGGTTGCGCCCGACATTGCCGGGATTGATGCGGTATTTAGCCAGCGCCTGTGCACACTCCGGGAACTGAGTCAGCAAACGGTGTCCGTTGTAATGAAAATCCCCAACCAGTGGCACAAAACAACCTAATGCATTCAAACGGTTACGAATATGCGGCACAGCAGCAGCCGCTTCCGGTGTATTTACCGTGATGCGAACCAGCTCGGAACCTGCCTTTGCCAACTCGAACACCTGTTTGGTAGTCGAAGCGATGTCGGCGGTATCGGTATTGGTCATGGACTGCACGACGATAGGCGCACCGCCACCCAACATGACTTTGCCAATTAATACCCGTTGCGACGGACGGCGAAGTATCACGTTCATGGTTACTCCAGCGTCAGACGTGCCACGTCAGTACCCGGCTTAACATATGGTTTCAGATCAACCAGCTTGTCCTTGTAGTAAAGGTGTGCAGACGCGGCATGACCAATCACTAATACAAAAGGGGCAACCCCCTCGACGCGTAACTCACTGCCAGCCTGATTCACCTGTTTAGACAGAATCTTGCCTGATTTTTCACGAACCTCAGTCCAGGAGGTCTTATCGAATTCGACACGCACCATCTGACCCGTGCTCACAGGCAACGGGGTGGCAACCACGACGGGCGCAACCACCACCGCAGAAGAGGCGACAGGCGCCGCAACCACAGCAGAGGCTTCCACCACCGGCACACCGGAGCCATCGAGCAATTCCAGTTGTTCAGGTAAAGGCAACGGGGTCGCGACCATCGCAGCATCAGGCGTATTTTCAGCCTCCGTGACCACGACTGGCCGGGGGGAGTTTGCCTGCCAGAGTGCGAATCCAGCGATGACTAGTGCCAGTAAAAATGCCGCGATCAGCAGATTTAAATTTTGCTGACGCATTGAGCGTTCCGGAAATGGCGTTTCGACTTTGAACGGTTCTGTAACAACCGGCGGGCGTGCCGCGCCGGGCAAGGCATTGAGCAGCGGTTGGGCATCCAGTTGCAACAGTTTCGCATAACTGCGCACAAAACCGCGAACAAAAGCCGTTTCCGGCAGAGACTTATAATCGTCCGCTTCCATCGCCACAACCTGACGCGGTGCGAGCTTGATATTCGCGACCACATCCTCCACGCTCAGACCCAGCCGTTCTCGAGCTTCACGCAGCATTTGCCCGACCGATTTCACCTTATCGACACTTACGGCCTCCGTTACAATTGCCGAATCAACTTTGTTTTCTTGTTCCATTATTCACCACGCATTAACAATTGAGCCTCACGCGAATCAGGAAATCGCTGTCTTAACTGCATGGCATAACTTGCCTCTGCGTTGGCATTCCTGAGATTACGCTCGATACGTACAGCCAGCAAAATTTGTCCGGCCGTCAAATTTTCATTCTTTTGTGCTGCAATATATTTCTTGGCAGTCACATAATCGCCTTGGGCGAACTTCAGCTCCGCCAGCGCTTGCATGGCCTGACCCATTTCAGGTTGCACCACTAGGGCACGCATCAGAAACTCTTCCGCATCGGCACTTTTACCTTGTTTCTGATAGCACAATCCGGCATTCAGATACGCCCGTTCCGGCGTGTTATACAGCGGATTTTTCAATGCAGCCATAAAATGAGGGATCGATTCCTGTTCACGGCCGCGCTGGCATAAAAACCAGCCAAAATTGTTATGCGCCTCGGAATCCATTTTATCCAGACGAAGGCTTTGTACGAAATCATCTTCCGCTTCTTTGTCTTCACGTAGCGTCATATGGATCAGGCCGCGCACATGATAAGCCGGCGCATAGTTCCGATCGGACTGTAAAGCCAACTCAATTTCTTGCAGTGCAATCCCCATCTGAGCGCGTTCAAAATACAAACCGGCCAGTTCCGTATGAACCTTAGCGCTGCTTTTGACCCCGGACTGACTCTGTGGCACCGGGCCGTTACCGTTGCCCGCACAGCCGGCCAGCAATAGAGAGAAGATCAAAATATATTTCATAGCGCAGCCCCTTTATGAAATACCACGGGACGCGTTCCCGTGCGGCGGGTTTTGTCTAGCACTTGCCCAGCCAATTGACCGCACGCGGCGGCAATATCGTCACCGCGCGTCTTGCGTGTCGTGGTGATGATATCCGCCTGCATCAGCACATCGCGGAAACGCTGGATGGCATCCGGCCTTGAGCGCTTATAGGGCGACAGCGGAAACGGGTTAAACGGGATCAGATTAAATTTGCACGGCACGTCGCGCACCAATCGCACCAGTTCATGCGCCTGCTGCACGCTATCATTGATACCATCGAGCATCACATATTCAAAAGTAATGAAATCGCGCGGCGCTTTTTCCAAATAACGCCGACAGGCAGCCAGCAACTCCTTGAGCGGATACTTCTGATTGATCGGCACCAGTTGATCGCGCAGCGCATCGTTCGGCGCATGCAAGGAGACGGCCAGTGCGACTGGACAATCTTCACGCAAGCGATCCATCGCTGGCACGATACCTGAAGTCGACACTGTCACGCGGCGGCGCGACAAACCGTAAGCCTGATCGTCCAGCATCAGGCGCAAGGCACTGAGCGTATTGTCATAATTGAGCAGCGGCTCGCCCATACCCATCATCACCACATTGCTGATCGCCCAGTTGCCTTCAGCATTTTTGCCCAACTGGTGATTCGCCCACCACAACTGACCGATGATTTCCGCAACGGAAAGATTGCGGTTAAAACCCTGTTTGCCGGTCGAACAGAATGAGCAGTCCAGCGCACAGCCGGCCTGAGAGGAGATGCACAGCGTACCGCGTGTCGATTCGGGAATGTACACCGCCTCCACCGCGTTGCCGTTGCCGACACTAAGCAGCCATTTTCGGGTGCCGTCGTCGGATAATTCTTCCTTCACAATATCTGGAACGGTGATACTGGCGCACTGCGCAAGCTTGTTACGCAATGTGCCCGCGATGTCGGTCATCGCAGAAAAATCGGACTCCCCGACCTGGTATATCCAGCGCAGCAATTGCTTGGCGCGGAATGGCTTCTCACCCATTTCTGTGAAATAGGCGGTCAGCGCATGTGCATCCAGATCGAGAAGATTTTTTTGCATTAAAACAAATACTTAGCGAGAGTAAACGTTCAAAGCCGGGAAGAAATATGCGATTTCAACCGCAGCAGTTTCAGCAGCGTCAGAACCGTGTACTGCATTTGCATCGATACTGTCAGCGAAGTCAGCACGAATCGTGCCCTTGTCAGCCTTCTTAGGATCGGTAGCACCCATCAGATCGCGGTTCTTCAGAATCGCGCCTTCGCCTTCCAGAGCCTGAATCATCACAGGACCGGAAATCATGAAGCTCACCAGGTCTTTGAAGAAAGGACGTGCTGCGTGTACAGCGTAAAAACCTTCAGCTTCTTTTTGTGACAATTGGGTCATGCGTGCAGCGATAACCTTCAGGCCAGCGCCTTCGAAACGGGAATAGATTTGACCAATTACATTTTTTGCAACTGCATCAGGTTTGATAATCGACAGAGTACGTTCAACAGCCATGCTAAATTCTCCAAACAAGGATTGATAAAATTACGACCGCGCATTCTATCAGGGATTGCCTTGCCTGTCGCCGTACCGGCGTCATTTAGAAATCTGCAAACCGCCCGCAACCGCCATTCCATAAATTTATCTGAATTCACATACCCGGTATTTATCAATTCGAAATCAGCGATTCGAGCCAGCAGAAATTGAGCCACTCCCTCAATCGCATAGAATATTCAGACGAGCTTTATACGCAGATCTGATCAGGGAATGAAATCGCCCTCGAGGCGCATGATACGATGGCAACTCGCAACCGTCATCCTTGAGCGAACAGGACGCAAAAAAGGCAACTTGAATAATCAAGCTACCTTTTTATGAATCTGGCGTCCCCAACGAGATTCGAACTCGTGTTACCGCCGTGAAAGGGCGATGTCCTAGGCCTCTAGACGATAGGGACGTAATATAAATCTTCTTCTTGGTGGAGATAAGCAGGATCGAACTGCTGACCTCTTGCATGCCATGCAAGCGCTCTCCCAGCTGAGCTATACCCCCGTTTCGAAGAGCGCGCATTATATGGAGAGCACCTGTTAATGTAAAGTCTTTTCTCCGTTTTCTACAAATATTTCGCGATACGCGCCAAAACAGTTTCACGTGGAAACAAGGCCAGCACGGCATCTACCGAAGGCGTATGGGTTTGTCCAACCAGCATCACACGCAACGGCATCGCAAGCTTAGGCATCTTCAGCTTATGCTGCACCAGCACTTCCTTTATCAACGCACCCAGCTCCGGCGCTACCCATTCAACATCAGCCAGACGCGTCGCCAACTCGCGCAAGGCAGGCATCACTTCCGGCAACAACTGTGCGTCCAGCGCCTCCTGCGACGGATGCACATCGATGTAAAACACCTCAGCCTCATCCGCCAACTCCAGCAGCGTCGCCGCACGGTCCTTGTACAGCGCAATCACCGACTCCAGCGGCGGCGTATCGCTCACTGTCACACCGCGCGCAGCCAGATGACCACCGACCAGCGCCGCCAGACGCGTATTGTCCGCCAGCTTGATGTAGTGTTGATTCAGCCAGCGCAGCTTTTCTGTATTGAACTGAGCCGCTGAAGACGTGATGTGATCCAGATCGAACCATTCAACAAATTGCTCGACCGGGAAAACTTCCTCATCGCCATGCGACCAGCCTAAACGCGCCAGATAATTGATGACCGCTTCAGGCAAATAGCCATCGTCGGCATACTGCATCACACTCACCGCGCCGTGACGCTTGGAGAGCTTGGTACCATCATCACCTAGGATCATCGACAGATGCGCGTACTGTGGCACCTCGGCGCCCAGCGCCTTCAAGATGTTAATTTGGCGCGGCGTATTGTTGACATGATCGTCACCACGAATCACGTGGGTGATCTTCATATCCCAGTCATCCACCACCACGCAGAAATTGTAGGTCGGTGTACCGTCCGAGCGCGCGATCACCAGATCATCCAGCTCGCTGGATTCGAACACGACGCGCCCTTTCACCAGATCGTCCCATGCCACCGCACCATGCAACGGATTCTTAAAACGCACCACCGGCTTAACACCTTCAGGAGGCGCAGGCAACACCCTACCCTCTTCAGGGCGCCAGGCACCATCGTAACGAGGCTTCTCGCCCCGTGCGCGCTGCGCCTCACGCATCACATCCAATTCTTCCGGCGTGGTGTAACAGTAATAAGCGTGACCGCCCGCGATCAGTTGCGCCAACACCTCCTTGTAGCGCTCCATGCGCTGCATCTGATAGTAAGGACCTTCGTCATAACCCAGATTCAACCAGGACATCCCATCCAGAATCGCCTGCACCGCCTCAGGGGTTGAGCGCTCGACATCGGTATCTTCAATGCGCAGAATAAACGTGCCACCCAGCCCTCTGGCATAGGCCCATGAAAACAGCGCAGTGCGCGCACCGCCGATATGCAGATAACCGGTAGGACTGGGGGCAAAACGGGTACGTATAGACATAAATCACACTTATAAAAGCAAAAGGGGCATTTTACGGACTTTGAGGCTGGGCCGCAGCAAAATTTCCCCGGGAAAAATTGCGACCCTCTGGCGCTGCACAGTCAAGCGGCTGCGTTAAAAACAAAACTGCCCGCAAGATTTCTCTCACGAGCAGCTCGTTAAAAAGTAACTTATTGATTAAGCGCGCTTTTTAAACTCATTGGTACGTGTATCGATTTCAATCTTATCGCCGATTTCAACGAAAGCCGCAACCGGCAATTCGAATCCGCCATTGATCTTGGCAGGCTTCATCACCTTACCGGAAGTATCGCCACGAACAGCAGGTTCAGTGTAGATCACTTCACGCGTGATTGTATTTGGCAGCTCAACCGAAATCGCCTTATCGTTGTAGAACACTACTTCGCATGGCATACCGTCTTCGATGTAGTTGAGCGCATCGCCCATGGATTCCGCTTCGATCTCGTACTGGTTGTATTCTTCATCCATGAATACGTACATCGGATCGGCGAAGTAAGAGTAAGTCACTTCACGGCGATCGAGGATGACTTGATCAAACTTATCATCTGCGGCGAAGACGGTTTCTTTGGCCGATTCGGTTAACAGATTCTTCATCTTCATCTTGACTACCGAACCGTTACGACCGGAACGGCTGTATTCCGCCTTCAGAATAACCATAGGGTCGGAACCGACCATAAAGACGTTACCAGGGCGTAATTCTTGTGCTGTTTTCATGTTCGCTAACCATCAATTTTGAAGGCGCGCATTGTACCGATTTCCTGCGAAAAATCCAGCAAATTCAATGTCAGATTGTTTGACGATAATTGCTGCGCCCAAACCTGCGCCCCGAGGTTCAACTGGCCGAGCTGATTTGCGAATGCGGACCACGCCTGACCGGCATCCCCCTCATCGTTCCACTGCTGCCATAAACTCTGCATCGCCGGCACGGCTTCAGCACCGAGCGTTGCCCCGTACCGATTCAAAAATGCCTGCAATTTCTCCCAGTGCACCGCATCGTGCTGAGGATAGATTTGCCAGACAAACGGGCGTCCTGCCCACTGAGCACGCACACAGGAATCTTCACCTCGAACAAAGTTGATATCGCACGCCCACAACAATTCGTCATAGCGCTCTTGTTCAACGAAGGGCAACACGCGCACCTCAAGATTGCCGCGCACATAGCCCTGCCCCGCAGCCTCATCGCCAAAATATTGTCTGACCTGCGGCAGGATGCGCCCTTCCGGCACCAGACACAGCACCCGCTGCGCGCTATCAGCCCAAGCGTTGAATAAACCGGTGAGCGCTCCATTTTCATAGGCGAACAGGGAGATTTTCAGGATGTCAGCGGACGGCATTTCCATACCCATGGATTGCCAGAATGCCTGCTGCTGATTCTTATCGCTCAAAAACGCATCGCGCCGCGCCAGCAAATCATGTTCCAGCAACAGGCCACCGGTTTTTTTGGTAAATCCGGGGAAGAAAAAATAACGGGTCAGCGGCGGCTTGGGTGACGGCAGCTTATGGCAACCCTCGACCCAATCTTCGGCGGAGAGATATTCCAGATTGATCCAGACGGGCGGCTCATCGCGCACCGCCATCGCCGCCAAATAACTGGACGGTAAAGCGCAACCGAACGCATCAATTACCAGATCAGCCACCTGCACATCAGGAAAAGCCTGAGGCCACAGCCGCACCTCTACCCCGCGCCGGTGCTGCATATCCAAACCTGCATCCGCCTCGGGGCACAGTTTAGCGAAGCTGGCCAGATCATCCACCCACAGTCGCACGTACAGGCCAAACTCGTTCGCCAACTGCCGCGCCAAGCGCCAACTCACACCGATATCGCCGTAGTTGTCGATGACGTTACAAAAGATGTCGCAGGTGCGAAAGTTCATTTCATCACCTCACCGAACAGATCCGGCGCAACAAATCGCCGCAAAGCGTTATATATTGATTTCATTGATAATTTAATGGATGTATTGCGAATATTCTCATACAAGACCTGATGCAACCAGCGCAACAGGCGTTATTTTCAGGGATATTGTTGCCGGGTATGCAGGACATTGATTATTTCAATCGCTGATACGGCAACCCGATACACCACAACGTAATTCGGATGCACGACGATCTCGCGCGTTCCTGCGACTAGTCCAGGACGATAAAGGTACGGATGTTGCGGCAGGTTGGAGACAGCCTGCTCAATTGCATCCTTCAACCTTTGGGCGGCAACCGGATTACGATCGGCAATGTAGGAATTTATCTGAATCAGGCTCGAACGTGCCCTAGTTCGCCAAAGTACGGGCAGCATGTTCTAGGCATTTTTGATCTATGACGGCTTGCATTTCTGCCATCACCTGATCGTGGGGGATCAACTGGCTATTATCGTCCAGTGATTCCTGAACCTTTGCACGAAACCAACACGCATACGACTCCGCTTCTTCATTAGAGTCAAATTCAGATTCAATGGGAGATAGTGCAGTTTTCATAGGCGCAACGTTAAACCTAAATTAAGGCGATGGCAACCTAATGGGTCACTTCCTTGAGATGGTATTGCACCAGAGATCGCAACTTGGCGGGCTTGACGGGTTTATGCAGCAAATGGTGGCCTGCGCCATCCGCCATTTTTTGCACTATGACACTGGTGTCACCGCTGATCAGGATACAGGGAGTCAGCGTAGCGCAATGCTGTCGCACGGTTTCGCTCACATCAAGGCCGGTCGCCCCGCGATCCAACTGATAGTCGCTGATAACCAGGTCCCAGCTTTCCCCCTCAACCAGCCTTTTCTGTACCGCCGCCAAGGTTGTTAACGCTGTCACCTGATAACCCCATGAACCTAGTATCAACGCCGTACCATCCAACACCAGCAGATCACCATCGACGATCAACACTTTCTTTCCACTTAGCAGTTCAGCATCGCTCAGCGGATCAACCGGCAGACTAAACACCTCGACCGGTTTGAGCGCACGGGCTAATTTAACCGTGAACAGCGACCCGACACAGGGCGCAGAACGTAGCTCGATACGATGGCCCAACAGCTTAACCAAACGGTCGACGATAGCCAACCCCAGCCCCAAGCCTTTTTCACCACTAATAACATCATGATTTAATTGAATAAATTCACAGAATATATGATCTTGCATACCCTCTGGAATACCGATACCGTTGTCGCGCACCTCGATGTGAATTTGTTGACCGCGCTGGCGAGCGCCTAACAAGATACAGCCGAACGGCCTGGTATAACGCACAGCATTACTCACCAGATTGACCAGAATGCGTTCGAGCAGCACCGGATCCGTATAGACATAGGCGCTGACGGGCCGCACCACCAGACGAATATTTTTAATTTTGGCTGCCCGCTTGAAATCGGCAGCGATACGAGAAAATAACTCAGACAGATCACAGACCTGTTTTTGCGGGACAACGGCACCCGCATCCAACTTGGAGATATCCAGCAATGCATCGATCAGGGTGGACAAGGCATCGACCGAGCGTTCGACCTGCCCCACCAGATGTTGCTGTTCCTCACCGGACACTTTGCGCCGTAATTCGGCGATATACAATCCCAGGGCGTGTATCGGTTGGCGCAAATCATGACTGGCAACCGCCAGGAACTGGCTCTTATTCTGATTGGCACGCTCGACCTCAACGATCCTTTGCACCAGACTCGAGTCACCCTGCCTGCGCTCTGTCGCAGCGATCATGTCAGCATCCCACTTCACCGCAACACACCCTGAAAACCTGCGCTTACTGAACGGGTTGAATGTTGGCAGCCTGCAAGCCCTTCGCACCCTTGACCACCTCGAAGCTGACTATTTGGCCTTCTTTTAACGACTTGAATCCCTTAGCCGTAATCGCCGAGAAATGGGCGAACATATCTGCCGTACCATCATCGGGCGTAATAAAACCGAAACCTTTTACATCGTTAAACCATTTAACCGTACCCTTAGTCATGACACTCTCCTTAACTTTATAGAAAATTACCACTACCTTTTTCAACTACCACCTTATGTACTCCCTCTTCCCTTTTTGCCCCCCGGCAGGAAAGAGGGATAAGGTATCGCTACGCGATACTGACACTGACAGATTTGGTTTCTGCCTTCTTTGACTTAGGTAAGGTGACATTGAGCATGCCGTCCTTGAATTCTGCATTCACGGTATTTTCATCGGCATCATCAGGCATTCTGAAACTGCGTGAAAAACTGCCATAAGCGCGTTCGATGCGGTGAAACTTCTGACTCTTCTCTTCCTTTTCCTGATGACGCTCACCGGAAATGGTCAGCATACCGTCCTGAATATTGACTTTGACGTCTTCTTTTTTGACTTCAGGAATCTCGGCCTTAATCAGATAACCCGCATCCGTTTCGCTGATGTCCACGGTAGGCATCCAGTCCGCCACAGCCAGCATATCGGCCCCTGATTCGCCTCTGGCCGGCAGCTTACCGAACAGACTATTGAGACGATTGCTGACATCTTCCAATTCCCTGAAGGGATTCCACTTAACCAGATTCATGATGTTTCTTCTGTTGAGTTATCAAAACAATCCGTACGCCACAAACACGTTTCCTGATCGCACACGCCCTGCACTGCGGTGCCATAACAATCGAAATTCCCCTCCTCCGATTGGATGGATTTAATCAGATCCTCTTTGGAACGCTTCCCGGATCGAAGCCCATGTGATTGAGCAATTACGCGTACAACTTCCAGCCTCATCATCCATCTCCCAGTACAAAAATTAATCACATAGACACGTTAAATTTAGCCAAAAAACTTACACGGCGGTGGTATGTTCGCTCCATTCATTTTGCGGGATTTGATGATTCATCAGGTATAACTGAGGCAACGCGCGCACAGTGCTGTGGCACGCCAGTTGTTGTTTGAGCGTATCCAATTCTTTATTGGTACTAGCTAGTTTCGCGCACAAGGTCTCGTTGCAGGACTCGAGCAGCGTGATCCGTCTGAGCAATTGTTCGGTACGGATGGCGACGGTTTTTTCCAGAAAATAACGATGCTCATCCAGCTCGGCTGCCATTTTGACCATATCGAGTATGGTTTCCCCTGACAGCGCATCGGGCACTAATTTTAGATTTCGCATCATGACTCCCTAGGTTCGTTTACCGTTGGCACCGGGCTAACCCGATGTCTACAAGCGCTTTCAACAGGTGCCATTGTGCTTAAACGAATAGAAGTGCGCCATCAGACACGGCTGATTTTACTACCCGTAAAAACGCGGTAGGCATAGGAATTCCCCTACCAAAAGAATGGAAAGTGGGAAGAGAGTGAGGAGTGAGGAGTGAGGAGTGAGGAGTGAGGAGTGAGGAGTGAGGAGTGAGGAGTGAGGAATGCGGCGTGAGGCGCACCGCATCTCGAGTTTAATACAGGAAGAGATTCTTTTCGATGGCGTAATGCACCAATTCGGCGGCATTAGTCAGGTCCATTTTTCCCATCAGATGAATTTTGTGGGTACTGACCGTCTTGTTGCTAATCGACAACAGATCAGCAATTTCATTAACGCGTTTACCGGCGACTAACAGCCTGAAAATCTCAAACTCCCGATCAGACAATCTGGCATGCGGCTCCCGCTGTTCGGGAAAGACCGACTCGAAAGCCAGTTGTTCAGCCAGTTTAGGGTCTATATACTTGCCGCCATCCGCCACCCGCCGTATGGCCGCTAACAACACCTCGGGATCGCTGTCTTTGGCGATATACCCGGAAGCGCCGGCCTTGATGGTGCGCAGGGCGATTTGCGACTCATTGTGCATGGAAAAAATCAAAATCGGCAAATTCGGGCAACGCGTCTTGATACGTTCGATCAGGGTAATTCCGCTCAACCCGGGCATGGTCAAATCCAGCAGCAACAAATCGAAGTCTGCGGGCCCGGCCAGATGGCGTAACACCTCGGCGCCATCGCCCGCTTCAGCCACCACCTCCACATCCGGTATCAATGAAAATATCTTTTTCAAACCTTCCCGCACGATGGCGTGATCGTCAGCGATTAGCATTCGTATCATCATTTTTCCTTCTCTTCGGCCTTACACTATCAAATGGAATATAGACGGAAATCACCGTCCCTTTTCCAGGAACACTGACCACATTAACCCGACCATTCACGGCCAACGCACGCTCCATGATACCGAGCAGTCCAAAGGACTTTTTTGTGGGCTTCTGTACCGTATCAAAGCCGTGCCCGTCATCCAGTACGGTGACCTCCACCCCGGACTCGACTTGAGCCAGCGTAATATCGACACGGGACGCCGCCGCGTGGCGAGCTACATTGGTCAACGACTCCTGCACAATACGAAAAATCACCACCGTCTGCGTTTCGCTCAACTCATCGAGATGATTGATCAGACGCAAGTAACAGACGGTGTTGTTGCGTGAGTTAAAATCCTTGGTCAGCCAGGTGAGCGCCGGAACCAGCCCCATATCTAACGCGGGCGGACGCAAATTGACCGTGACATCACGCACGCCCTGTATTGCCTTATCCACCAGCACCATCATATCCTGAATTTTTTGATGCAACTCGGGATTTTTCTGGCCGAACTGCATGCGTATCAGCGAAATATCCATGCGCAAGGCCGTTAAAATCTGCCCCAACTCATCGTGTACTTCGCGGGCGACATGTTTCAACTCGGCCTCACGCGTGGCGGCACTCTGCGCCGCCAGCTCCCGCAACATCTGCTGAGATTCACGGAGGGCATTATCTGCCTGACGGCGATTGGTAATATCGCGCACAGTTGCCTGGATAAACACCTCCGCTCCCAAGTCTATCCGGGTCAACAACACCTCGGAAAAAAACAGCGTGCCATCCATGCGCTGATGTAACCATTCAAAGAAATGCGAGCCCTCCTTCATGGTCGTCTCTATCACCTTGAGCGCCTGCTCGCTGGAATTTTCACCATCAGGCTGAAACTCGGGCGATACGTCCCACGGTCCCCGCCCCAGAAATTCGCTCTCACTCACAGCGCCAAATAATTGCAGGGTCGCCCGATTCGCCCCGCTAAACTGCCAGGAGGGTGGCGACAATATCATCAACGCATCGTGCGAAGACTCAAATAGCAAGCGATGTTTGAGCTCACTGATACGACGTACTTCTTCCAACTTGCGGCGCATCGAATTATCGCGAAACACAGCGACCAGATACGTTTTACCCTGAAGCACGACGGGCGATGACTTGATATCTGCGTAAAAAACAGAACCATCCCGACGCAAGACAGGAATATCGGTACTCATTTGTATCTCGCCATGCAGATGTCTTTGAATATCCTCAATAATCCATGGCATATCTTCCGCCGGATGAATATCCTGCACCGCCAAATTCACTAACTCATCCCGTTGATAACCTAGCGCCGCACAAAATGCCGGATTGACGCTAACGAAGCGGCTGTTTTCAGGATCCAGCATGATAATGCCGTCAAGCGCACCTTCAAAAATAGACTTGAACTTTTCCTCTGATTCACGCAATTTTTTTTCCGTCTGCACCCGCTCGGTAATCACCTCCGAAAAAAGAATGACGCCGGCGATTTCGCCGTTGGCGTGCCGCCAGGGACGGATTTCCCAGCGCACCCAGTCCACCCTCCCGTCCTCGCGTTGAAACAGTTCTTGTTCACTTTTCTCAACAGCCCCGGCCACACAACGCCGGTGAATTGCCCGCCAGCATTCAGGTATCTCAGGAAAAACATCATAGTGGCTAAGACCGGTTAAATCACCCCTGTCCGCCAAATTATAATCTGTAATCCAGCGCCGACTGTACGCGACATAGCGCATCTCCTTGTCAAACATCGCAATGGCCGAAGGCGCATATTGAATAAACAAACTCAACAGTTCCCGGCTTTCCGCAAGCGCTATCTGGGCCAGCCTGCGTTGCGTGGTATCGCGAAAGGTAATACGCACGCGCTCCGGTGAAACACGGCGACCTGCAAACCCGGCATACATTTCACGACCATCACTGTGCCTGAGCATCAACTCAGTCAGTTGCGAGGCTTCATCTTTCAATATTTCCCGAAAATATCGACGCCACTGAGCCAACGATTCCACGCCGATATACCGGGAAAATGGACGACCCGACAACGGCTTGCGCTCCACGCCCAACAAGCTGGCTGCGGTGAGATTCGACTCAACAATCAAGCCATCTTTATCGAGCGTCAAATAGCCGACAGGCGCAAAATCGTATAAATCCTTGTAGCGCGCGTTTGAATCCTCCAGCGCCAATTGCGCTTGTAGCAGGGTTTCATTCTGCATTTCCAGTTCTATCTGATGTACCTGAAGCTCGTGCAGCAGATTCTTGTCCGGGAGCGCTTCACTGATCATAGGAAATTCGCCGATACGATGTTCAGCCTCAGCACGAAGATTATTATCTAATTGATTATTCAAAATTATTGGCTCTATGTGAAATACAGTAGGTAATAAAATTAAAATTTTTCACCAAAAGAATTTGGTGGATTACGATCCTTACGATTAAGCTGAATTTAAAGCGACTTAGCCACTACGAATCACAAAGAGCCAAATTTTGTGTAATTTGACAAACTTCGCTTTGCGACTCATAAAAGCGAATCCGGTTGCGTCCGCCGGCTTTCGCCCGATACATCGCCATGTCCGCCCACTTGATAATATTATCCTGCCGCGCTTCATGATTAAAAAACAACACGATACCGATGCTCGATGTGCAACGATGCTCAACCATGCCCGCCCCCGCTTTGTCCGACGTGCTCTCCAACTGATAAGGCTCAGCCAGCAAGGTACGGATTTTCTCGGCGACCTGCCCCGCCTGCGCGGTAGAAACAGCATGATCAGTATCGAGTTCTGTCAACAGAATGACGAATTCATCACCACCAAAACGCGCAACCGTATCCATTTCACGCACACAAGAAGTGATGCGACGCGCCACTTCGATCAACAGTAAGTCGCCCATATTATGACCGTGCTCATCGTTAAGCGGTTTAAAATTATCCAGATCGAGAAACAGCAAGGCACCGAATCGTCCGCTCCGTTTGCTGGTCGCCATCGCCTGAATTAAACGTTCACTCAACAGACGGCGATTGGGCAGTAGTGTCAATCCATCGTAGAACGCCAACTTGCGAATTTCTTCTTCGCTCTTGATGCGTTCGGTGATATCAGTCAACACCAGGCGCACCAAGGGCGATTCACCGCGTTTATTCAGCCGCAGACTATCTATCTTGGCAAAGAAGCGGCTGCCATCCTGACGCTGGAGCGAGAGCTCACAACTGATCACCTCTTCAGCGGCGAGTGCCGTCTGAAAACTGCGATACCAGTGCTCCTGATATTCCGGTGTTACAAAGACGGTAAATCGCTGAAACCGGATTTTGTTACGCTCTAGGCCCAGCATCGCGGCACCGGTCAGATTGAGTTCAGCAATCAGGCCAATTTCATCCAGCGTGATATAACCGATCGGTGAGAAATCATAAAAATCCATATAACGCTCGCGTGAATGTTCAAGTTCCACCTGCGACTGACGTAATGCTTCATTTTGCATCTCCAGTTCGATCTGATGCACTTCCAGTTCATGCAACAAATTCTCGTGAGAAATCTTGTCATGCGCCTGTGCTGCCACGCCCTGCGCCAGCCTCAATTCAGCCAGACTGCGCAATGTGCTCACATCGGAAGATGGGGGGCTGTCTTTCATACGACCTCCTCAATTCCTATTAAAATCAGAGCTTTAGAAGATATACACCGCACATTAAGTAAAAATTTACGGGCACCCGTCGCGGGGAAATCTACTGTCACGCTGAAATCGTCAAAGTGCTGTTTATCGGGTAGCGCCTTTTCCAGCCGTTCACGCAGGGCCGGAATATCCCATTGATGTCCGCCCAACTCATACAGGAGGCGCCCTATGGTATCCGCCTCGCTGGTGTCAAAATACCGATAGTAAGCGCGACTGGCCATGATGACCCGCAACCCGGCATCGAGCACGATCAGTGGTTCATGCACCGTGTTGACGATATTCTCCGCCAACTCGCGCGCGTCCAGGGCGAGCTGTTCGGCAGCAACGCGTTTGCTGATATCGTTAAACGTCAGCACGACCCCGTCTATCACGTTATCCAACGTGCGGTAAGGCTGTATGCGCGCCAGATACCAGCCGCCCTCTGTGGCGTGTACCTTACGTTCGCGGGGGATCAATGTCTCGAGTACGGCGCGGATATCGACTTGCAAATCCCCGTTATCGATATTCGATTTGATATCCGCCAGCGCCCGCCCCACATCGGTAGCAACCAGACAATACAGCCGCACCGTATCGCGCGTATAGCGCCGGATACGGAGTTTTTCGTCCAGGAACACCGTGCCAACATTAATATTATCGAGCAAATTTTTCATGTCGTTCTGCACGTCGACATACTGTTCTATTTTAGCCTGCAACTCGGAATTGACTGTCGAGAGCTCCTCGTTCAAGGATCTTAACTCCTCCTGTGAAGTTTCGAACTCTTCATTGGTCGACTGCAACTCCTCATTGGTCGACTGCAACTCTTCGTTAATCGATTTGAGCTCCTCCCCTGACGCCTGCTCCCCCTCCAACATCGCCTGCATATGATCACGGAAATACGCCAGCTCGCGCTCCAACTCATCGATACGTCGTGCTTCTGCACGCTTGGTTGGCTCACCCTTACCAGGCCGGACAGGCGGCACAGGGGTGGCGTCCTGAAAACTGACCAACAGCAACTTCAATGCGCCCTGCCCCGAATTTGGCGGGCTGACAATGGGACGTACTGAAAATTTCACACCGCGTTCTTCGTCGCCGAGTTTGATGAATATTTCATGATTTAAGGTCGGCACATTCTGCGCCGCCTGAACGATGGCCTGACGCAAATACAGTTGCAAACCCTCACGCGCCATTTCGATGACATTCAGGGTTGCATGACCGGGAGCGGGGCGTAAGTACCTGCCGGTTTCGCCGTGCACATACATAATATTGCCTTTATCATCCGTTACGACCGAAGCAGGGGCATAGGTTTGCAACAACACCCGTCGGGTCAAATCGGCGAAATTTGTCTCTTTGGTCGTAGGGATACGCTCAGATTCCGCTTCGTATCGAGCCGCGCCGCTCGCAACCAGGGGATAGGAAACCACGCCGCCCAGGGCACGATAAAATTTCCACTTGCGGTTGATCGGCGCGAACAGATCACTATGGGAGCCAATATTTTCGGAAGGCGATAACAGTAACACTCCATCCGGTTTTAAGGAATGATGAAACGCACTAATCAAGCGGTTTTGCAGCTCAGTCTCCATATAAATCAATACATTGCGACAACTGAGCAAGTCTAAATTAATAATGGGCGGATCTTTGATGACGTTGTGTACTGCAAAAACCACCATCTCACGGATTATTTTTTTTATGCGGTAACCGCCCTCCTCCTTGATAAAAAATCGCTGCAATCTTTCCGGGTGTACATCTTGCGCGATGTTGGCCGGATACACACCGGCACGCGCCGTCGCAATGGCGTCTTCATCCAGATCGGTCGCAAACAGTTGTATCCGATATTCCTGATGCGATTCATCCATGTATTCACGCAACAAGATGGCAATCGAGTAAACTTCTTCCCCGCTGGAACAACCCGCTATCCAGGCACGAAATACCTCATTATTCGGTTTATTGGCGAACAACTTAGGCAATATCTCTTGCCGGAGCAATTCAAAAGCGTGCGGGTCACGGAAAAAGTTGGTGACGTTAATCAGCAACTGTTTAAATAATATTGATATTTCTAATGGATTTTCCTTCAGATAGCGCGCATAGACCTCTTTGCTGTCAATGCCGTGTTGCGACATGCGTCGCTCGATACGCCGGGTGATGGTGGATTTTTTATACAAAGAAAAATCGTGACCGCTGACGCTGCGCAGCAACATCAGGATACGATTGATTGCGTTGAGTTCATTGGCGGATGGTATCAGAGGCACACGCAGCATGCGCTGTCCGGACTGCAATACCGCCGCCATCTGCTCCACCGGCAGCACATGGGTCGAGAAACCGGCGTTGATTGCACTTCTTGGCATCCCGTCGTATTTTGCCGTCGACGGTTCTTGCACCAGCGTGATGCCGCCCGCCCCCAGAATGGCGCGTAAACCAAACGTTCCGTCTGTACCCGTTCCCGAGAGGATGATGCCGATCGCCCTCTCGCCGCAATCCTCGGCCAGTGAGCGAAAAAATGCATCGATCGGCATGCGCATGCCGCGAGGCTGGTCAGGAACGGACAGTTGTATCAGACCGTGAAAAATAGCCATATCGCGATTGGGCGGGATCACGTAAACGGAATTGACATTGATCGCCATTTGATCCTGAATTTCCAACACCGGCATGGACGTGCTGCGCTGCAAAATTTCAGTGAGGAGGCTCTCATGGCTGGGATCCAAGTGAGAGACCAGTATAAAAGCCATTCCCGTATCAGGGGATAGGCTGCGAAAAAGTCCCTCAAACGCTTCCAGACCACCGGCTGAGGCACCTATTGCTACAACAGAAAATAGTTTTGCGTCTGCCTGAGCGGCTGTTGCCTCAGATGCTGTCTGCTCGCCCTCCACAGTATGTCCTTCGCGTAATTAGCTTTGTAAGTTTGGCGTAAGATACACGTGCTAACTATCGCTTGTATATCAGGCGATTCCTATTTATCAGTCGTAAGGGATGAAAAAGCGTAAGGCAGACCGCTGTGCAGCATGACCTGCCCCACAAATTTTACAGTCCAGTCAGCACCTTGATATGCGCCGCAACGCTACGCCCTAAGGCATGCAGCGCATAACCCCCTTCCAGCACCGAGACCATGCGTCGTCCTGTATGATGTTCAGCAAAGGTCTTGAGCGCCTCGGTCACCCAGGCGTAATCCGCCTCGCGCAGTGCCAGCCCGCCCATATCATCATCCCGATGCGCATCGAATCCCGCCGAGATAAACAGCATCTGCGGTCTGAACTGCTCAAGCTTAGGCAACCATTGCGCTGAGACAGCCGCCCTGAACGCCTCTCCCGCCGTCCCGGCCGACAAGGGGGTATTAATGATGTGTTCGTTGCCGCTGTCCGCACCGCAATACGGATAATAAGGATGTCGAAAACTCGAACACAACATCACACGACTATCCTCGTGAAAAATCGCTTCCGTGCCATCACCGTGGTGTACATCAAAATCGATGATCGCCACGCGTTCTAAACCATAATGTTCGAGGGCATGCGCTGCCGCCACCGCCACATTATTGAAGATGCAAAAACCACCCGCCTTGTCAGGACCTGCATGATGACCGGGTGGACGTACGTTGCAAAAAGCATTTTCCGCCTGCCCCGCCATCACCAGATCCACCGCCTGCACCGCCGCACCCGCCGCATGCAGCGCCGCTGACAAGGTGTATGGATTCATCAACGTATCGCCATCCAGATCAACCAGACCACTTTCGGGCGATTTGGCATAGATACCGGCTATGTAGTCGGCGTGATGCACCCGCAACAATTGCTCGCGGGTCACTTGCGGCGCATCGTAATGCACCAGAAACGGTGATAAACCGGACGCGATGAGTTGATCTTCAATCGCGTGTATGCGCCCGGGACACTCAGGATGATCCGCGCCCATATCATGTTTCAGACAGACAGGATGTGTCAGATAGGCTGTGTGCATAAAAAACCGCGAAAAGTGATGAATGAAACGTGAAATGTGAAACAATTACATTTCACATTTCACACTTTTGTTATTACAGTTCCTTGCGTACCGATTTGATGCTGTCATCGTCCGAGCTGGTCTTGACCTCAAATCCCAGTCTTTCCATCAGATGCAACATGTCGGCATTGTTTCTGAGTACTTCGCCTTCCATGATCTTCATACCCTTGGTGCGCGCCGCATCCATCAGGGCGGTCATCAGTTTCTGCCCCAGCCCCTTGCCATGCATGGAATCGTCAATCACAAGCGCAAATTCACAGCTCTCGCCATCAGGATTGATCGCAAAGCGCGCCACACCCAATTCTACCTCGACACCGTGCTGTTCGCTCACCGCAATGAGCGCCATCTCGCGACTATAGTCGATTTGAGTGAAACGGATCAGCATGGACTGACTCAATTCCTGCACGCTGTTCATGAAACGGAAAAATCGCGATTGCTCGGACAGGTTGCGCACAAAGGTCTGCACCAATCCGGCGTCCTCGGGGCGAATCGGACGGATGGTGATGTCAGTACCATCAGCCAACTGCCAGCGGTTAACCAGATGTGTCGGGTAGGGATAAATCGCCATATGTGCATAGCGATCCGCACTCGGTTGCATGAACTGCACCACCACGCGCGCATCGGCCGCCAGTGCGCCGTGCTCATCCACGATCAGCGGATTGATGTCCATTTCCATCAGCATCGGCAACTCGCAGACCATTTCCGACACGCGCAGCAGGATGGATTCGAGCGCCTCCATATCGGCAGCCGGCATGTGGCGGAACGGGCCCAGCAGCTTGGCGACATGCGTGCGACTGATCAGATCGCGCACGAGAAACACGTTGAGCGGCGGTAGAGAAACCTGCGCATCGCCCATCACTTCCACGGTCGTACCACCCGCACCGAAAGTAATTACCGGACCAAAGACCGGATCGTTGGTCACACCGACCATCAATTCGCGACCATTCGGTTTGACGATCATCGGTTGAATGGAAATACCATCCATGTGCGCACCGGGACGATTACGTTTTACGTTCTCGGTAATGTCGTGATAAGCCGCGCGCACCGCTTGTGCATTGGAGAGGCTGAGCATCACGCCCCCCGCATCGCTCTTATGCGTAATGTCGCGTGAATTGACCTTCATCACCACCGGGAAGCCCAATTGCTGAGCAATCAGCAGCGCCTCATTCGGTGAACGCGCGACCATAGTCTGCGCCACCGGAATATGGAAAGCAGACAGCAGCGCTTTGGATTCCATCTCACTCAATATCTTACGCTTATCGAGCAACGCGCCTTCAATCACCATGCGCGCACCTTCAATATCGGGCGCCTTATGATCGGACAAAGGCTCAGGCATTTGCATCAACAGTTTCTGATTCTGATAATAATCAGACAGATAGGAGAACACCTCAACCGCCGGCTCCGGCGTACGGAAGTTCGGTTTCTTCGCATGGGCAAACGCTTTGCGCGACTCGGCCACCTGCGACTCGCCCATCCAGCAACTCAGCAACGGTTTTTTGTAATGATTAGCCAGTTCAATCACGGCATTGGCTGCCTCCAGCGGTTTGGTCATCGCCTGTGGCGTCAATATCGTCAAGACACCATCGACATTCGGATCTTCCAGACAAGCCGCCACCGCATGCTGATAACGATCGACCTGTGCATCACCGATGATATCCACGGGATTGCCGTGCGACCAGTTGGGCGGCAGCACCTCGTTCAATCGTGCTATGGTCGCTTCCGACAATTCGGCCATCACTAATCCTAAGTCAGAGGCGCGATCCGTCGCCATCACACCGGGTCCGCCACCGTTGGTGACAATCGCCAGACGATTACCGGACGGATGAAAACCGCACGACAGCGCTTTGGCCGCCGAAAACAACTGAGTAACAGTCTGCACACGCACGACACCGGCGCGACGCACGGCAGCATCAAACGCATCATCTGAGCCAACCAGCGAAGCGGTATGCGACATCGCGGCTTTAGATCCGGCTTCATGACGCCCTACCTTGATCAAAATAACCGGTTTAATGCGCGCTGCCGCTCGCAGCGAACTCATGAAACGGCGCGACTCGCGTATACCTTCTATATATAGGAGGATATTCTGTGTCTGCGGATCGGAAACCAGGTAATCGAGCGTCTCGCCAAAATCCACGTCGGCGGAAGAACCCATCGACACCACGCTGGAAAAACCGACATCGTTGATCTGCGCCCAGTCCAGAATCGCCGTACACAAGGCGCCGGACTGCGAAATCAGCGCCAGATTCCCGGTATTCGCACCGCCCTTATTAAAGGTCGCATTCAGACCGATGGACGGACGCATTACGCCCAGGCAGTTAGGACCAATCAGACGGATACCATAGCGCTTGGCATTTTCCAGTAAGCGGCGCTCAAGCTCCTTCCCTTCCGCGCCGATTTCGCCAAAACCCGCCGTGATGATCACCGCTGCCTTGACGCCGTGCAATCCGCACGCTTCAATGATATCGGGCACCGTTTGCGGCGGCGTGGCAATCACGGCCAGCTCGACAATTTCTTCAATTTCGGCAATCGAACCGTAAGTTTTTCTTCCCTGCACTTCGGGACTACGGGAGTTGATCGGATAAAGCGCGCCTTTAAAGCCGGAATCAAGCATGTTTTGAAAAACGATCTGACCGACTGAATCGACCCGGTCGCTCGCACCGAAAACCGCGACTGACTTAGGCGCGAACAGGGAGGTGAGGTAGTGTTTTGACATGGTTTTTAATTAACTTATTGAATTTAAAATAATAATTTAAGTATAACTACGATGAAGTCTATCTTTAGATACACTTAATGAGAATATGGTGAAATGATTATCTACGCTGTTTGTTAATACTTCCAGCTTTTTCTATTAATTTTTTATTAAAGATTGCAATATTTAATGATCTGGTTTATTCTGCGCCCCCTTCGGAGAGGTGGATGAGCGGTTTAAGTCGCACGCCTGGAAAGCGTGTTTGGGATAATATCCCAACGGGGGTTCGAATCCCCCCTTCTCCGCCAGGAAAAACAACGTAAGTCTCTGATTTTAAAGACTTTTTTGTTTACCTGATTTTGGCATGTTGCGATGAAATTCGCATGAATTGACATAGCTATCGCAACATTATCGCAGCTTTTTCTAAAGCACTTCCCTCGCGAATCTCACAAAAAACACCCGAATCCGGGTCGCACAAATAAATCTGCACTCACCCGAAAACTAATTTCACACGCTCATAGTTTATCTCCCTAGGAAAATCACGATAGCAAAATCAGCATCGGACTATGGCGAAATCCAAAACAGGGCAGGATACTGACCAACTTATTCGGCTAAAGTAGGATTGGCGTCCAAACCGGTTTATAAATGGTAGTGATGCGGAGTGCCCAAAGATTTGCACCAATCTGGTACGCCTAACCGCATCGATAACCTGTAACGGGGATGTTCATGAGATTTTTCAGCCTTGGTAATGTTGACACTGCACGCCCACCGTTCGAGCCGCAAAGTACTCATAGAGACTGGTTTCAATCGGACTCGCGAGGTCCAGCGTCATGGAGACGACATCAAGCTCAGTCCCACCGTCTCCAGCCATCTTTGTCTGGCGGGCATCCTGAGAAGTGGCCCTGCCAAGGTAGTAGAAGTCAGTTCCTTCTGCGTCGTCCTTCTTTGCGAAGACATGGAGCGGTAGTTGATTCTCAACGATCGCTTTCACCTCGCTGCTCGCAAGCGTGCGCCTGCTGCGTGTGAACCATGTCAATGTCGACGGGTTAATAAATTCGTCTTCATACTTGGTACTCTCGGAGACGTCTGAGCCCTTGTGATAGGTGACGAAGATCGGGCAGCTGTTCGACAAGAAATCAACCTTGTAGCCGTAAATCGTGCTTTGCTGATTTGACTTCCAATTGAGCAGACGGCAGACATCTTTTCGCGAATAGCGTTGACCTACGTCAAGCTCGCTACTCCACTTATAACGGTGTCGAGCGAGATACAGTCCTGTTTCAAGCACATCCCGTACGTGTCCATTGAAAATTAAGTCATCGTTCCACGCCGCCAGAAACTTTTCACTAAGCTCGTAGTTACCATCATGAGTAGTGACAATCGGTGCGGCGCCATACTTGCTAGCTTCCGCGTCGGTGAAGAATTCTAGGTTTAGTACGGCCAGCACAGAACTGAGCGTCGCCGGGTCGAATGTCAAACTATTCTGCTCAAGAAGACTGCAAAAATCCTCGACAGGTAGCTCACCAGCATTCGATATAAGTTCCTTGAGGAGGAGCATTTCATGGGGCCGTTTGCCGTTTAATAGTTCTTCGGAAAGGAACGTCAGGACAGAGTCTTCGTAGGCATCTGCACGCGCATCGCTCGCACTGACCTTGTCGAGGAACTTCCAGTAGTTCTTTTGCTTTGTCGCTATCACGTTGGGATCGACGAGATCAAAGCGGGCGAAGTCGAGCAGTAGCGGCGCTCGGCCCAGTCGATTCTGCAGCTCGACGAAGGATTTCTTGAGATTCGTCATGCTGTCAAGACTAGTGGTCGCAAGGGAGGAGTAGATCCTCTCCTTCGAGATTGCGTCAAAGTTGACGCTCGACAGTCCGGCGATAGCACCGGCTGCCTGAGCGTCGATTATTTTCTTGCGAATCGAATCTTTATTGAGACTAGTGTCACCAAACAACGCGATTGGAATCAGGTAGTTATTGTCGTAGTTGCCTATGAAGTCGATCACAACAAGATGATCTTTGCCCGCGGCCTTTCGTAAACCTCGCCCGAGTTGCTGCGTGAATACGATGCTAGACAGCGTCTGGCGAAGCATGACCACCTGGTTAACAGAAGGTATATCGATCCCTTCGTTGAAAATATCGACGGTGGCTATGTAGTCAAGCTCGCCGCGCTCCAACATTTGCACAGTCTTCTCGCGTTCGTCGACCGAGTCTCGCCCACTGAGCGCGCGCGTTCGGAGCGGTTTCCCATGAACTTCACGAAGGTTGAGAAGGTCCGAAAGCTCGGCCGCCTCAGCGTTCTTACTGCAAAAAATAAGCCCCCGAACTGGCGCACCTGCATGGCCATACTTCTCGATTGTCTTGATAAGATGATCAACGCGCTCAGAAGCGACAAGCCTGCTGAGGTCTGCGAGTTGATCGATAACTTCACCACTCTCCGTCTCGAAGTCGGTGACGCCGTAGTAATGAAACGGCGCCAACATGTCGGCTTCTAGCGCCTTCTGCAAGCGAATTTCATAAGGCACGTTGAAGCCAAAGAGTTCAAACACATTGAAGTCGTCCGTGCGCTCCGGAGTCGCTGTCATGCCCAGCAAAAATGCCGGCTTGAGATGCTCGATCACTCTTCTGTAGCTCGTGGCTCCGGCCCGGTGGACTTCATCGATGAGAACGTAGTCAAATGCATCGGGCGCCAGCGCCTCGAGAATCTCTGGCCGTGAGAGCGACTGAATGGAGGCGAACACATAGCGACGGTCAATCTCCTGTTTACCTCCCACAAATTTGCCAAAGTCACTGTCTGGGGCTCCCAACACACGCTTGAACTCAGAAATCGCACGATCAAGAATCTGCTCACGGTGCACGACAAACAACATCCGTTTAGGAGCGTAGGCGCGCACGTCGAGCGCAGAGAGAATGGTCTTCCCAGTCCCGGTTGCGGAGATCACGACGCCTCTGGTCTCCCCCGATTCGCGTAATGCCGCAATTTCGGAGAGGGCTTCAATCTGCATGGCATTTGGAAGGACGACTCCGGTAGAAGGCAGCTCGAGTGATTCCTCGATCCGGCCGGATCCCGATGATGACGGACGTACTTGAGCTGACCATGACTGCTGATACTCATCGATCCACTTACTCGTGAGCGCAACAGAGGCATCAATGTGTGCCATCGAAGCCCGATTGAGCTGTTGCACGATGTCGCCGTCAGGTAGTGCCGAGAAGCGAAGATTCCACTCGTGATTTAGGAGCAGCGCACGCTCCGTAAGGTTTGAGCTGCCGACAATCGCGGTCGTACTTAACTCCTGTTCGAAGATGTAACCCTTGGCGTGGAACCCGGCAGAAGAGTCGGGATGCACGTAGACGCGAATTTCCTTGAGATTCAGGAGCTCGCGAAATGCGGCTGGCGAGTTGAACCCCAGGTAGGTCGAGGTGATGATACTGCCGGATCCTTTATAGTCGAGGATCGCTTGCTTGAGCATCGCTATCGCGCTCGGCGTGATGAATGCGACAGAGAACACGAAGTGACTCGAGCGCTTGAGTTCGTCACGAATCGCTCGGAGCATGGTATTGCCGTCGGAGTTTGAGACGAGCCTGGGATGGAATACCTGGTCAGCGTTGACCCGAGAATTGAGAAAACCGAAGTTGTTGTCTTGCGTCAGTTGCCGACTAATCAAACTCAAACCTGAAAATCTCTCATGACTTGCTCAACGGCGGGTATGTCGGCGGGAGCCCAATCGAGCTGGTCTAACTCAGCGGCCTGAACCCATCGAATCGCCGAATGCTCAGTCAGACGGGGTTCTTCGCCCGTCAGCGAGCAGTAGTAAGTGGTCAGAATCACGATACCGAAGTCGTACTCGTGCTCTGTAGTTTGGATGTGTTCGCCGATCTCAGCCGAGCAGAGTAACTCCTCGTCAAGTTCGCGGAGTAGCGCCTGTTCGGGTGACTCATCTAGCTCGATTTTCCCTCCGGGAAATTCCCACATTCCAGATAGTGACATTGTCGAGCTGCGTTGTGCTGCAAGAATCGTCTGGCCTCGAGTGAGAACCGCGCCTACGACATTTATTCTTTTCTTCAAAGTTGCTCTCCACTGCTCAGCCGCAGACACGTAGTTGCAGCTAAGGATAGGTAAATTAAATGAATTTGTTCAACTATCCGCGATTACGGCATTGAGGTCAATTACATTGCTTTCCTAGATCACCCGAAAAATGCCTAATAACGAATTTAATCGCCCGAAAAAGGCGGTTCAAACAAAACTTACCGGAATCACCCCTGAAGAAAATACCGAAAAAAACGACGAAACTAACGCATTAAAATTACATCACGCTAAAAAATGGCGTGATTTTTTAGCGGCCAAAAAGCCTGAGCAGTGCATTTATCGTCGGTTCTTTGCTTCTACCTGCCATCAAGTAAACCGGGCCAAAATGCAGAGCATAGCTTTCCCGTTGCGTCGGATCGTTGTTTACAAATGGGGCGAACCGCTTTTTAAGTGCCTGAGCGTCACCATTTGCTGATTTTCCAATCAACCGCAACATCATGGCCTCAAGGCAAGGCTCAGATTTGAGAACCTGTATTTTTTTACTTTTCGCCAATTTTTCAGTTTTGGCATTCCAGTCGGTGTCCGTATCAAGCAAGGCCGCAACAGCATCATAATCAGCGTTAGCGATTTGCTTGGCTGTCCAGTCAATCACATGCAATGCCCCTTTGCCACGGGCATTCTTGATCGTCACGGAAAGCCCGCAGCCACGCGGCACATAAAGCTGTTTGAGATGATTCAGAAAGGCTTCTTCATGTCGCCCTCCCCCACGATCAATAAAGTGCGCTGCGCTCTCCAGATAGCCATGGCAATCAGAATACAGGCACAGCGCCATAAGCACCGGCCATGTATTTGGCATAAAAGTTGTCGTCATTGCGGATGCCTTCCACCGCATCCATTCGACTGGAGGTACTCTCGCAATCTTCGTTTTTCTGTACCAATATCACCTGCGATTTATGCACCAGATTCAACACTTCGATGGCGTGGCAGGTAAATAACAGTTGCGCGTTGTGCGGGTTGGTTGAGGAATTTGCGAACAAGTCGAGAATAGGCTCCAACATGTGCGGATGCAGATCATTCTCGAATTCGTCGATAACCGCCAACCCGCCAATTTCCAATGTTTGCAGCAGCCGTGACAACAGGACAAACGCACCTTGCGTACCGCTTGATTCAAGCGCAAAAGGCAACTTGAATTCAGCGTTTCTATTTTTGTGTTTGCCAAACGGCACCCATACGGTCTGGCTTGGTTCCTGTGGATTATTAACGACGAATTCCTGTAACTCGACACCGGACAAGCCTAAATCCCATGCAGATAACAGGTACTCCATGCGTTCTCGTTGAACAGCATGGGCTGAAAAATGTTGCGCGGCTACCTGAACGTCCTGACTGCCAATCGGCATGCGCCCCAGCACATTGACATTGGTATTTACATAGGGGGCTGTCAGGCGCATCGCCAGCGGCACACCAAATTGTGCCGCCCAGGCAATCAGCGAAACATTTTGGCGCACCTTACGCGCCTCCTGCGGAGCTAAACCAAACTCCTGTTGCTTGACCACATAGGTCTTGGTTTCAGCATCCCAATCCCGAACGAATACATAACCAAATCGTTCACGCTTTTGATAAAGCGCTTCATGTAGCACCCGTTCAGGCGTGCAGCGCAACACATAACGCCACAGCTTACCGTCAAAGTCCACCGTGCACTCCAACTCACACGGCTCATTTGCATTCGCTACGTGTGACGCAATTGGAATACTTGCATCATGTGCGGACTGAAATGAACTGGTGATAAACCAACTGATAAATGCCATCGGCTTCAGCAGCGCGGTCTTGCCGCTGCCATTCGGGCCTATCACCGCCATCAGTTTAGATACGCGCTCACCGGTCGGTACATCGCTCATCCACTCGGTCATAGCGACCTTGCGACTGATAGTCAGATCGACTTCGATCCGCTCACGGAAGGATTGAAAGTTTGAGAATGCATAGCTATGCAGCACTATATTCACCTTTATTTTGCATTATCAACATAATTTTGTTGGTAATGCAAAATAACATGTTTAATATCGACAAGCAATATGGATATCAAACTTTTCAGATTATCGAATACAAGAGTTTTAAACTGTCGGTCCAGAAATGCGCGATAACGCAATATTATTTTTTTCACCGCCACGAGCACAGGAAAACCGCATTTATCCGGAGATATAAAATAAAAAAATCATGAAGTTTTTGGCGAATATTCATGATTTTCTTTATCTTTTTTGGATAAAGAAGCATTTTCACGAAAAATCATGCGTGAAAATGGAGATATTATTCATTTCACACTGATTTTTAGGGCTATTTGCAATCTGGGGTTGGATAGCGAAGATTTCAGAGACCAACTCGGCTGAATGCCCAAGTTGGAATCAGTGTTTCGTGCGCATCTTTCTAGAAACTCCAATTGGTTGGAGTTGAACCAGTGGGGCTATGCCTGCTTTAGACTGACAAGAGACATTCTGTTGTCGGCAACCAGCGACAGCAACCGAGACACTGCGGAACTTGAAGGTCATACTCATTGAGCGACTGGTTGCCTATTCAAAGCAGCCACTCATAATGTGAGGAGTCTACACAATCATGATTCCCTCTGGGAAGTTCCGTTTAGCATGCTCCAACACGATGTTACGCGTTTCCATATCCATGATTGGATCGGTGATGACGGCCTCGCCCGTATCGGGGCGGCGCATAAAATTGGCACTATGCAAATCCAGTTCTGCGGTAGGCCATCGCGATTCCATAAAGTCAGCCAGCAACATCAATCCCCGGCCCATTTCATCATCCTGCTGGAGTGCGCTTACACGCCGCAGTCTGACGGCGGGTGAGTCGTCATATTTTATGTATTTCTTCAACTGCCGCGAGATAGACAGGCAGCGCTTGCGGACGGCAGTACCGGTGACGAGCTTGTCCAGCCTTTCCATTTCAATCAGAAACAACGGCAGGCCAATATTAGTTGCACCGACAATTCCGTGCAGGCTCCGAATGACAGGCATTGCAGAACATTGCCATTGAGACTGATGTTCGG
>CAISHO010000052.1 GCA_903885165.1 uncultured Nitrosomonadales bacterium | reverse complement strand
CGGGCGCGCTCGAAATCATCGTAATCGCCGGCATAGCAATCGATCACGCAGTCATGAACATGGGCGATGCGATTGACCGTGGCGTTGAGAAATTCCCTGTCGTGCGAGACCAGCAAAATACTGCCAGGATAACGCGCCAGATATTGTTCCAGCCAGAGTATCGCTTCCAGATCCAGATGGTTGGTCGGTTCATCGAGCAGCAGGAGGTCAGCCCGGTGCATCAGCGCGCGCGCCAAATTCAGCCGCATGCGCCAACCGCCGGAAAAGCTGGCGACTTGTCGTTCCAAGCTGTCGGTATCAAAACCCAGTCCGCTCAACAGTTGCGCGGCACGTGCCGGCGCGCCATAGCCGTCGATGGCTTCGAACTGCTGCTGCGCTTCAAACCAGGCGGCGTCATGTGACGCCTTATCCAGAATTTTCTCCAACTGACGCAGCTTCACGTCACCATCGAGCACAAATTCCATCGAACTCTGGTCCGAGTTTTCGATTTCCTGTTCGACGTAGGCGAGTGTCTTGCCGCTTTGCAGCGACACTTCGCCCGCTTCCGGATGAAGTTCACCCCTTATCAGGCGAAATAGTGTGGATTTACCGCAACCGTTTTTCCCGACCAGCCCGATACGCTGATTGGCAAACGCCTGCAAATTTGCCCCGCTGAACAGCGGTTCGCCGCCCTGCAGGTAAGTCATGTTAAGTATATTGAGCATGGTGCAATGATAACGGATTCTGCCGACTCAGCTGCGACTTCCTGCCTATCCATCTAAAAGGATGACTAAGCTATGTGGTGAAAAGTCCAGGCGACGATACGGCTCTTCTTCTGCCCTTGCGCCATCTCTATTGTTTTACTGTCCCGAACCCCGGCTTTTTTCAGCGCACGATAAACTCCAGGCAGGCTGGCCGACTTTGAGATCAGCATGCTAAACCAAAAACAACGATCACAAAACGCCACACTCTCTGCAATCATGTCACACGCAAACATCTCTTCCCCGCCTTGACACCAGAGTTCCGCGCCCTGACCACCGAAATTCAAGGCTTTAACGGGCTTTTTGCCCAGATTTTTCCATTTACGCTGTGTTCCTGCGGTGGCCTCTGCCAGCGAGGCATGAAACGGCGGATTGCACATGACCAGATCGAACGATTCATCAGCTTGCACCACCCCCGTGAAAATTTTCCTGCGCGACGTTTGCAAGCGCAATGTGATCGCCTCACTCATTCCCGGATTCGTATTCAGTATCCCTTGTGCGTTCGCGAGCGCTGCAGGATCAATATCGCTGCCGACAAACTGCCAGCCATAAACTCGGTGGCCGATCAGCGGATAAATACAGTTAGCACCCGTACCGATATCGAGTACACGCACATCCGCTGCACGCTGATCACACTGCCCCAAAAGATCAGCCAGATAATGCAGATAATCGGCTCTGCCCGGAATAGGCGGACACAAGTATTGAGGGGGAATATCCCACCCCTGTATGCCGTAATGGTGAATCAGCAAGGCGCGATTGAGCGCCCTGACAGCAGCCGGACTGGCAAAATCTACTGACTCATCCCCGTAAGCATTGACCGACACAAACGAGGCCAATTCGGGACTTGAAGCAATCAGCAGTTTAAAGTCGTAGCGATTTCGATGCAGATTGCGCGGATGTAAACCAGCTTTGGGCGCAGCACGCTCCGGCGGGACAAGTTTGGGTTTATTTTTCATGCGGCTATTATCCCACCATCAGTGCGAACTATCATTGCCACTTGAATCAGCAAAATGCGAGAATGCCTGCCAATGAATATAAATATCAAACCAATGATCGAACCCGTCACCTGCTCCACCTGCCGAGCCTGCTGCTGCCGTCTGGAAGTGATATTGATGGGCGATGATGAGCCACCCGAAGATCTGACAGAACAAGATCAATGGGGGGGTTGGGTAATGTCACGCCTCGACGATGGCTGGTGCGCCGCACTCGACAGAAAAACCATGCTGTGCAGCATCTACGCACAGCGACCTTTTATTTGCCGCGACTATCAAGCGGGCGACAGCGACTGCCTTGTCGAACGACAACAGCTCACAGCATAAAAAATCGAAACAGTATTCAACCTAATCCACCGATTCAGACGAAAAAAACCCCTCCGTATGTTCCGGAGGGGCGGGAGGGCAACTTAATTACGCGGCGAACTAAGCCTTATGTTCGACAGTTGCCAATTTACGCCAGGTTTCCAGCAACGTGTCCGGATTGAGCGACATCGTT
>CAISHO010000051.1 GCA_903885165.1 uncultured Nitrosomonadales bacterium | reverse complement strand
TGAGGATTTTCTGTTAGGCTCCGAAAATGACAAGGCCACTCCGACTGGAATTCGCAGGTGCACTCTATCACGTCACTTCACGGGGTGATCATAGGGAGGCTATTTATCTTTGCGATGAAGATCGTCTGGATTGGTTGAGTGTACTGACAACTGTTTGCGCACGGTTTAACTGGGTAGTTCATGCCTATTGCCAGATGACCAACCATTACCACCTGTTGCTTGAGACGGCGGACGGCAATTTGTCCAAAGGAATGAGACAGTTGAATGGCACCTATACCCAACGATTCAATTGTCGCCACAATATAACCGGCCATTTGTTTCAGGGACGTTACAAGGCCATTTTGGTGCAAAAAGAAAATTATTTACTTGAATTGGCGCGCTATGTAGTTTTAAACCCGCTGCGTGCCAATATGGTTGAATCACTCGATCAGTGGCGCTGGAGCAGTTACCCTTATTTTACCGAAAATATCTCTCCACCAGATTGGCTGGATACGGAATGGTTGCTAAATCAGTTTGCAACAGAGCGAAGCGCGGCTGTGGATTCATATCAACAATTTGTGCTATCTGGCAAAGATTTACCAGACCCCATGGCAAATTTACGCCATCAGTTGTTGCTGGGCGATGACAAATTTATTGCAGAACATCGCAAAGTAATGAACCCGGAAACATTGCACGAAGTATCAAAAGTCCATCGAAAATCACAAGCGTTAACTTTGGATGAATATCAATTGCGCTTTCCAGAAAAAAGCGAAGCAATGGCTCAAGCCTATCAATCCGGCGCATACACCATGACCGAAATTGGACGTTATTTTGGCGTGCACTACATGACCGTCAGTAGAGCGGTACGAAAATACGAAACTAAACTGGGCGGTTAATTACAAATGTTGGAATGTGAGAACTGACCCGCGTGAGAATTGGAATGTGAGAACTGACCCCCGTGAGAACTGTTCCTTCGTGCGAAACTGCACGGTGCTTATGAGAAATGTTGGAATGTGAGAACTGACCCCGTTCCTTTGTGAGAACTGACCCCGTTCCTTTTGCGTTTGCCCGTTCCTTTTGCCGTTCCTTTTGATTTGATCTCAAATAGGTCGAAATAATCCTTATAGCGGTTCGAACTGGCGGGTGTTGGTGTTGTATCCCAAGAGTTGCCCTTGCTGGATGTCGAAGTACCAGCCGTGTATATACAGTGTTTTTTCGGCTACGCGTTTTGCGATCCAGGGAAAGGTGAGTAAATTCTCCAGCGACACCTTGATGGCGCGCTGCTCGCAGATGCGCTGGCGCTGCTCCATATCCGCATCCGGGTAGTCCAGCTCTACGCTGACACGCGCGGACTCAACCAGTCTCATCCAGTCGTCTATGAAGGAATCCGGGTTGGAAACGCCCGCCGTCTGTATCAGTGTTTGTATGCCCCCGCAATGCGCATGACCCAATACAACGACGTGCTCAACGCCCAGGTTGCACACGCCGTACTCCAGCGCGGCGCTGGTGCCGTGATGGCCGTGACGTTCTTCATTGGGTGGGACGATATTGGCGACGTTGCGGATCACAAATAATTCGCCCGGCGAACAGTTGAAAATAATCGCAGGATCTACCCTTGAATCACAGCAGCCCACGATCAAAAATTTCGGCTTTTGACCTTCTGCAAAAAGCCTCAAATACTCGACATCATCGCTGGGGAAAAGGTTGCCGCGAAAACGTAAAAAACCTTCTATCAGCGGTTGCGGCCAGCTCATGCGAGTTCCTGACCAATCATGATGCAACTCATACCGTCATCAGACGTTGTAGCGCTTCGTGATATTTGTCGGATGTCTTTTGCAGCACCTCTTGCGGCACGCGCGGTGCCTGGCCCTGCTTGTCCCAACCTGATGATTCCAGCCAGTCACGCACGAACTGCTTGTCAAAACTAGGCGGATTGCTGCCCGGCTGATACGACTCGGCAGGCCAGAAACGCGAAGAGTCCGGTGTCAGGGCTTCATCGATCAGATAAAGCGTACCTTCCTCATCTACTCCGAATTCGAACTTGGTGTCGGCGATGATGATGCCTTTGGTGGCGGCAAAGTTGGCCGCTTCCACGTACAGCGAAATCGCCGCATCGCGCACTTGTGCTGCTCTTGATTCTCCCAATAATTCAACAGCTTGTGCGTATGAAATATTCTCGTCGTGATCGCCTACCGCAGCCTTGGTGGATGGGGTAAACAGCGGTTCAGGTAACTTGTCCGCTTCGCGCAAACCGGCTGGCAAGGCAAAGCCGCACAGCGTGCCGGTTTTTTTGTAATCCTTCCAACCGGAGCCGACCAGATAGCCGCGCACGATCGCTTCGATCGGCAGAGGTTTGAGCTTCTTGGTGACAAAGGCGCGACCGCGCACCTGCGCTTTGTCCGCTTCTCCATTGACCACCGATTCAGGCGCGATGCCAGAGAGGTGGTTAGGGATGATGTGGCCTAGTTTCTCAAACCAGAAATTCGACAGGGTAGTCAGCACCTCGCCCTTACCCGGAATCGGATCATCCAAAATGACATCGAAGGCGGACAGGCGATCTGTCTGTACGATTAGCAGATGACCGGCATCGACTTCGTAGAGATCGCGCACCTTACCTCTGTGTAAGAGTGGCAGACTGGATATTGTGGATTCGTGCAGAGCAGACATGGCGCTTCCTTGATGAACAGTGATCGGTAAACGGTGAATAGTAAACGGCAAACCGTTATGCTAATTCCGGCAATACGGTTTCCGCGATTTTAACAGCTTGTTGCTTACGATATTCGATCAAACGCGCAGCTAACGGTGCGTCGTTTAATGCCAGCATGGAAATGGCGAACAATCCGGCGTTCGCTGCGCCCGCTTCGCCGATGGCAAAAGTGGCGACCGGGATGCCTTTGGGCATTTGCACGATGGACAACAGTGAGTCCATTCCCTTTAGATACTTGGATGGAATCGGCACGCCCAATACCGGTAAAGTCGTCTTGCCAGCGATCACGCCAGCCAGATGTGCAGCGCCGCCAGCACCTGCGATAAAGCATTGTGCGCCTTGATCTGTGATTTCTTTGATGTAATCGAATAATAGATCGGGTGAGCGGTGTGCGGAAATAACTCGTGCGTCATAGGATACGCCAAAATCTTTAAGCTGCTGCGCGGCCTGGCTCATGATTTCCCAATCATTGCTGCTGCCCATGATAATGGAGACTAGCGGTTTAGACATTTTATTCCTCGAATTCCAGACGTAAAAACGCCCCCGCGTACGGGGGCATTCGTAAAATTACAGACCTTTGTGGTAACCAACTACACGATCAACTTCGTTCTTCGAACCCATGATGACAGGCACGCGCTGATGTAAACCAGTTGGTGTCAGTTCCATGATGCGCTCACGTCCGGTAGAACATACGCCGCCAGCCTGCTCGACGATGAACGACATCGGATTTGCTTCATACATCAGGCGCAGCTTACCTGCTTTGCCCGCTTCCTTGTTGTCAAACGGATACATGAAAATACCGCCGCGAGTAAGGATGCGGTGAATTTCAGCTACCATGGAAGCGACCCAACGCATGTTAAAGTTCTTCTCACGACCGCCGTCCTTACCCTGGATGCATTCTTCAACATAACGCTGAACTGGCTCTTCCCAGTAGCGACGGTTAGACATGTTGATCGCGAATTCTTGCGTATCAACAGGGATTTGCATATCAGGATTGGTCAGGAAGAAATCGCCTACATCGCGATCCAGTGTGAAGCCGTTTACGCCATTGCCGGTCGTGATGACCATCATGGTGTTCGGGCCGTACAGTGCATAACCTGCACAAACCTGCTTGGTGCCAGGTTGCATAAAGTCAGCCGCTGTCGGGTTAGTTACGCCTTCAGGACAACGCAGGATGGAGAAAATCGTACCGACTGAGATGTTCACGTCGATGTTGGACGAACCATCCAATGGATCGAAAGTGATCAAATACTTACCGCGTGGATATTGCTTAGGGATTTCATAGATGTCTTCCATTTCTTCGGAAGCCATCGCAGCCAGATGGCCGCCCCATTCGTTCGCCTTGATAAAGACGTCGTTGGTGATGATGTCCAGTTTCTTTTGTGTTTCGCCCTGGATGTTTTCGCTGCCTGCGCTACCCAATACGCCGATCAGCGCGCCTTTGTTCACATCGTGTGCAATTTGCTTACAAGCTGAAATGATGTCGCTTAACAGGCCGGTAAATTCGCCGCTTGCATTAGGAATGTGACGTTGTTCTTCGATGATGAATTGAATCAGACTCTTACTCATTTTTTCTCCTCGGTTATTAACTGCTATTAATTTAAAATTTTTATTTGAGATTCTACCGCTTTTCGGCCTTGTTCTGCTTGTTAACCTCGATTATTTGAGGTTTATTTAGTCAACGAAATGAAAAGTTGCGGTAGTTTCATCGGCAACTCCGTCACCTTGTCGATGATGGTGTACTGCTTGCCGAAAATGTCCTTCACATACTCATCCGCCTTGGGATCCAGGTTGATGCAATAGGCGTAGATTCCCTTTTGATCCAACTCCTGCACCGCCCGACCGGCGTCTTCGATCAGAATTCGCCCGTCCTTACTGTCTATATCGGCCGGTTCTCCGTCGGTTAAGATCAGCATCAGCTTCTTGTCGGCAGTCTGCTGCTCCGGATAGTGCGCCGCATGCCGCATCGCAGCGCCCATACGGGTTGAGTAGCTGGCTTTCATGCCGGCCAGGCGTCCCTTGACTTCATCATTCCAGTCTTCGCTGTATCCCTTGATGTGCATATAGCGTACGTCGTGGCGGGTGTTGGAGTGGAAGCCGGCGATGGCAAACGGGTCGCCCAGCTTCTCTACCGCCCAGCCTAACAGTGACACTGCTTCCTGACTCAATTCGAGGATGGTCTGATCGCTGCCTGCTGCCTTCTCATTCAATGAGGCTGACAGATCCAAGAGCACCATTACTGCGATACTACGTCCGTCGTTGCGATGACTCATGTTGATGCGTACGTCCGGCGAAGAGCCGCTCTTGTAGTCGATTAAAGAGCGTAGTGCGACATCCAGATCGAGTTCGCTGCCTTCTTCCTGATAACGGATGCGTACCTTGTCCTGCGGCTTGAGCAGATCCAGCATTTTCTTCAGTTGCTTGGCCAGCCCTGCGTGTTTTTCCAGCAAGCGATCGATATCAGCCGGATTGCCCTTAGGGTGCAGTCCCTCGTAGACGCTGACCCAGTCAGGCCGGTAACTCTGGTTGTTGTAGTCCCACTCGGGGTAGTGGCGCGGCGGCAGGCCTTTGAGCTCTTCACCCGGTTCGATTTTGCGTTGCTCATCGAACGCCTCTTCCTCATCACCCTCTTCGATAAATTGCCACATCTGACGATTATCGTCGCGATATTCCACCACCGTGTCGGTGAAATAGGTGGTGGGCAGATTGTCGCTTTGCAATCGGGTACGCGCGACAAACGAGATCGCCAGCTCGGCTATCTCCTGCGTGCTGCCATCCCCTTGTTTCATTAGGCTAAAAAACTTATCCTTAAATTCAATTAGTTGTGTATTTTTGTAAGGATGATTTACATCGAGTATGGCGCGCGACAGCATCGCTAGACGGTGACGTACGCCTGACTCCTTGGTGTGATCACACGCGTCCTCAGTGGGGATGGGATGCAAGGCCATAAATAGACGGCGTAATCCGGGATACTCCTGCATCGCCAGATATTCCACGCGGCAGTCTTCCAGGCATTCGACTGCCATGCGCTGGAAAGGACTCATATTGTCGGCGATGATGGTAGTCGTCCAGCGCCGGTGACCTGCCATGTGTGCCAGCAGCGCGCGATAGCGATCTAGTCCCGTGATGCCAGATGCATCGTCGTAGACATCCGGCATACGGATGCCGAGCTTGTCGTAATACGGAACCGGTTTTGTCTGTTCTTCAAAGGCGACCGAGTAAGGGATGAGCATATCCTCATCCTGCCACATGCCGCGCAGATAAAGACTTAGTTTGCGCTCATTGTCCACCAGCAGTACGCCGTGTCGTTCGCGTTGCAACACCGCGCGACTGTCCGCTGACTGCAGGCTGAAATATTCAACCTGACGGTCAGGATTGTCGTTGTAATAAAGCACACCGTAATCCACCCAGTTCTTCAGGCCGCCGAGTGATAAATGCGCGAGCAATTCCGGTATGTGCTTGAACATCTCAGGCAATCCGGGACTCGGGAAAGTCTGGTGTATGCCGTGCACCGAACCTGTAGTACGCTCCATCAGATCGTGGGCGATGACCAGATAATCTCTCAGCAAAGCCTGCGTGTGCAGACGGCGCGCGGTCGCAGGCAATGATTGCAGAAACGGCGTGATCGCCTTGCTGTTCGGTGATTTGGACATCTTGCGGATGAACTCCATCACGAAAGGCAAGGCGTCTTCTCCAGCATGCCGACTGACTTCGGGCCATTCCTCCAGGAAAATCAGGATAGGCTCGGCGCCGCGTCCCATTTTCCCCAGAAAGCGTGCCTGTGCGATGTAGGCGGTAACGCCCTCCGGCGACAATACCGCCAGCGCGGCATTCATGCAGTCGGGAAACACTTCCGCTACGCGCGGGAAGCCACAGTCCAGTTCCTGCCAGTAAGTATCCAGTGGTGTGTTTATCATGATCTATGGTTGATCAGGCAAATACCGCATCAATCGCATGATCCAGCGTGTCGCGGATATCCGCATCGTCGGTAATCGGACGTACCAGCGCCATACGGCAAGCGGCTCTAGGCTCAACACCAGCCTTGATCAGCGTTGCTGCGTAAACCAGCAAGCGGGTAGAGATGCCTTCATCCAGGCCATGGCCCTTCAGATTACGAGCGGTTGCGCCGATTTTAACCAGCTTCGCCGACACGCCAATATCCATGCCGGTTTCCTTGGCCAGAATTTCAGTCTCAACAGTGGCGCTAGGATATTCAAAATCGAAGCCGACAAAACGCTGTTTGGTCGATTGTTTCAGATCCTTCATCAGGTTCTGATAGCCGGGGTTATATGAAATCACCAGCTGAAAATCTGGATGCGCTTGAATTAATTCGCCTTTTTTATCCAATGGCAGTGTGCGACGGTGATCGGTCAGCGGGTGGATGACGACCGTGGTGTCCTGACGCGCCTCGACGATTTCGTCGAGATAGCAGATCGCGCCGATGCGCGCAGCGGTGGTCAGCGGGCCATCCAGCCAGCGGGTGCCATTGGCATCGAGCAGATAGCGCCCGACCAGATCGGACGCCGTCATGTCTTCATTGCAAGCGACCGTGATCAAAGGCTTGTTCAACTTCCATGCCATGTATTCGATGAAGCGAGATTTACCACAACCGGTAGGACCCTTGACCATCACCGGTAAGCGCGCCGCATAAGCGGCTTCATATAAAGCCACTTCGTCGCCCTGTGCCTGATAGAACGGCTCCTGGTGAACCTTGTATTGATCTATGTTCGTCATAATTGACCCCAGTTCGTAGGTTGGA
>CAISHO010000050.1 GCA_903885165.1 uncultured Nitrosomonadales bacterium | reverse complement strand
CCGGATTTTGTGAGTGGCAAATTGAGGAGATAAACGATGAAAAATGTAGTGATTGCAATGTTGTTGGTTTTTGGCGTGTCATCCGCAGCGTTTGCCTGTGACGCAGGTAAGAGTCATCACAAGACCAAGTCGGGTACAGCAGCGCCGGTAGCCCCGATCGCGCCTACTAAATAATCTGCTTTTTGACTGGAAAAAAATCATGAACAGAAGAGAATTGTTGTTGGGTGGCATGGCGCTGGCCGGTGCAGCACTGGTTGGTAATGCGCAGGCTGAAGAGCATAAGCACGATATGTCGATGCACGAGCATCATCATGCGGCACCCGGCAATGCGGCGCTGGCGGCATCAGCCTCAGACTGCATCCAAAAGGGCCAAGTTTGTCTGAGCCATTGCCTGATTTTGCTGGGTGAAGGCGATAAGGATATGGCGGGCTGTGCGCAGAGTGTCAATCAGATGCTGGCGCTGTGCGGCGCATTGCAACAGTTAGCCAATCAAAACTCCAAACAGTTGGCAAAATTAGCCTCGATTGCGACGGATGCCTGTAATCAGTGTGAGGAAGCTTGTAAGAAACATGCTGAAAAACATCCTGAGTGCAAAGCCTGTGGTGAGAGCTGCGCTGCTTGTGCGAAGGAATGCAAGAAGCTGGCGGCTTGATTTTAAGGTTGCTTTCAATAGGCCAGCCTTCGGGCTGGTTTTTTTGCGGCTGCGATTCTGACGATGTGTGCTTTTGTATCGTCGTAAATTGTCGCAACGAAACAGGTGTGACAACTTGACGCGCGGCAATATGTCACATTCCCTAATTGAAAATATTGCGTTAAATTGCCTGCTATCCAGTCGGTGACCCACTAAAAAATCTCCTCCCAAGGGTCGTTTATTCGTCATCGATTGGCCTTCTGTGCAAAACATGAATTGCTCTGCAGGTTCAACAGCGTCTTGTGCACCCGGATATGCAAGTGGACAGTTAAGGTGTTGACGATCCTGTTTTAAGATATTGCATGTTTCTGTAAAAATGCATAAAAAACAATTAGTTATAAATATTTATGATCGCTGGTCAGGAAGAATTGCCGTCGCTGTTACTGGTGGATGATGATGTCGTGTTCTGTGAGGTATTGGGGCGCGCATTGCAGAAACGCGGTTTTGAGGTCACGGTGGCGCACAGCGTGGAAATGGCGCTGCCGTTAGCGAGAGATAATCCGCCTGAATACGCCGTAGTTGATTTAAAGATGGGCGGTGCATCGGGTCTTGTTCTCGTAGAGGCATTGATTTCATTGGATAAATCTACCGTGATCGTGGTGCTGACCGGCTATGCCAGCATTCCTACGGCAGTGATTGCCATGAAAATGGGTGCAACCCAATACCTATCGAAACCTGCCAATGCGGATGAAATCGTCGCCGCGTTTAAACATGAGGCGACCACGGATGCGCCACTCGGCGATTATATGTTGCCTTTAGACCGGTTGGAATGGGAGCATATCCAGCATGTATTGTGCCGGCATGACAACAATATTTCTGCTGCGGCCCGTGAACTCAATATGCATCGCCGTACCTTGCAGCGTAAGCTAAAAAAAATGCCAGGCCAGAATCAATAAAATTTTCAGAAAAACTTAGCGTCAGCGAATTTGACGCGAGCTAGCTGAGACAGTTTGTCATATTTTCACTGCGTAGTTTCGCGGTTAGAATAATTATTGAATAAATATCAATAAATTCAATTGGTTACATAATTATAATTCATCGCGCGGCTAGTTCTTGAGTTGGCTGGACTAACCAGTTTTATTGGTTTCCTTGGCTTGACGGGATAGGCCGAAAGCAATGTTCCAGGCGGTGAATTTCTTCATCGCCGAAACCGCATTCATAAAATATTTCCTGCCACTTCGCGCGCACGGATGTCGAAACAGCGTTGATGATCGCTGCCGCTTCTTCCTTGCTCAGCCCAAACGACTGATGTGCGAACAGCAGGTTGTCTATCGTTCCGGCGGCGGAATCTCCGATGAGCAATGCATGTTGGTGGATGCGGTGTGAGCCGGGTTGGGGCACAACGTCAAAGGCGGGGGCCAACACATATCCCCGTGCCGGATCAAATACCAGGCCGTGATTTATCTCATGGTCATCCGTGTTGCGGATAGCGCAGTTGAATACCATGCGCCGGAATAGCTCTCCGGCAGCAGAATTGTCGCTGCCATAGCGGGGTAGCCAGCGCGCCAGGCGTGAATACGAGCCTGTCTTGAATCGTTCGAAACCCGCATCGCCATAAAATACCGTGCGCGCGCTCAGATAACCGAACCGGGAAATATTTCCGTTGCTGACCATTCGATCAAAACGACGCACTAGGCAAACATCCTTGCCGCCAACAACCTTGATCTTCGTCTCTGCCGCGTTGATGCCGCACGCTCTGGCCAGTGTCATTGCCGCATGTTCCAGCCTCGGAATACTGATCAGCGGCGAGTCGGACGAACTTGGAAACTTTGCAATCCAGACGGCATCGTCGTCAATCAGGTTACATTTCGGGCGTGCGCCACCTGTGCCCGGATGTAAGGCTCTGAGCAGTTCTTCCTCCACTGGTTGATTGTTTTCCACCGATTCGGCGGCATGCATGAGTTGCGTTAGACTGAATTCTCGACTGCTTAACTCTTGCGGAGGCGACAGTGCAGAATCCGAGAAAGCCAGACATCCCGAACGACCGGGATCGTTCAGTAATAAATATCCGGAAGGAAAGTCCTGTTCTCCCCGCAGGCGGGTAATGACCTTAATTCCCCAACGGTCGGGGCATGCATCCAGAATGGCACCAGGATAGCCATTGAAGGAAGAAATGTGATTGATGTTGCCGCGCAAAGGCAGCGAGACCGGATCAATGGGAAGCGCATCGGGATTGGACAAATAACTTTTTCCGTAGACAAATATGCCCGCATTTCCGGCAGGCGTGGCCGAAATAGTGAGCTTCCCGGCCACTACAGGCTGGCTCTGTCCGGGCAGATAAATCCAGGTGTAGAGGTCAGAAGTCATTGTTCAATTTTGTGGCAATACGGACACGGCGCGCACCGTCCGCCAGCGAAAACACCAGGCCGCCCTCATCCAGTCCCGGGTCGCCGATCAGTTCAACCTCGGCAGACAAGCCGAGTACCCATAACACCTGCAACACTGAGCCAACGGCACAGGAACTCTCGCCCCGTTCAATCGCTTGTATGGTCGAACGGGACAAATGTGTTCTGGTCGCCAAATCCGTCTGGCGAATTTTCCTGCGCACGCGGGCAACACGAATCCGCTCGCCCAGACGGACTGCAATAGCGCTCACTTCCTCTGGGTACACTGTCTGTACTTTGCTTTTCATGAAAAGCACTATATTGTTTAAGGCGTTTTATGTCAATCAATATTTGATGAATGCGGGTTGCGTATCCGTTGCTACGCCAGCGGCTGCTTTTGCATCGGCCAGCAGTGCCTGCTGTGGCAGGAGCCGGGTTGGAAGATGTTATTTTGACTGGCTGTGACAACTTGTCGCGCGACAATATGTCACATTCCATCAGCTTGAAACTTCAGATAAATTAGCACCTGCCAATCGACGCCGTATTTGACAAATCATCGTCTCCTCCCAAATGAGTCGTTCTATCGTCGGTTGGCACTTCCATTGACTGAATGACGGGGTTGTTATGCGGATATTTATGGCCAGATATGAGAAGCAACTGTTTACTGTGCTTGTCATTTTATTTGCTTTCATCTTGATTTCAGGTGGACGTTACGTATTACATCACTTTATTGTAGAAAATGTTCATGCAGATATTTGTAGATCCAAACCCGACCAATCTGCCATGAAAATTAAAAAGTCTCCTGTAAAGGTTGCTTCGGCAGTGTAAATGAGTGCCGCTTTTACGATTCACTGTCTGGGTTGGACTTCGGCCTCGTTATTGCTGGAAGAGGTGCGTGCAAGTGCATTTAAGCTTGGCTTGATAAAGCAAAGCGAAGCTGTCACTGATGTTCTCGATGCACTATCACGTCATGCCCTAGTTCTGAGTAAATGTGGAAATGGACTCGGTTGTGCTCGTCTGACACCCGATGGACGAATTGAGCGTATCGCTGTGATGCCGCATCCGTATCAGTCTCAAATGGTGGCGACAATGATCGAGTTGTTGAATGCAGAACAGCAACAGAACAAAACGGCCAGTCATTCTACTGCAAGCTAGGTTTTCTCTATTCCACTGCCACTACCTGAGCACAGCACGAAACTTTTGGCTTGCCGGTGCATACAAATAGTGAAATCAGATATTTTGTTTTTATTGTTGTAATTTTCGTTTCAGTAGGGGGTGTGACAAATTGTCGCGCGACAATATGTCACATTCCCAAGTATTTTGTTCAGTTATAAACTTCTCCCGGTATTTTAAAAATAATGATTAACACTCTCAGGGAAAAGTATGCGCACTCAACAATTGAAGCCGCTGGTCATGGCGCTCGCCATGGTATTTACAACTGGTTCGGTGTGGGCGGTAGAGGATAACTCAACGGTCACGCCGGAAGTCGAGTTGCCTGCCGTAAAGGTTACGGGCGTTAAAAGTGTGTCCGTAGCGGTCAAAAAACAATTACCGGTGACGACTGAAAGTGTCACAAAAAATAAGCTGGAGGAAACAGTCAATGTGGTGAACACCGAAGATTCGGTGAAATATCTACCCAGCGTCATGGTGCGTAAACGTCACATCGGCGATACCTATGCGCCTATTACCACCCGCACATCGGGTCCCGGACAGAGTGCGCGCAGTTTGATTTACGCCGACGGGGTGTTGCTCTCGGCATTGATCGGTAATAACAACGGTAGCGCATCTCCGCGCTGGAGCATGGTCGCACCGGAAGAAATTGAACGGATTGATATCTTGTACGGTCCGTTTTCTGCGGCTTATGCGGGTAATTCGGTAGGTGCCGTGGTTGAAATGACAACTCGTATGCCTGAAAAGTTCGAGGCCAGTATTAAAGCGCTCGCGGCGCAACAAAATTCCAGCGTGTATGGTACATCGGGCAATTCCACATCGAAGCAGCTCAGCGCGACGTTGGGTAACCGTACCGGTGATTTTTCCTGGTGGTTAAGTGCGAATCAGCTCGACAGCAATACGCAGCCCATTTCATTTGCCGTGGCGACCAAGGCGGCTAATCAGGCGACTGCAGTTACCGCTAATCTGATTGGCGGTTATGCGGATGTGAGTAAGCTCGGCGCACCGATTGCGGTTGTCGGTGCCGGTGGTATTGAGCACAAGTTGCAGGATAATTTGAAGGTCAAGTTGGCGTACGATTTTACGCCTACCGTCAGCGGTGCCTATTCAATCGGATTATTTACCAATAATGTGAAATCCGATATGCAAAGTTATCTCACCACAACGGCTGGAGCGCCGAGTTATCCGGGGGCAAGTACCATTGCAATAGGCGGGACAAAATATACCGTTGCTGCTACGGCGCTGTCAGCCGGCGTTTACACCTTCAATGAAGAGCATTTGATGCAAAGCCTGGCTTTGAAATCCAATACGCAAAGCACGTGGGATTGGGAAGCGGTAGCCAGTGTTTATGATTTTACGAAAGATAATCAGCGTGCGCCGGGGAGTATTGCTGCCGCACAATCCGGTACCGGTGCCGGAACGAATGTGTCGATGGATGGAACAGGCTGGAATACGCTGGATTTGAAAGGGATTTGGCGACCTGATGGCGTGGGGGGGAAACATCAACTCAGCTTCGGTGTGCATAACGACCAGGAAAAAATGGTTACTACCAAGTACAACATCACCACCAGTTGGTTGACGGGGGCTAATGGTGCTGTGGCCACTGATTCACGCGGCAAAACCAAGACCGATGCACTCTGGTTGCAGGATGTTTGGCGAGTGGCCTCTGATTACAAGTTGACGCTGGGTGGTCGATATGAGAAGTGGAATGCTTTCGATGGCATCAATTATTCGCTGACACCCGCATTGAATGTTCTGCAGCCGGGGATTTCTGCGACTAAATTTTCACCCAAGGCTTCGTTGGCCTGGGTGGCATCTGATCAGTGGGTTGTGACAGGCTCTGTCGGGGTGGCAAACCGCTTCCCTACCGTTGCCGAGTTGTATCAGGCTGTAGCCACGGGCGCGACACTGACTTCGCCGAATCCAAATTTGCGTCCGGAACATGCCTTATCGGGTGAGCTGGCGCTGGAAAGATCCGAAGAGAAGAGCAAGTTGCGTGTTTCATTCTTTCAGGAAAACCTGAGCGATGCATTGATTTCACAATCGTCTACCTTGCCGGGCACCGCAACCATCGCAACCGCAGTACAAAACGTGGAGAAGGTGCGCACTTTGGGACTGGAAATTGTCGGTCAAAAGGATGATGTGCTGATTAAAAGACTGGAATTATCCGGTAGCGTAACTTACGTTGATTCCAAAATTATCTCCGACCCGGCTTTCCGTAATGCGGCGGGTGTGCTGACTAATGTGGCCGGTATGCGCACCCCCAACATTCCGACATTACGCGGGACTGTGGTTGCCACCTATCGTCCGGATGATAAGCTCGCGCTGACGGTAGCCGGACGTTACAGCAGCCGCCTGTACACCACCATGGATAACTCTGATCCGGTAACCAGTACCTACACCGGGTTTGATCCGTACTTTGTTGTCGATATTCGCGCCAATTATAAAATCGATAAACAGTGGAATGCCTCGGTCGGTATCGATAATGTGAATAATCGTAAATACTGGTTGTACCACCCGTTCCCGCAACGCACATTGATGGCAGAAGCTAAGTTCAAGTATTGAATTGAGTAATCGGGGGTTGCAATATGCAACCCCCCCGCTCATTTTAATAATAAATTTTCGGAGATACGATGGTGCTGATCAAGGGTAGGGATAAAAAAAATTACGTAGGTGGTTTTGCTCTGAGTGTATTGGCTATGGCGATTAGTCAGGCCGTTTGGGCAGAGGATGAAGTGGTGGACGGTGCGGAAATCCAGGTTCAACTGGCGCCTTTAGTGATTAAGGGTGTGGCTACAAAACCTAATGTTCCACAGAATGTAACATCCACCTCAACGGTCGAAGGTGTGACCGCTAAACAGATCAGCGAAAGCATGAATGCCGTGACTTCGGCTGCTGCGTTGCAATATCTGCCCAGTGTTCATGTTCGTGAACGCTACATTGGCGACGTTAACGGTATTCTTGTCATGCGCGCGAACAGTTCCATCGCTAGTGCGCAGACGGTGGTTTATGCGGATGGAATGTTGCTGTCGAATTTGTTGGGTAACAGTTTCAATTATGCGCCGCGCTGGGGTATGGTATCTCCATCCGAGATTGACCGGGTGGATGTGATTTATGGTCCGTTTTCGGCGCTATATCCGGGCAATTCGGCGGGTGGTATCGTCAATATCACTACCAAAATGCCTAATAAATTCGAATTCCATGGTGGTGTGGATGTTTTTCAACAGCACTACAAGTTGTTCGGTACCAACAGCAATTATTACGGGAATCATGAAACGGCTGCTATCGGCAATCGAGTCGGGGATGTGTCTTTCCTTGCAGGAATAGATCATTTTGATAATACCGGTGAACCGATGACCTTCGGCAATCAACCTGCTGCCACAACAGGTGGCGCTGGAGGACTGGGGGTTGTAAATGGTGCAATTTCATACGTTAATCCTGCGAATGTAAGAACGCTGGTGACATCGGCGATCGGCATAGATCATTCCGTTCAGGACAACGCTAAATTCAAGGTGGCTTACGACTTTAGCCCTGCCGTTCGTGCGACCTATACATTGGGCATCTGGGATAACACCTCTTATAAAACATCTAACAGCTATTTGACTAATGCGGCGGGTCAGACAATTTATGGCGGTGCCGTTAAAATCAACGGGTTGAATTACAACGTGACTCCACCGGCGACTTCTGCTCAGATTAGCCAGTATTACATGAATGCTTTAAAGCTGAAATCTGATACGGGCGGTCGTTGGGATTGGGAGGTCGATGCCAGCGTGTTCAATCAGGGTAAGGATAATGTCCGGACTGCAACAGGTGCAAATGGCGCAGCGTTGGCCGGGAATATCAATTCCGCCACGGCGACCAATGGCACGATTGTGATTGCGGATGGGACCGGCTGGAAAAATCTTGATCTGCGCGGCGATTTTCGCCCCGACGGCGATCTGAAAAGTGTTCATCAGTTGAGTTACGGTTTTCATACCGATCAGTATGTTTTGCGTTCGGCTACATACAATTTGATTGCCGGCAGTAGTTTTATGGGTAGCAGTCCAACAGGGGCAAGTACCGCTAATTCGCGGGGACAAACTCAGACGCAGGCGCTGTACTTACAGGATGCATGGCAAATGTCATCTGCCTGGAAGCTGGTGGCCGGTGGTCGTATGGAAAACTGGCAGGCAACTGAGGGCGCAAATAATGTCGGGCTAGGTACTCAAAAAATCTACTCGAATCGAACAGTAAATGCATTTTCGCCTAAAGTTTCGCTTAACTATCAGGCCTCTGAGGATTGGGATTTGCGCGGTTCATATGGAGTAGGGACGCGATTTCCAACCGTTAACGAATTGTTTTCAAACCTGACCGTTACACCGGCACCTGCGCCGGCAGGTTATGGCGCTAATAATCCAAACCTGAAGCCTGAAACGGTTAATTCAGTTGAGTTTACCGTTGAACGCCATCTGGCTAACGGATTGTGGCGAAATTCCTTGTTTAGTGAGGACAAGAGAAATGCGATTATTACCACGACGGATACTGCAACCCTGCCAGGTTATACAATCACAGGCAACGTGAACGTGGATAAGGTTCGCACAGTCGGTTTTGAAACTGCGCTGGAGAGCAAAAACGCATGGATAGCAGGATTAGATTTTTCCGGTAGTGCAACCTGGGTGAATTCGATTATTACGGCTAATGCGGGTAATCCATTGTTAGTCGGTACGAACCAGCCTCGTATTCCACGGTTTCGTACAACTTTGTCTGGAACTTATCACCTGAATGAACTGCTTTCCCTGAGTGCGAACTATCGTTACAGCAGCGCCCAACAAGTATCGCTTTGGACTGTAACTGGTAATCCTAATCCAAACCCGGATGTGTATGGCACGACGGTCAGTCGTTATAGTGTGGTTGATATTAAGGCGTTGTATAAATTTGAAAAGCTGTGGTCTGCTTCTTTCGGTATCAATAACCTGACGAACTGCCAGTATTTTGTGAATCCGAATCCATATCCAATGCGGACTTACTTTGTTAGCCTGAAATACGATATGTGATTTAGTGAGAATATATAATGAATACAAATAGTTGCATTAACGAGTTGCCGACGGCTCGCGCGTGGCCAGTCTTTAATACGATCTGGCGCTGGCATTTTTACGCAGGGCTGTTCTGCATCCCCTTTATTATCTTGCTCTCCGTCACGGGTGGACTTTATCTGTTCAAGCCGCAAGTCGAGGCCGTGCTAGAGCGTCAATACGATCATCTGACTGTCAACGGACCTGCCGCCAGTGCCAGCGCACAGGTGGCGGCAGCCCTAGCCGCAGTTCCCGGCGCAGTGCTCAATGCCTATCAGTTGCCGACTTCAGCTGAAGCCGCAGTTCGCGTGATGGTGGGTAAAGAGGCGCAATTGACGCGTGTTTATGTGCATCCCCAGACGCTGCAAATTCTCAAGGTGGAAGAAGAAGACGGTCGCTTGATGAGGATTTTGCATCATCTGCACGGTGAATTGCTGATGGGTGATCGGGGGTCGATGGTGGTGGAACTGGCCGCCTCTTGGGCAATTGTGATGATGATTACCGGCTTGTACCTGTGGTGGCCGCGCAATGTGACGACCCTGGCGGGTATTGTCTATCCGCGTCTGACACGGGGTAAACATCTGTTCTGGCGCGATTTACACGCGGTAACGGGATTCTGGGTGGTGTTATTCACCCTGTTTTTGCTCATTTCCGGTCTGCCCTGGGCAAAATCATGGGGCGGCATGTTGAAGGAAGTGCGCCATTTTGCAGCGGGTTCGGAAGTCAAACAGGACTGGACTACTGGCAAATCATCGGAATTGAAGGAGCGCCGCGAGATGAATACGGCAGCGGATCAGTCCGAACACGCGAATCATGCCGGACATTCGGGACACAGTAGTCATGGGGGAATGGCGGGGATGCCGATGACTGTGGTCGATAACAGCCCGATCGACCGTCTGGTTGCGACCGTGCAACCACTCAATCTGGCTTATCCGGTGCTGATTTCGCCGCCGTCTAAAAAATCACCCGACTGGACAGCGCGTTCTGATGCGCAAAATCGTCCGCTGCGCGTCAATCTGGTACTGGATAGCGAAACCGGCGCAATTAAATCTCGCAAGGAATTTGCGGATCGACCCTTGCTTGACCGCATGATTGGGATTGGTGTGGCGGTGCATGAGGGCCAATTATTCGGTTGGTTCAATCAGGCTTTGGGTGCGTTTACTGCGTTAGGGTTGTTGCTGGTATCAGTCAGCGGCATCGTGTTGTGGTGGAAACGTCGCTCGCCGGGCAATATCGGTGCGCCTAAAGCGGTGCCGAATTCGCCGAAAATGGCCTTGGGACTCGTTGCGATTATCTTGATACTGGGCGTGTTATTGCCGATGCTCGGAATTTCTCTGCTGGTGGTCTTATTGCTGGAGTACACCGTGCTGCTTCGCATTCCTGGCGCTGCTCGTTATTTGGGATTGCGTACGGCATGAAATGGTTAAAGAAACTCAAGCCTGAGCAGGTGTTCGGGCTGGTTTTTGTGTTGGCGCTACACGGCGCAGGACTGTACGGCCTGTGGAGTTATCACATGATACCTACGCCGGACGAGGCGATCACCCTGATGGTTGATTTGATCAGTCCGCCAGCACCCAAACTACCTAAACCACCGGAACCAGAACCACCTAAACCGCCGAAGCCGCATCATATCGAGCCGCCTAAGCCGCAACAGTTGGTGGCAGAGACCGCCGTGGTTTTGCCAACCGACACGGTCGCACCTCCTCCACCGCCTGCGCCGCCACCCGCGCCGGTTATCGCCGCACCTGCCTTGCCGCCGCAAGTAGTCACGCTGAGCGGGGAATTGTCGGTCAGTTGCCCCGAACGCTCGCCACCCACGTATCCGCCATTTTCAATGCGACTCAATGAGCAGGGGCGCGTGGTATTGCGGGTGGAGTTGGGGGTGGATGGTCGCATCAGCAATGTATCGTTTAAAACTCACTCGGGTTTTGCCAGATTGGATGATGCGGCAGTGAATGCGGTTAAAACATGGCGTTGTAAGCCAGCTATACGAGGCGGAGTGGCCGTGCCTGCTATCGCTTTGCAACCATTTGATTTTATTTTAGAGGGACGTTGATATGGAAAGTAATCTGGGATTTGCACACTTTATTTCACAGTGCGATGCCGTTGGAAAGGGCGTTTTGCTTGTTTTGTTGTTGCTGTCCGTTGCGAGTTGGTATTTGATTGTGACTAAGGCCATCGCTAATTTCAACGCAAAAAAGCGCGCGGATGCATTTTTGAAACAGTTCTGGGAGGCAAATTCCTTGAGTGACATGCAAAAAACGTTGAATATCAGCCCTGATACAAACGCTTTTTCTGAACTGGCGCGTCAGGCGTTAACGGTGAACAGCGGCAATCAGCGCGGAGCGGAAAAGTTGCTGGCTGCAGGCGGTATTTCGGAATATCTGACCCGTGTGCTGCGCAATGGCATCGATCAGGAAGCAACTGGCGTCGAATATGGACTGACCGTGCTTGCCTCTGCAGGGTCAGCTGCGCCGTTTGTCGGACTGTTCGGCACAGTGTGGGGTATTTATCATGCGCTGGTGCAGATCGGTATGAGCGGGCAGGGCACGCTGGATAAGGTGGCAGGGCCCGTGGGCGAGGCGCTGATCATGACGGCGGTAGGGTTGGCGGTGGCGATACCTGCGGTGCTGGCTTACAACTCCTTCACACGCCGCAATCGCCTGTGGCTAGCGCAGCTGGATAATTTTGCCCATGATTTGTATGCGCTGATTATAGTGGCCCCCGAATTTCAGGCAGTGAATTAAGATGGTAGCCTGCCGTAAAAAAGGAGCAGGTGATGAGTGAAAGCCGACGTAAGAATTTCACGGGCGAGTTCAAGGCGAAAGTGGCGCTTGAAGCGATCCGAGGCGTCAAGACAGTGAATGAGATTGGTCAGGAATTTGGCGTGCATCCGACGCAAGTTGGTCAGTGGAAGCGCGAACTGCAAGAACAAGCTGTCAGCCTGTTTGATGTGAAACGCGGCCCCAAACCTGCCGATCCGTCTGCCAGCCCGGAGCGCTTGTATTCTGAAATCGGGCGACTGAAAATGGAATTAGACTGGCTCAAAAAAAAGTCTGGGATCTGCCTGTAGAGGAACGCAGAACTTGGGTTGCCAGCGTAGAACCCTTGGCGCTCACACGGCAGTGTGAACTGGCTGGCGTTAATCGTTCGACAGTCTACGCGCTCCATGTGGAGCCCAAGCCGGATGAACAGGAATTGGTGTTATTGGCATTGATTGACGTCGAGTACACAAGCCGCCCGTTCTACGGCAGCCGTAAGATGCTGATTCATTTGCGGGGTTTGGGCTATGTGATCAATCGCAAGCGCGTGCAGAGGTTGATGAAGTCGTTGGGCTTGGCTGGCATGGCGCCTGGGCCGAACACCAGTCGCCCCCATCCGGAACACAAGGTTTATCCGTACCTGCTGCGGGGCGCGCTAATTACCCGTCCCAATCAGGTGTGGAGTACAGATCTCACGTATATCCGGCTGCCGCGAGGATTTGTGTATCTGGTAGCAGTGATAGACTGGTACTCTCGCCGGGTCTTGTCATGGCGGCTG
>CAISHO010000049.1 GCA_903885165.1 uncultured Nitrosomonadales bacterium | reverse complement strand
TCAGTACCGTGAATTTTGCACGGCTTAGCAAGCGGGTTCCTCTTCCGTGGTGATAGTTGGTGAAGCCAGTTCTGCGACGGGTTCTGAAATTTCGATCAGCTCATCTGCTGCGTCGGCATCTTCAAACTGCATCGTTTCTGTGGTGCCTGCTATGGTGGCGACATAACGCGTCAGCAATGATAGATCCAGCAAATCGATACTGACCACTTCCAGTTGCACACGGGTGCCGGCGGGGAGTTGTTCGGGCAATGAAGGCACGCGGAACACCAGCGGTATCTCGCTCATCCGCACCAGATTTTCGCGGATTACGCTGGCCGTGATTTGCAGCGGGGCGTCAGTCATTTCCTGTTGCAGCCAGCGCAGACACCAGTAACGTTCCATATTACGCTGGAATTCGTTGTAGATGGTGTACATGGTGTCGAAGTCGCGCAGCGTGGCATAAAGCGCAGTGTCGTTCTTCGGATAAGGCGCTTCGTCGTCACGCAGCATGGCGATGATCTGGCGCTGGTTGACCATGTCCACATAGCGGCGCAGCGGCGAACTCGACCACATATATTGCGCAACGCCCAGACCCTGATGGGGGGCGGCTACTGTGCTCATCCTGACTTTACCGCCCTGCTGGGTACGGTAAATGCCGGGGAAGCCGTGTTCGGCCAGATGTTTACCCCATTCGCAATTGACCAGGATCATCAACTCCGACACGACCTTGTCTATCGGTGAGCCGCGACGACGGGTGGTAATGGTCACGCGATCGCTATCGATGTGGAAGTTGAAATCCAGTTGTGTGTTGTTTTCCGACTTGCCGCGTCCGGCTTCCATCTTCTGCACCAGATGCCAAAGCAGGGTCAATTCGTTGGCATAAGGGTAATCCAGTTTCCCTGCCGCTAGCGTCTCCTCGTTGAACAAGGGTTCCAGCGTGTCGTGACGCAGGTTGTCAGCGATGTGTACGCGTTCGACGCGGCTGTCGTAGCTCAAAATGGCCAGTGTATCCTGCTCGACTTCGATATACATCGACAGGGCAGGGCAGACGCGATCCGCCGTCAGTGTGAAAGCCTGCACCACGGAGTCCGGCAGCATGGTGATCTTTTGTCCCGGCATGTACACGGTGGACAGGCGCGATCCAGCCACTTTGTCGCCTTCCGAGTCGCGCGGCATGCCGAGTGCGGGAGCAGCGATATGCACGCCGATCTTCCAGTTGCCGTTGTCTAGTTTCAGTACCGAAAACGCATCGTCGATTTCCGTGGTGCTCGCATCGTCTATGCTGAAGGCATTGGATGCACCCATCGGCAGCTCTTCCCACGATGACAGCGGGATAGGCGGGAAGTCGGTGCCCTTGGGGAAATTCTCGAACAGGAACTTTTGCAGATGGTATTCGTGCGTCGAGGGCAGTGCGTTGCAGCGATGCAGCAGATGCAGAGTAGACAGGTGCGTGGCCGCCGAGGCCGCTTCCAGCGCCTTGACTTCCAGCGTATTTCGGTCCGGATTGTAGAGCAGTTGTGTCAGCTGCGCGGTAAATTCCACAGGCAACTCGAAACGGCTCAATTGCTCCGTGTAACGCGCCTGTAACGCCAGCGCCTGGCGTTTTTTCTCGGCACCGGCTAGTGCGGCTTTCAATACTTCAGGGGGGGCTGCGCGGTAGCGTCCTTTGCCCTTCTTGTGAAAATAAATTGGCGCGCTGTGCAAGCGGATCAGGGCGGCCGCCGCTTCCAGTGAAGTGGGTTTATGGCCGAAATACTCGCTGGCGATTTGTTCGAAGCCGAATTCGTCAGGCGGGCAGCACTCCCACAAAAATTCCACATCGATGTCGGCGGCAGTCGCTTCAGCCTGCGGCAAAAATTCAGCCATAACGGGCTGGGTGAAATGCAACATCACGTTGTTCGCCTTGATCTTACTGCGCTTGCCGGACAGGCTTTCGATCTGCAACGAGGAGGTGTTGTCTGTCATGACGCTGCCCACCTTGAAACTACCGTCTTCTTCGTAAAGGATATTCATTGAGTCGTGCTGAAAAATTTGGCGGTGATTATAACAGTTCGGCCATACAAGCGTGGCTTGCCGTAGACAACAAAAAAGCCGGCTTTCGCCGGCTTTTTATGTGCATATACGATTTATTTTTGGCTGAGTACCCACTTGACCAGCGTGCTGATATCCGCATCACTCGGTGTCTTTTGTGGTGGCATAGCCATAGCTCCCCATACACCGCCTCCGCCAGCGCGGACTTTCTTTTCCAGCTTCGCCTGAGCGTCCTTGTCCCCCTTGTATTTTGCAGCGACATCTTTGTAGGCTGGACCAACTAGTTTCTTGGCGACTGTGTGACAAGCCGCGCAACCGCTCTTCTTGTAGAGTGCTTCGCCCTCATCGGCAGCATGGGCGGAAAAAGACAGTGCTGCGGTCAATGCAACGAGGTAATGCAGTTTCATCGTGTTCTCCTTAGGTTAAAAACTGTGCAACAATTTACTCTTGCTGGATGTGGCTGATATTGATATGGGTCAAATACAGTAGGATTAAACCGGCAGCGCAGTCTTGTCGATCACGCGGCGCAGCACAAAACTGGAATGCACACCGGTCACCCCTTCGATGCGGGTGAGGCGGTTGAGCAGCAGATCCTGATAGCCATCCATGTCTCTCACCACCACCTTGAGTTGATAATCGGCATCCTGACCTGTGATCAGCAGGCATTCGAGTACTTCAGCGATCAGAGCGACCTGAGTCTCGAAGTTGCTAAAGCGTTCGGGCGTATGTTTGTCCATCGAGATGTGGATCAGTGCCATCAGCGACAACCCCAGTTTTTTGGCATCGAGCAGCGCGCGGTAGCCGGTGATCAGCCCCGCTTCTTCCAGCGTGCGTAACCGCCGTAAACAGGGGGAGGGCGACAGGCCGATGCGTTCAGCTAGATCCTGATTGCTGATGCGCCCGTCTTCCTGCAGGATGCGCAGCATCTGTCTGTCGTAGTTGTCGAGTTGCATAAAATATTGTTAATTTTTATTATGTGGAATTTAATATAAGTTAACTTGAGTCATTTGGCAATAATATTGCGTTTTGTGTTAAAAATTAACTATAAAACGCAAGCACCTGTCGTCGTGTTTTGCTTATGATGTGCTCTATCGAACGGGCATGGTAATGATGCCCCCCGATAATGAAGTTCGCTATGCCCGTTCCCCTCTTTTCAACTTTCCCCCACGCATGCGGGGGGAAAGGGCAAACGAATCGCTACGCGAGATTCACTTTAATGTCTATCTGGAGTCGTCATGTCACACCCGAATAAATATCAGGGTTTCCCAGCCGTTAAACTCGCTAATCGCCAGTGGCCGGATAAAACCATCACTCAACACCCGATCTGGATGAGTTCGGATTTGCGTGACGGCAACCAGTCTTTGTTCGAACCGATGAACATCGAACGTAAGATGCGCATGTTCAACATGCTCTGCGAGGTGGGGTTCAAAGAGATCGAGGTCGCGTTTCCTTCCGCCTCGCAGACCGAATTCGATTTTGTGCGCGGTTTGATCGAGGATCGTCATATTCCGGATGACGTGACTATCGCCGTATTGACTCAGGCGCGCGAACACTTGATCCGCCGCACCATGGAGTCACTCAAGGGGGCGCGGCGCGCCATCGTGCACGTGTATAACGCGACCTCACAATCGTTTCGCGATATGGTGTTTGGCCTTAAACGGGATGAAGTCATCCAGATGGCGGTATCGGCCGTGACCTTGATCAAGCAATTGGCGTCCGAACAGCCCGAGACAGAATGGGTGCTCGAATATAGTCCGGAAACCTTTACCGCGACTGAACTTGAATTCTCGCTCGAAATTTGCAATGCGGTGACTGAGGCGTGGGGTGCGGCACCGGACAACAAGGTGATCCTCAATCTTCCTGCGACGGTGGAGGTGGCCACGCCGAATATTTATGCTGACCAGATCGAGTGGATGCACCGGAATTTGGCGCGGCGCGATGCCGTGATCATCAGTTTGCATACCCATAACGACAGAGGGACGGCGGTGGCCGCAGCCGAATTGGGCCAGATGGCAGGAGCCGATCGCGTCGAAGGCTGTCTGTTCGGCAACGGCGAGCGCACCGGCAACGTTGATATTGTGACGCTGGCCTTTAATCTCCTCACGCAAGGGGTGGACCCGGGACTCGATTTCTCCGATATCAACGCGGTGGCTCGCACCGTCGAACATTGCAACCAGTTACCCATCCACCCGCGTCATCCTTATGCGGGCGATCTGGTGTTTACCGCTTTTTCGGGTTCACATCAGGATGCGATCAAGAAGGGCTTTGCCGCACAGTTGCCCGGTGCGCGCTGGAACGTCCCTTATCTTCCCATCGATCCTAAGGACGCCGGGCGTAATTACGATTCGGTGATTCGGGTCAATAGCCAGTCGGGCAAGGGCGGCATCGCTTATCTGATGGAGGCGGAATACAGTGTGGTGATGCCGCGTCGTTTGCAGGTCGAATTCTCCGCTGTAGTGCAAAAACACGCCGACCGTTTAGGCGGTGAGATGCTAGCTGCCGATATCTGGCAAATTTTTAACCAAACGTATCTTGAGGCGGCGTCCCCTGTAAACTACCGCACGCATCATCTTTTTGAACAAGGTGCGTTGCAGGGTATCCGGCTGGAAGTTGCGATCGACGGTGTGTCGCAGATACTTACGGGCGAGGGGAACGGGCCGATCGATGCCGCCGTTCATGCGCTCAAATGCGCCGGGATTGACGTTCAGGTGCGCAGTTATGACGAGACTGCGATGCGATGCGGTGGCGAGAGCGCCGATGCCTGTGCCTTTATCGAAATCGCGCATGACGGTGGAAGCAATTACGGCGTGGGCATTGATGCGAATATCGTCACCGCTGCGATTAAAGCGCTGCTCAGTGGCGTGAACAGGAAATACTGAAAATCCGATAGTTGTCTGTTGTCATTGCGGGTTGTATGATGCACAACATATTGCACAAAATTTTGTAATAATGGAGAGTGTCATGGGAATCTCTGCATGTGATGTGGTGGCATTTTCGCAAGCGCGTGCCAATTTCTCAGAGTTGGCTGACCAGGTTAAAGCCGGCGCTGAAAAAATAATTACTAAAAATGGTGAGAGTTATGTCGCTCTGATAGATTCGGATAAGCTGGATTACTACCATAGTCTGGAGCGTGAGCGTATCCACCTGTTACTGGTTGATCAAGCGGTTAAAGGCTTGGAGGATGTGGCAGCGGGGCGGGTGAAGGATGCGCGAGAAGCGATCGCCGCGTTAAAACGTGCTCGTGTCGCACAGGCTTGAGAATGAGATGGTCGTTTCCGTAAAACTTACCGCTAATTTTGAATGCAATCTTGAAACTATTGCCGGGTTTCTGGATAAGTTGGATGCGCAGGAGGCGTATGATCGCTTGCTTGATGAGTTGAACGATACCTTGATTCCGAATCTTGAAAGGTTTCCTTCGATCGGACGACTTTTTCTTGAGCGGACAGTGCGCTCTGTAGAGGTGGAGAATGCGCTGTCGCGTTTGCAGGTAAAGCTGACAGGTAGTGAATTGCGCGAATATCTGTTTTCGGATTACCTGGTGCTTTATGCGCAATTTGGCCAAGTCATTTATTGCTTGTCGATCAAGCATCACCGTCAACTCTCCTTTGATTTTTAATCGTTGTGGCTGATACCAGCCTCTGTAAAAATTCACTCATGAATCGCAATTCATTATTGGGCGTGGTTTTTGCGCTGCTCGCGGCGGTGGGATTTTCCGCCAAGGCGATCCTGGTCAAACTCGCCTTCATCGAGGGCGTCGATGCGGTGACTTTGCTTGCGCTGCGCATGGCGTTTTCCGTACCGGTTTTTATCGGTGTCGCGCTTTGGCTTTCCCGAAGTCAGGCAGAACCCCTCAATACCCATGATAAATTGCTAGTGCTGGGTTTAGGTCTGGTGGGCTACTACCTGTCCAGTTTCCTGGATTTTTTAGGGTTGCAATATATCTCAGCAGGCCTTGAACGGCTGATCTTGTTTCTCTACCCGACCATGACCGTGTTGCTCTCCGCGTTGCTATACCGGCGTGCGATCGGGAAACCGGTCATCGCGGCGATGCTGCTCAGTTATGCTGGCATTGCGCTGGTGTTTCTGCACGACATGAGCGCGAAACAAGGCGGCGTTTTGCTGGGCGCATCGCTGGTATTTGCCAGCACTTTGTCGTATTCGATCTATCTGGTCGGTGCAGGTCACGCGATACGGCGCATCGGCACGGCGCGCTTCACCGCCTATGCCATGATAGTCGCGAGCGCAGCCAGCCTGTTGCAGTTTTTTGTCACCCATTCCGTCGCTCAGCTAGCATTGTCCCGGCGCGTCTATGAGTTGTCGTTGTTTATGGCGATATTCTCGACGGTGTTGCCGGTGTTTTTATTGTCCTACGCGATACGCCGCATCGGTTCAGGCAGCGCCTCGCTGATCGGCTCTATCGGCCCGGTCAGCACCATTTATCTGGCTTATTTATTCCTGAACGAGCAGGTTTCGCTCTTGCAAGTGGCAGGCTCATCGCTGGTGCTGGCCGGTGTGCTGATGATCAGTTTGAATGCCGGTAAATTATAATATTATGATTAATAATGATTTTATCGTAAATAATTCATGCGCTTGATACTTGCCCCGATGGAGGGGATAGCCGATCACAGTTTGCGCGATATATTGACGCGTCTGGGCGGTATCGACTTTTGCGTCGCCGAATTCGTGCGCATCACCAATCATCTGCTCACCGAAAAAATGCTGCTGCGCACAGTGCCGGAACTGGCACACGGCGGCTGTACGCGCAACGGTGTGCCGGTACGTGTGCAATTGCTGGGCAGTGATCCGGTATGTTTGGCGGAGAATGCAGCCTTTGTCGCTGCTCTGGGCGCACCCGGCATAGATCTTAATTTCGGCTGTCCGGCACCCACGGTGAATCGTCACGGGGGCGGGGCGGTATTGCTTGCGTTTCCGGAGCAAATCCACACCATCGTATCGGCCACCCGTCGCGCGGTGCCACTTCATATTCCGGTGACCGCCAAGATGCGACTGGGAATATCGGACACCTCGTTGGCGCTCGATTGTGCACGTGCCATCGAGGCGGGAGGGGCTAGTGAAATCACTGTCCATGCGCGTACCAAGTCGGATGCTTATCGCCCTCCCGCGCGCTGGGAGTGGTTAGCGCAAATTCGTGAAACTGTGAAACTGCCGGTGGTGGCCAACGGGGAGGTGTGGACGCCGCAGGATTATGAGGAAATACGCCGCGTCAGCGGTTGCGCGGATGTCATGATAGGGCGCGGCGTGATTATCCGGCCTGATTTGATGCGCCGCATCAAGACTGGGGAGGAGGCCATGGAGTGGCTGGCGCTGTTGCCCTGGGTCATCGATTTCTACGAGCAATTGTGCGCCAGAATGGAACACCGGCATGCACCCGGGCGGCTCAAACAATGGCTGGGTATGCTGCGAGCTGCATATCCCGAAGCGGAAATACTACACCGTACGTTGCGTTCTGAACGCGATCCGGTTGCTGTGGGGGAAATGCTGGCGGCAGGACTGCACGAAACGTCAGGAATGATAAAAAACTTCTATTAATCAATATGCTATAAAAGCACCCCCTCGCTCCTTAATTCTGTAGACAAAAAATAATCGGGCATTTGGATCATTGTAGAATTTATTGATTCACATCAATGAAATCGAACCGTGATTATTTGACCATGCTCATCATGGCCAATGCGAAAATTTTGGCCCGGCGATGTACTTGTTTCCAGTCAAAATAGGGGTGCGTGATGAATAGAACGATATTGGGATTGATGGTGCTGGCGACTTTGCCGTTTGCTACTGCCTATGCGGAGACGGCAGGACACGGCAAGGTGGAAGTGATTTATGAAAGTTCAGGAGGTTCGCCGCTCGCCAACGAACCCATGCATCAGAATATTAATCCCAAGGCGCCGCCGATGACGGAAGCGGAATTCGCCCAAGGTAAGGAGATTTTTTTCCAGCGCTGTGCGGGTTGTCACGGTGTGCTGCGCAAGGGGGCGACAGGCAAGCCGCTGACGCCGAATATTACGTTAGAACGTGGCACCGAATATCTCAAGACGTTTATCAACTACGGATCTCCAGCCGGTATGCCCAATTGGGGGACTTCGGGCGAATTGACCGAGGCGCAAGTGGATCTGATGGCGCGTTACGTGCAACAGGAACCGCCAACCCCGCCGGAATACGGCATGAAGGAAATGGAATCCACCTGGAAGGTGATGGTCCCGCCGGAAAAGCGCCCTGTTAAGCAGATGAATAAGCTTAACCTGAAAAATCTATTTTCCGTGACGCTGCGGGATGCGGGCAAGATTGCACTGATAGACGGCGATACCAAGAAAATTGTCGAAACGATCAAAACCGGTTATGCCGTGCATATTTCCCGTATGTCCGCTTCCGGGCGCTATCTGTATGTGATAGGCCGTGACGCCAGACTCGATTTGATTGACCTTTGGATGGAAAAGCCGGCGATTGTGGCTGAAATCAAGATCGGTCTGGAAGCGCGCTCGGTCGAAACCTCCAAGTTCAAGGGTTTTGAGGACAAGCTAGCCATCGCAGGAACCTACTGGCCGCCACAATTTGTGATCATGGATGGCGATACGCTCAAACCGCGCAAGATCGTCTCAACGCGCGGCATGACGGTTGAACCGCAGGAATATCACCCTGAACCGCGTGTAGCTTCAATTGTCGCATCCCACTATCACCCGGAGTTTCTGGTTAATGCCAAGGAAACCGGCAAGATTTATATGGTGGATTATTCCGATCTGGTCAATCTAAAGATGACTATCATCGATGCGGCGCGCTTCCTGCATGACGGCGGCTTTGAATCGACCGGTCGTTATATGATGGTGGCTGCCAATGCTTCCAACAAGATTGCAGTGGTGGATACCAAGACCGACAAACTGGCCGCGATGGTCGATGTGGGTAAAACGCCTCACCCCGGTCGTGGTGCCAATTTTATCGATCCGAAATTCGGTCCGGTTTGGGCAACGGGCGATCTGGGGGATGATTCCATTACCTTAATCGGAACCGATCCGGTCAAGCACAAGCAGAATGCCTGGAAAGTCGTGCGTACACTCAAGGGGCAAGGTGGCGGTTCACTGTTCATTAAGACCCATCCGAAATCCAAAAATCTGTGGGTAGATACCCCGCTCAATCCTGATCCGGCATTAAGTCAGTCTATTGCCGTTTACGATATTGCTCATCTGGATAAAGGCTACACCGTCCTGCCGATAGGAGAGTGGTCGGGTCTGGGTGAGGGCGCTAAACGAGTCTTGCAACCTGAATACAATGCAGCAGGCGACGAAGTCTGGTTCTCGATATGGAGCGCCAAGGACAAGGAGTCTGCCATCGTGGTTGTGGATGATAAGACACGTAAGTTGAAGAACGTTATCAGGGACGCTGAAATTGTCACGCCGACAGGAAAATTCAACGTATATAACACGCAACACGATGTTTATTAATAGAAAAATATAGCGGTGGGACACGGGGTAATGCATCGCGATGCTCCGTGTTACTTCAAAAATAAAAGATACATTTAAAAGGAACTATCATGAAAATACATTACACATTATTGCTGGCCGGTGTCTGTTTGATGGGCGTGCACTCAGCCATCGCTGTGGATATGGCGCAAGGCGCGGCACTGGCGAAGACGCATAACTGCCTGGCTTGCCATGCGATAGACAAAAAAATGGTGGGGCCCGCCTATCAGGACGTAGCCAAAAAATACAAAGGAGATAAAGAGGCGGTGAATACATTGGTCAGTAAAGTAAAAGCGGGCGGAAAAGGGGTATGGGGTCCGATTCCTATGCCCGCTAATAGCCCGAAAGTCAGCGATGCTGATATCAAGACGCTGGTGGAATGGGTGCTGGCGAACTAACTCGTTTGTGATCATCGTGTCATGAAATCATCTGTGTCATCGAGTTATATCTTATTGATTTTATTGTATTTTTGTTCGTATTGTAAGGCGGAGCCAGACGCCTTGCGTCGCAATGAGTTGATCGCTCTGGTGCGCAACGATTGCGGTTCATGTCACGGTATGCGGCTGAACGGCGGTCTGGGTCTTGAGCTGACGCCTGACGCATTGAAGGGGAAGCCGGATGACAGTCTGGTGGCGACCATACTCCACGGGCGTCCGGATACGCCGATGCCGCCCTGGCAGGGATTTCTGAATGAAGCCGAAGCGCAATGGATAGTTGAAAAACTCAAACAGGGGTTTCCCGATGTTAAAGCGCATTAGTATTGTTTTTGTGATCAGCCTGTTTTTGTATGGCTGTGCGTCTCCGCCATTGCGCGGTACGGGTGATCTGGGCGTTGTGATCGAACGCGCAACAGGCAGCATCGCGATCGTAGAAACCACTCACCGTCTGGTGTTGGGTCACGTATCCGGTCTAGGCGATTTGTCCCACGCTTCGGTGAATTATTCCCGCGACGGGCGCTATGCCTATGTTTTTGGCCGGGATGGGGGACTGAGCAAGATAGATCTGCTGAAAATGGAGATCGTAAAACGCGTCATTCAATCGGGCAACAGTATAGGCGGCGCCATCTCCCAGGACGGTAGGTTGGTGGCGGTGGCCAATTACACGCCCGGTGGCGTCAAGGTGTTCGATTCTGCGACGCTGGAACTGGTCGCGGATATCCCTTCGCTGAACGACGAGGGGAAGCCTTCCAAGGTGGTCGGTCTGGTGGATGCACCGGGCAACTGTTTTGTCTGGAGTTTATTTGAGTCGGGGGAAATCTGGGTCGGCGATATGAAGTCGCCCGCCCATCCGTTGTTGCGTAAATACAAGAATATTGGTCGCGAACCCTATGACGCCATGATCACAGCCGATGGTCGATATTATCTGGCTGGTCTGTTCGGCGAAGACGGTATGGCGCAGCTTGATTTGTGGAATCCTGACGCAGGCGTGAAGCGGGTGCTGAATCACTATGGCAAGGGTGAACAGAAGCTGCCGGTATACAAGATGCCGCATCTGGAAGGGTGGGCGGCGACCGGCAATGAATTGCTGGTGCCGGCGGTCGGTCGCCACGAGGTGCTGGTGATCGATGAGAATACCTGGCAGGAAGTGGCGCATATTCCGGTGCACGGACAACCCGTGTTTGTGGTGGCGCGACCGGACAATCGCCAGGTCTGGGTAAATTTTGCGTTGCCCGACAACGATACGGTGCAGGTCATCGATGTGCCCAGCCGAGCTATCGTGCAGACGCTCAAGCCGGGTAAAGGCGTGTTGCACATGGAATTCACACCGCGCGGTGAGTCGGTCTGGGTGTCTGCGCGGGACGATAACAAACTGCTGATCTACGACAGTGTAACCTTTGACGTGCAGGGCGAACTGCCCGCCAGCAACCCCAGCGGTATTTTCTTCACACATCGCGCCAACCGGACCGGGTTATGAATAACGATCTGAAGGCGCACCTGCTCAATGATTATCAGCGTGATTTTCCGCTTGAGTCACGCCCATTTGCCGTCATTGCCGGGCGTTTGGGTGTTGAGGAATCTGAGGTGTTGCACGTATTAAATGATTTGCAACAGCAGGGGGCGATCAGCCGGGTGGGCGCGGTATTTCGTCCGCGCAGCATCGGTTTCAGCACGCTGGCAGCGCTAGCGGTAGCAGAAGACAGTCTGGAAGAAGTGGCGCAAATGGTCAGCAGTTACACGGAAGTTAACCACAACTACCAGCGGGAACATCATTACAATTTATGGTTCGTGGCTGCGACCTCAACTGAAACAGAATTGCAGCGGGTGTTGAAAGAAATCGAGCAGCGATCCGGTTGCAAGGTGCTGGTTCTGCCGCTGGTGGAGGACTATCACATCGATTTAGGCTTCGATATGACGGGTAGTAAAACCAAGAGCGCGGCTTTTATCGAAAGCCATTGCGGCGTGCCGAGTCAGCCTTATTTACCCAGCGAGCAGGAAAATAATCTGATCGCCGCCATACAATCCGGATTGCCGCTGATTGAACGTCCGTTTAGTGCGGTGGGGGATGCGCTGGGTCTGTCTGAAGCAGAGGTTGTTTCCGGGATCGAAAACCTGATCCGCCTGGGTGTAATTAAACGGATCGGTGTGATTGTCCGTCATCACGAACTGGGTTATCGCGCCAACGCCATGGTGGTGTGGGATATTCCTGATGAAGAGGTTAAGCAGCAAGGCTCATGCTTGGGGCAACTTGAGTTCGTCACTTTGTGTTACCGCCGCCCAAGACGTCTGCCCGACTGGCGCTACAATTTGTTTTGCATGATACACGGGCATGATCGCGAGGAAGTGATGGCGCGAGTCGAAGAGATGCGCAACGGATGCGGCTTGCAGGATGCGGCTAGCGAGGTCTTATTCAGCACTCGCCGCTTCAAACAGTGCGGCGCAAGATATGCGCGTGAGGCTCTCTGATGGACGAACTCGACCGGGCGATCATCAACCAGTTGCAGGGGGATTTTCCCGTCAGTGATTCGCCTTATGCCGAAATGGCCCAGCGATTAGGCACCAATGAAAGCGAATTGCTGGCGCACATCCAGCGACTGCTTGCCGATAAGGTGTTGACGCGCTTCGGCCCGATGTTTCATGCCGAGCGATTGGGTGGTGGTTTAAGCCTAGCGGCGATGAAAATTCCTCCCGACGATTTTGAGCGCGTGGCAGCGATCGTCAATCAAATGCCTGAAATTGCCCATAATTACGCTCGGGATCATGTGATGAACATGTGGTTTGTGCTGGCGACTGAAACGCCGCAGGGGCTGCCGGAAGTGCTGGAAAAAATTGCACATCAAACCGGATATGAGGTTTTTAACATGCCGAAAATAAAGGAATATTTTGTTGAGCTGAAATTGCAGGTCTAGTGTTGCCGATGAAGGCAGTCATTGCGAACGCAGTGAATCCAGTCAATCGAAAGGGCTGTTTAAATAAATGCATCTTGATTGCCGCGTCCCGCCACGATTCTCTCGCGGTTCTCGCAATGACATGCTCAGAACGGTTAATCAGGACAATAAATCATACCTATGGATGCTATCGATCGAGCTATTATTCTCGCTACTCAGTGCGGTCTGCCGCTTGTGCCTCAGCCTTATCACGCGGTGGCGCAGCAGGTCGGGATTACCCCTGACGAGGTGATGACGCGGATGTGCGCTATGCTGGATGACGGCATGATACGCCGCATCGGCGCCGTGCCGAATCATTATGCGTTAGGCTATAAGGCCAACGGGATGACGGTTTGGGATGTGGCGGATGAACGCATCGACGAATTGGGTGTGCTTATCGGTCGGCTCGACTTTGTCAGTCATTGTTATCAGCGTCCGCGTCATCTGCCAGACTGGAATTACAACCTGTTTGCCATGGTGCATGGCCACGATAAAGTTGAAACTCAACAGAAGGCATTCCTGATCGCCGAGTTGCTCGGAGATGCCTGCCGCGCGCATGAAATACTTTACAGTACACGCATCCTGAAAAAAACCGGCTTGCGCATTACCGGTTAAATCTGGCCTTCCTTGATTTGAATCATTTCTGCACCGCTTGAGTTCGGCTAAATTGTTTGCAGCACCGTTACGCAGACTAACGGGCATGACAATGAAAGTCGCCACGCCCGTTTCCCTCTTTTCAACTTTCCCCCGCATGCGAGGGAAAGGGTAATCGAATCGCTACGCGAGTTTCACGTTAATTCGCAGGAGGCCAACTTGTTTCGCATCTCCCAATTTATGCAGGAAATCGCGCATCGCACACCGCTAGGATTGAGGCGCAATCCGCCGGGGCCGGTGGTGATCTGGAATCTGATTCGGCGTTGCAACCTGACCTGCAAGCACTGTTACTCGATTTCCGCTGACAAGGATTTTGCCGGTGAATTGTCCACCAGCGAGGTATTTACCGTGATGGATGATCTGAAGGGCTTTCACGTTCCGGTGTTGATACTCTCGGGCGGTGAACCGCTGATGCGCGCTGATATTTTCGATGTCGCTCATCGTGCCAAATCTTTGGGTTTCTATGTTGGGCTGTCATCCAATGGTACGTTGATCGACGAGAGCAATATCGAGCAAATCGCCGCAGTCGGGTTTGATTACGTCGGTGTCAGTCTGGACGGTATCGCGGCAACGCACGATAAATTTCGCCGCATGGACGGTGCGTTTGAAAAATCCATGCATGGCATCCGCCTTTGCAAGGCGCGCGGCATCAAGGTCGGCATCCGATTTACCCTGACAGAGGACAATGCGCAGGATTTACCGGCTTTGTTGCAACTGATGGAAGAGGAAGGACTGGACAAGTTTTATCTCTCGCATCTTAACTATGCCGGGCGTGGCAACAAGAACCGTCGGGATGATGCTTTTCATCAGACTACGCGCGCCGCGATGGATTTGTTATTCGATACCTGTTGGCGTGCCGAGCAGGCCGGGAAAGTTACCGAATTTGTCACCGGAAATAACGATGCGGATGGTGTGTATCTGCTGCTGTGGGTGAGAAAAAACTTCCCGCATCTGCAAGACCATATTCGTGCCAAGCTTGAACAGTGGGGCGGTAATTCGTCCGGTGTGAACGTTGCGAATATAGATAATCTGGGCAACGTTCATCCCGATACCATGTGGTGGAATTACACGCTGGGCAATGTGCGCGAGCGGCGTTTTTCCGAGATCTGGATGGATATCTCCGACCCCATTATGGCCGGGTTGAAGGCTAAACCTCGCCATGTGAAGGGGCGCTGTGCATCGTGTGAGTATTTCGCGATCTGCGGTGGTAATACCCGGGTGCGTGCCTGGCAGGTGACGGGCGATCCGTGGGCGGAAGACCCGGCCTGTTATCTGCTCGATGAGGAAATCGGCGTGTTGCAGCAGACAGTTGAGGAGGTATGAAAATGAAATTGATTTGTCTCGTTTTTTTATGGTTTGTGCCGGTAGCACTGGCCGCTGAACCGGTCGAAAAACTTTACGCCACGCATTGCGCTTCGTGTCATGGCGCAGACCGTTTGGGAGGCGCAGGTCCTGCGCTGTTACCGGAAAATCTCGAACGCCTGCGACGCCCGGAGGCGATTAAAACGATAGCTGAGGGCAGGGTGGCAAGCCAGATGGCAGGTTTTGCTGAAAAGCTTTCCAAAGAGGATATTGAGGCGCTGACAGGCTTGATCTACACTGCTTTACCGCAAGTGCCGGTATGGGGCGAAAAAGAGATCTCCGCGTCACATATTCGCGTTGCCGGGGCGATGTCTGACAAGCCGATCTTTAAGGCCGATCCTTTAAATCTATTCGTGGTAGTCGAATTGGGCGATCATCACGCTACCATTTTGGACGGTGATAAGTTTGAACCGATCACCCGCTTTCAGACGCGCTTCGCGCTGCATGGCGGCCCTAAATTTTCACCTGACGGGCGCTACGTTTATTTTGCTTCGCGCGACGGCTGGATCAGCAAATTTGATATTTATAACCTTAAGATCGTGGCGGAAATCCGCGCGGGAATCAATAGCCGTAATCTGGCTGTTTCCGGTGACGGCAAGACGATACTGGTCGGCAATTATTTGCCTCATACGCTGGTATTGTTGAAGGCAGACGATCTTTCGCTGATCAAAATCATCGAGGCGGTGGGGCAAAATGGCAAAAGCTCACGGATTTCTGCCGTGTATCAGGCGGAACCGCGCGGCAGTTTTATTGCTGCGTTGAAGGATGTCAAGGAAGTGTGGGAGATTCCCTATGCCGTGCAGAAAAGCAACTGGCAGCAAAGTTTTGATCCTGCATCAGTTGACATGGTGGTGCGAGAGAAGACTTTTCCGGTGCGCCGCATCTCTGTGGATGACTATTTAGATGATTTCTTTTTTGATCAGACTTATCAACATCTTATCAGCACGGCGCGCGACAGTAAAAAGGGTCATGTGCTGGATCTGGATACCGGGAAAAAAGTGGCCGATCTGGATCTGCCCGGTATGCCCCATCTGGGTTCCGGTATTACCTGGAACTATCAGGGGCATCCGGTGATGGCGACACCAAACACCAAAGAGGGTTTAGTGACCGTCATCGATATGCAAACCTGGCAGACTATCAAGCAAATCCAGACGCCGGGCCCGGGGTTTTTTATGCGCAGTCATGAGAATACGCCTTATGCCTGGACGGACGGTTTCGCAACCGGTAACCCTTTGAGTCGCGACACCATGACGCTGATCGATAAGAATACGCTGGAAGTCGCGCACATCTTGCGTCCTGAGCCCGGCAAAACCGCTGCGCATGTTGAATTTACCCGAGACGGGAAATATGTTCTGGTCAGCATCTGGGAGATGGACGGCGCACTGGTGATTTATGACGCTCAAACGCTCAAGGAAGTGAAGCGTATCCCGATGTGCAAACCCTCCGGAAAGTACAACGTGTACAACAAAATTACCCGTTCAGCCGGCACCAGTCACTGATTTTGTGCGTACTTAAGAATCAAATCAGCTTTAATCATCGGTCAAATGGGGACAAAGTGCATTTAAAATATTTGCCAACAAGTCGTCTGGTCGCGATCCATTTCATCGTCATGATCACGCTTTCCGGTCTACTCGGTCCCTTACTGGGCCCGTGGCTGATCAACTGGATTAATCCGCCCAAGGCATGGGGAGTGGTATCGGGAATCGGTGATTACACGCTGAAGAGCGTTACGATATGGGGGTTGGCTTTGCTGATGTTCGAGGTGTTTTTCTATACTGGTTGGCTAATGAGACAGGGCCGACGAGACTGGGAAAAAGAACAGCCTAAATCCTGGTATGAACAATAAATATTTGATTACACAGGGTCGCGGGGGGCAAGTCTCACATTCCGGTAGGGTCGCGGGGGTCAAGTCTCACATTCCAACATTTTCAAATGCCGCGATTACAAGCTGACTTGGTTTTGTGCTATTCTGCCCCGAATGGAAACTCACCTATATGAAGAGATTGAACATCTGAGCATCGCTGAAAAGCGTTCGCTCGGAGAAGCATTGATTATTAGCGCTGAAAGCGAAGCGTCAGCACCGCTTGTTAGCGAAGCTCAACGCGCGGAGCTTAAATCCCGCCTCGCTTATCACCGGGACCATCCAGAAGAACCGGGCATTACCTTTGCGGAGCTCAAGTCCAAGCTGCTGGCCTCATTGCATTAGTCATGTTGCTCCAGGTCATTTTCAAACCACTGGCCCAGATTGAAGCATCCGAACTTATCAATGGTACGCGCAACCGCATATCGGCATGGGCAACGCTTTCCTTGAAGAACTCGAACGAACCAGCAGTTTTATTGCCCGTAATCCCCACCTCTATTCGTGTGTAGAGCTCGAAATAAGACGAGCGAATCTGAGTCGTTTTCCTTACGCGCTATTTTTTGTGATAGACGGTGCCAATGTGAACGTGCTGTCATGTTTTCACCAGCATCGAGAGCCTAAATCAAGATCCCAGCTTTTATCTGATTAGGCAAGATAGGCTGAGTTGATAATACAAACCGTGCAAGCTGTCGAAAATTTACTGGCTCAGGGATATGCACTGTCTGATATCGTCATATTGACGGGACATGGTCGTGGCAAATCGATACTATTGAATGCCGATCACATTGGCCGTTTTACGACACGTCGATTTACAGGTGCCTACACGCGTAATGGTGATCCAGTCTGGAGCGATGGGGAGTTGATGGTTGAGTCCATCTATCGGTTCAAGGGCCAAAGCGCACCTGCTGTCATATTGAGCGAATTGGATTTCACAGAGCTGACTGCACAGGAATGCCGAAAGCTGTTTGTTGGCATGACGCGAGCACAACTCAATTTGCAAATCGTGCTGTCTGTGCAGGCTGAAGCCTGTATCGCGAATGCGATGGGATGAATCGATGCCTGATGTGATTCAATTCCACAACCATCTGATTATATTTAAACTTTAAGTTTATGCTCTTCCTATTTATTCCTCGTAGGTGCGCAATTTTGCAATATCTTTGATGCACACCTCCTTGCCGTTTACTTCGATCAATCCCTTGTCCGATAACAGATGCAGAATGCGGGAGAAGGTTTCCGGGGTAATGTTTAGGTTGGAGGCGATCACGTTCTTGTTGGCAGGAAAATTGATATGGATATCCTGACCCGTCTCAATTTCTTCCAGCGATTGCAGCAAATAACCAATGACGCGTTGCGTCGAAGAACGTAGCGAAAACGATTCGACGTAGTGAACCATACGGTGTAACCGGAAAGAAAGCCCGGCCAGCATCTTGCGACTGAATGCCGGATCGCTGTCGATACTGTCAAAAATGGCACTCTTGTGGATGTGTAGCACCAGGCAGTCGGTCAGCGCATGGGCATAGATAGGATAAGGCTTATCCATAAACATCAGCGCCTCACCGAAACTCTGACCGGGCCCGAACAGCTCAAGCACCTTTTCGATGCCTTGCGGCGAAGACATAGCCAGTTTGATTTGGCCGTGCACCACGACGTAAAAACCGCTGGAAGGATCTCCGCGCCTGAACAATACATCGTTGCGTGCGAGCTGCAGGGCACGTGTATCTTGGGCAATCACTTCGATTTCTTCCGGCGTCATTTCGCAAAAAAGCGGGATGTTAGCCAGAATGGCAGGTATTTTTACTGTAACCGACATGTTATCGCCCTTATTTTTGGTAGGGAATTATAAAGC
>CAISHO010000048.1 GCA_903885165.1 uncultured Nitrosomonadales bacterium | reverse complement strand
TGCGCTGATCTCCAATAATCGCAACCGCATGGGCAAAAACCTTTGGACGTCAGAACAGGGTGGCGAGAAACTGCGCGTGATGGAAGCGCCGACCGATGTCGACGAGGCTAATTTTATTGTCAGTGAAATAAAGCAGTTGAAGTTAGAAGGATTGAAGCTGACGGAGATGGCGTTGCTGTATCGCTCAAACGCGCAGTCGCGTGTGCTGGAGCATGCGCTGGTGTCGGCAGGGCTGTCGTATCGGGTGTATGGCGGATTGCGCTTTTTCGAACGTCAGGAAATCAAGCATGCCTTGGCTTATCTGCGCGTGATGGAGAATACCGACGACGACAATGCGCTGTTGCGCATCATCAACTTTCCCACGCGCGGCATCGGTGCGCGCAGCATCGAGCAGGTGCAGGACGCAGCCAAAATGCACGGCACGACGCTGTGGGATGCAGCCGCACGTGCCGGTGGCAAGGTGTCGGGTTTCGTCGGTTTGATCGAGATGTTGCGATCCTCGACCCGAGATTTGCCGCTCCCTGAGATTATCGAACACGTGCTGGCGCACAGCGGATTGGTTGCGCATTACCAAAATGAGACGGGTGCGAAGAAGCGCGAAGCGGAAGAGCGTCTGGAAAATTTGAAGGAACTGGTAACGGCGGCGACCTTGTTCGTTCATGAAAATGAGGATGACAGTCTGACTTCGTTTCTGACTCACGCATCGCTGGAAGCGGGTGAACATCAGGCCGGCGATCAGGATGACGCGCTGCATTTGATGACGGTACACGCGTCCAAAGGTCTGGAGTTCAATGCGGTGTTTATCACCGGTCTGGAAGAGGGGCTGTTTCCGCATCAGAACAGTCAGCGGGTGGATGGCGGCCTCGATGAAGAGCGGCGTCTGATGTATGTGGCGATTACCCGCGCGCGTCGCCGTCTGTATATGAGTTTCGCTCAGCGACGCATGTTGAACGGGCAGGTCAGTTACGGCTCGCCTTCCAGTTTCTTGCAGGAACTGCCGGAAGAATTGCTGCAATGGCTCTCGGCAAAGGCTGCTCCGCGCAACCCGTTTGCCTCCTTCGGTTATACGCCACCGGTTGGTACCGCTGCTGTGCCCGCTATACCGTCAGCACAGCGCTCGGTGAGTGGGACCGGATGGCGTACCGGCGCACGCGTGATGCATCAGAAGTTTGGCGAAGGCGTGGTCACCGGAGTGGAAGGCGGTGGCAGCGATGGCCGTGTGCAGGTGAATTTCAAGCATGCGGGCAGTAAATGGCTGGCGCTGGAATACGCGAAACTCACCGCGCTATGAGCCATTTGGCTGATGCGCGTCTGGCGCTGATCGTCGAGAGTCATCAACGGATAGTCGGGCGTCCCTTGCTGGTAGAGCCGTTCGATCCAAAGGCATTGTGGGTTGCGCCGCTGGCTATCGTGGCGCACGGTACGGAAGAAGACCCGGTGTTTTTCTATGGCAACAAACTAGCGCTGCAGTTATTCGAGATGGACTTCGCCGCGTTTACCCGTCTGCCCTCCCGTCTGTCGGCAGAGCCGCTGGCAAGGGAGGAGCGCGCACGTCTGCTAGCAAGAGTCACTGAATTTGGCTTTGTGGACGACTATTCCGGTATGCGAATCAGCGGCCGCAATAAGCGTTTCATGATTACGCAGGCGACCGTCTGGAATCTGATCGATGAGACGGGTATTTACTGCGGACAGGCCGCCGCGTTTACTCTGCCCGACTAGGCGCTTGTTGATCCACCAGTTTGTCGGGAACTTCCCGTTTGCTGGCCAGACTGATCGCACTGGCTTCCGAGATGGCGGTGATCATCACGCCGGCTAAGGTGGGCAAAATCGCGATGCGCGTGAGCGCTGTCCACATGATGTGTTTCATGCTGGCTTCGTGTGCGGTCATACTGACCAGCCAGGCGATAAAAATCAGCGCAGCCGTCACCGCATAACCCAACATCATCCAGCGGCTGTTTTTGAACGAGAGTCGCCAGTGCGCGTCGACGAACCAGACTGTACTTTTTTTGCTGCGCAGGTAGATGTAAAAAATCAGTGTGCCTGTGCTCAGCAGTGGGAGCAATAAACCGATCATGCCGGTTTTGAGTGCCAGCATCGCCGGCGCCATCAGCAGGTTTAATAAAAAAAGTCCGGAAATCAACAGGTTGTGCGGGGTTTGTGCGCGCTTTACCTCTGCTTCATTGACCTGAAACTGCATGGCTTACCCCGATCGATATTTAAATGATGCGATATATTAGCACGTTCTGATATTGATAAATGTGTCGAGTTAGAAATGTTCCTGTTCGTCGCGAGTGATTACTTCGCCTTCTATGATCTGAGGGTTGATGTCGACTTCCGGCGGAAAAATATCGCAGAAGCTGGCGTAAAGCGAAGTGAATACCATGGGTGCCAGGATCAGCCAGCCCAGCATCATCGGCATACTGGCGAGCACCGCCAGCAGCATAAATGCCATGCCATAGACAAACATGGCACCCATGTTGCGGGTGAAGGCGCTCAGGCTGAGTTTCATCGCGGCAACAGGCGGGACGCCGCGAAAATAGACCAGCATCGGGGCGAACTGCATGGACATCAGCAACAGGGAGAACAACGCGATGCCTATCATCACGGCGGCACCGGCACCTGCGATCGCTTGTTCCAGCACGTCGGGGGATGATGGCGCCTGATTGCTCATCAAAATGCCGACCAGAGTTGCACCGCCGACCGCCATCATCACGCCGAAAATCAGGTATTGACCGACCAGTGCGATGCCGCCCAGCGTGACTAGATGGGAGGTGTGTCGCTGAAATCCGCAAAACAGGTGCATCAGTTCCAGTTCATCGCCTTGATCCAGCGAGCGGCAGCCTGCCATCAGGCCGATGATTGCGACCGGCATCAGCAGGCTGACCAGCGGTTCGCCGACCAGAGGAACGGCGTTCACACCGGCAGCCGTCACAAAGCAGATCGCCAGCAGTACGATCCACAATAGCGGCGCCTGCATGAACAGCGCATAGCCTTTTTTAATCCATTGCCAGCCCTGTTGTGCTTCTAAACGTTTTGCTTCCATGTTTTCCTATTGAATGTTTTTGGCCGCAAACGCCTACAACCAGACGGTATCTGATGTCGCGATGTGGTTTTTCAGTATCCGTTCAAAATGGCCGGGGTCGTGTGCGTGGATCAATTCACCGTCGCGCGGCAAATATTTATCGAACAGGCGAGACAGCCAGAAACGTAAAGCGGCCAGTCGCAGCATCTGCGGCCAGGCCAACTTTTCGCTTTCCTGGAACGGACGCACCGCATGGTAGGCACGTAAAAAAGTCTGCGCACGAACAATATCTAGGGTGCCATCGGCATTCATGCACCAGTCGTTGACGGTAATCGCTACGTCGTACAGCAGCGCATCCGTGCAGGCGAAATAAAAATCGATCAACCCGCCGACACGATCCTCTTCAAGCAACACATTGTCGCGGAACAGATCGGCGTGTATGAGTCCTTGCGGAAGGGTTGAGTTATCGATTCGATGGTTGAGTAAAACTTCAGCGTCGAGCAATATGGCTTGTTCTTCATTGACGAAAGGCCGAACCTGCGGCGCGGTCGCCCTACGCCAGGTCGCCCCTCTCGGATTGGGCATGATCTGCGAAAAGCTGGTGCCGGCAATATGCATTTGCGCCAGCATCGCGCCCATCGCTGCGCATTGGGCAAGGTTAGGCGTGGTGGTGGATTTCCCGCTCAAACGACTGACGATGCAGGCTGGTTTGTCATTCAATATGCCCAAAAACTGATTGCGCCGGTTTGCCATGGGTGCCGGGCAGGGGATGCCGTGACGTGCCAGATGCGCCATCAGATTTAGATAGAAAGGCAGTTCTGAGGTGGTCAGTTTTTCAAACAAGGTCAACACGAAGCGACCATTGCTGGTGGTGACGAAGTAATTGGTGTTTTCGATGCCGGATGCGATGCCTTGCAGGTCCAGCAGTTGACCCAGTGAATAATCGCTCAGCCAGGCAGTGAGTTCGGCTTCAGTAACAGTAGTATAAACAGACATAGATAAATTTTCGCGGCGATTCATGGTCTCCCTCGCGCCCTGAGTTAACCGGGTTTGGACTCATTTACTTATTCGCCCTTGTACGGGGGCGGAATGCAAAGCGTGCCATTGAGGGAGAAAGAAGTAAAACGGAGAGGCTAAGTCGTACTCGCCATCAGAAACGTTTAATAACCCATTGAGGTGCACGGAATCCGCTGTCTAGACTTTCCTGACGGGCGAATTTGCCATCACCTTTACTATCGATGAGATAGTAAGGTGCGCCTATCTTGGGGGTTACCTTGATCATATAAACTTTACCGCCCGAGCGATATTCTTCCACGGTCGTTTCCGGTTGCTTGATGATGGTGATTTCCGGTTCGTCTGCCGCGTCTGATTCGGCGGTGAATGCGGGCGGTGGAGGCAGCGGTTCCAGATTGGCGGGTACAGGCTGTTGGGCGGCGAATGAGGCCAAGGGGAAAATGCCGAGCACTAACAAGGTTAAGATGCGCATGAAAGCAGTCTCTGTTGATTGGAATATGGGTATTTTAGCCGATTTATAGGTAGAGCTGACGTTCCCGTTCTTCTTCGGTCGGCTCGAATCCGGAAGTTTCATAGTGTTTGAAGATGGCGCTGACTATTTCTTCTGGATTATCAATGAGTTGTATAAGATTCATGTCGTCTGGACTAATGACTTTTTCTTCCAGCAGCGCGCTTCTGAACCAGTCCACCATGCCGCCCCAGAATGCTTTCCCGACTAGAATGATGGGCATGCGGCGCGTCTTGCCGGTTTGGACCAGCGTCAGGGCTTCCATCAGTTCGTCCAGTGTGCCGAATCCGCCCGGCATGACCACATAGGCGTGGGCGAATTTGACGAACATCACCTTGCGTGCGAAAAAGTGCTGGAAAGTCTGGCTGATATTCTGATAGGGATTGTTGGATTGCTCATGTGGCAACTGGATGTTCAGGCCGACGCTGGGGGATTTGCCGTAAAAAGCCCCTTTATTGGCCGCTTCCATGATGCCGGGGCCGCCGCCTGAAATCACCGAAAATCCGGCGTCTGACAGCAGGCGGGCAATTTCTTCGGCCAATTTGTAATAAGTCTGATCAGGTTTGGTGCGTGCGCTACCGAAGATGCTCACCGCCGGATGGATGTGTGCGAGACGGTCGGTGGCGGAAACAAATTCTGACATAATGCCGAATACGCGCCACGCCTCCTTGGCATCCCAGGCTTCAGGAACATCGGATGTGGGTAATTTTGGCCTGGAAATCATGTCTGCACCTTAAAATAATCGAAAAATGACAACGAACAGCGATACTAAAACTTTGCTACTGGTGGACGGTTCGTCCTTCCTTTACCGCGCATTTCATGCCGTGCCCGATATGCGCAACTCGGATGGCTTTCCGACTAATGCGATCTACGGTGTGCTCAATATGTTGCGCCGCTTGCGTCTGGATTACCCGGCGGATTATAGCCTGTGCGTATTTGACGCAAAAGGAAAAACCTTCCGTGATGACTGGTATCCGCAATATAAAGCGAATCGCCCTTCTATGCCGTCCGATCTAGCGCTGCAAATAGAGCCGCTGCATCAGTTAATCGCCGCCACCGGGTGGAAAATCTCCATGGTGGAAGGCGTCGAGGCGGACGATGTGATCGGCACCATGGCAAAGCAAGCCGAGAAAGAAGGCGTGCGCTGCATTATCGCGACAGGCGACAAGGATCTGGCGCAACTGGTGAATGAGCATGTAACGCTGATCAACACCATGAGCAACGAGACGCTGGACATCGCCGGGGTGAATGCAAAATTTGGCATACCGCCGGAGTTGATCATCGATTATCTGACGCTGACCGGGGATGCGGTCGATAACGTACCCGGCGTGGAAAAAGTGGGGCCGAAGACGGCGGTGAAATGGCTGTTGCAGCACGGCACGCTGGATAAATTGATGCAAAACGCCGATACCATAGGCGGGGTGGTGGGGGCGAATTTACGTAACGCACTCGACTGGTTGCCGCAGGCGCGCCGACTGATTACCGTTAAATGCGATGTGCCCGATTTACCTGCTTGCCGCGATCTGGTAGCCCCACCTCAAGACAGGGAAACGCTGGCGCGACTGTATGAACAGATGAATTTCAGGACTTGGCTGCGTGAACTGGCCGCAGCCCACGTTGCTTCGGTAAAAGTTGACGTGCCGCAATCCGTGACGCCGTCAGCGAGCAGTGACCTGCCGGATGCGGAAGCCGTAGTCGAAGGTGAGGCTGCCCGTACCGATGGCGCGCATTACAAGACGATTTTAACCGATGCGCAATTATCTGATTTAATTGAAAAATTACTATCCGCTGAACTGGTTTGCGTCGATACCGAAACCACTGGCTTAGATGTAATGGACGCGCAGTTGGTCGGTATCTCTTTTGCGATGCAGGCGCACGAGGCGTTCTATCTGCCGCTGGCGCACATCTACCCCGGCGCGCCGGATCAGTTGGATCGCGAGCAAACTGTGCTGAAGCTCAAACCCTGGCTAGAGAGTGAATCGCACAAGAAGCTGGGGCAGAACCTCAAATACGACAAACACATCTTTGCCAATCACGGCATTTCGCTTGCCGGAATTCACGACGACACGCTGTTGCAATCCTACGTGCTGGAGAGTCACAAGTCGCACGACATGGATAGTTTGGCGATGCGCCATCTGCAGGTAAAAACCATCAGCTACGCGGAGGTGGCGGGCAAGGGGGCGAAACAGATTTGCTTCGATCAGGTCGATCTGGATATCGCGACCCACTATTCCGCTGAAGACGCCGACATCACGATGCAATTGCATCAGGCACTCAGTCCGCAAATCGAGAAGGAATCCGGTTTGCTGCATGTGTATCGCGATATTGAGTTACCCGCTATGCATGTGCTCTACACGATGGAGCGCAACGGGGTATTGCTGGACAGTAATTTGCTGCATGTGCAGAGCCACGAGCTGGGCACTAAGCTGATCGAACTCGAAGCACGCGCTCATGAGGCGGCTGATCAGCCTTTTAATTTAAACTCGCCCAAGCAGATACAGGAGATTTTATTTGGTAAATTGGGTTTGCCCGTGGTGAAAAAAACGCCAAGCGGCGCTCCGTCGACCGATGAAGAGGTGTTGCAGGAGCTGGCGCTCGATTATCCGCTGCCGAAAATCCTGCTGGATTATCGCGGTATGGCGAAACTCAAATCCACCTATACCGATAAATTGCCGAAAATGGTCAATCGCCGCACCGGCCGCGTGCACACCAGTTATTCACAGGCGGTCGCGGTGACCGGCCGTCTGGCGTCCAGCGATCCCAATCTGCAAAATATCCCGATTCGCAGTGCCGAGGGGCGACGCATACGTGAAGCTTTTATCGCTGCACCTGGTAGTTGCATCGTTGCGGCGGATTATTCGCAGATCGAATTGCGCATCATGGCGCACTTGTCCGGTGATGCAGGCCTGCTGACGGCATTTGCCAACAACGAAGACGTGCACAGGGCGACGGCGGCGGAAATCTTTATGACGACGCCAGTTGACGTGACTTCCGAGCAGCGCCGTTACGCCAAAGTGATTAATTTCGGTCTGATCTACGGTATGTCGGCTTTTGGTCTGGCCAAACAGTTAGGCATAGAGCGCGGTGCTGCGCAAAGCTATATCGCCCGTTACTTTGCCCGCTATCCCGGGGTGCGCGACTATATGGAGAGCACGCGTGAGCAGGCTAAACAGCAAGGTTATGTCGAGACGGTGTTTGGGCGTCGTCTTTGGTTGCCGGAAATCAACAGCAGCAACGGCATGAAACGGCAGGGGGCGGAACGCGCGGCGATCAATGCACCGATGCAGGGTACAGCGGCTGATTTGATTAAGCTGGCGATGGTGGCCGTGCAGAAATGGCTGGAGACTGAAAAGTTACAGACCCGTTTGATTATGCAGGTGCACGATGAACTGGTGCTGGAAGTGCCGAATGACGAGTTGGTGCTGGTTAAAGAAACCCTGCCCGGTCTGATGTGCAACGTCGCGGTGCTCAACGTCCCGCTGCTGGTCGAAGTGGGGCAAGGCAAAAACTGGGACGAGGCGCACTAATACTTGATGTTGTCATTCCCGCGCAGGCGGGAATCCAGTCAAAAACGAAATCGTCGGTGGCAGACCGACAACTGGTTGCTTTCTTTTGCGTCGCCAAAAGAAAGTAACCAAAGAAAAAGCGACCCCGGTTTGCCGTGCGGCCAGCTTGTAAATATGCTGGCCGCATTCCCTCTATAGTCCACAAACAAGCGGGGCTGCGCAACTCGACCTCGTTGTCGCTCGGGACTCGAACAGTGCTCGCCCAACTACACCGCTTGTTTTCGACTATCTTCGGCGGCGCACAGGGGTGGTGGCGCTTATAGTTTTGCCTCCTGCATCAATTCGGTAATGGTTTTCTCCAAAGCATGAGCCAGTCGGCCTAATGTCAAGATTGCAACGTTGTTGTCTCCACGCTCCACTCGACCGACATAGCTGCGATCAACTTCAGCCAATAGAGCCAACTTTTCCTGGGAAATTTCTTTGGAAAGACGAATGTAACTTGGAAGGCACGGCAATAATGATCGATGCCAAAAGCGCTGCCTTTACGCCAGAGGACAAATCCGACAAGTGCGTTGCGATCCTAAATTTCGCGGGTGGCGGTCTCAAAGTCACATCCAAAGATTGTGATGGGTATTGTGGAATGAATGCCGAAGGTTCAATGGATGGTGCTTATCGGAAAAAACTGCCAAGAAAATAAGTCTGAAACGCTTTGTGATGTAATTTTTTAGGTGCGGCTCATATCTCCTTGTGCGTCTAAGGTGTACGTGTGCCAACTAATACGCCGCGATTAGGAGCGCGACGAGTTGCGCAATTTGTTGGTGTAAGGCGCGCGGTCAGCGCCCTCTGGTCTGGCTGATGACGTATACTTTGCTTTGCTTTGCTTTGCTTTGCTTTGCTTTGCTTTGCTTTGCTTTGCTTTGCTTCGCTTCGCTACGTTCCAGCATCAACCCTGTTGTTTAGAGGAAAAAAATGAGTGCTATCGCCGAAAAAATTCACCTGATCGAACAACTCTCGACCAGTTCCGCCGCGACCAGTCAATTGCTCGACAAGGTTATCGACTTCCTAGTCGAAAAAGATCGCAAGAAACTCGCAAGATTTCAAGAAAAACTCGCCACTTTAGAGCAGCAATATGGCATGAGTACTGCGGATTTTCAACGGCGTTTTGAGTCTGGTGAGCTTGGTGATGCGCCGCAATGGTTTGATTGGGATGGATTCGCCGTTCTCGCAGCTAGTCTGGTTGCCAAGCTAACCGCTGCGGAGGCTGGGCGTGGATGATGTGTTGGATCAGTGGCTGTCTCGTGTAGATGCGTATTTGTTGGCGTAGCCGTATTCGCGCCAGGTTGTAGTGGATTACGCCGAAACGGGTGGTGGCGCGGCTCAGTATCGTTTGCGCGTCACGTTGCTTGATGGGTCACTGTTGCAATGTGTCGAGCGCGCTCACGTCGAATCAGAAGTCTTTCATATTGAGCGATACAGCTTTCACTGGCAGCGCGCCGATGGCACTTTCCTTCCTCGGTGGGACAACGCGCCGCATCACCGTGAAATACCCAGCTTTCCTCATCATGTTCACATCGGTGAAGAATGTAATGTGTTGACGCACGAAGCGGTAGATGTTTTTAAGGTGTTGGAAAATATTGAAGCAATGTTGGAGTAAGCTATTGAAACTAAAAATAATTGCGCACCAGTGTTGATGCACAAACCGCATCCATCGCCAGTGTTGAAGCCTTATCAAGTAGATGCAGTGCTGGATATTTTGAAGCAGGAAGGATTGCTATGAAAAACACGATGGAATACAAGGGCTACACGGGGTCGGTCGAGTACAGCGACGAAGATGGTGTATTTTTCGGTAAAGCGCAGTTCATCCGCGCTTCGATCAGCTATGAAGGCTGCGATGCCGAAAGTATGCGCCGTGATTTTCATGATGGGATAGATGATTATCTGGCGATGTGCCAGGATAAAAACATTGCCCCCGAGCAGCCGTTCAAAGGGTCGTTTAATGTACGTGTCGGTCGTAATTTGCACAGGAGGCTTGCGATTGAAGCTGTGCAGCGCGGCATCAGTCTGAATAGTCTGATCATCGAACGCCTAGAGCAACACGTCTGAAGCAGATTGTGGATTCGCAGGTTGCTACGGTGGCCTACGACACTCCCAGCGAGCAGCTGCGCGAACTGATACGCCACGAACAGGAGCGTGACCGGTTGCGCTGTCTGTTGTTGCAGGGTGCTCATTCAGAGTTTTCTGGGTTTGCAGATGATGATTGCTTTGACTGCTTGCGATCATGCATCAAAAGTCAATAGGCTTTCTGGCCCCGTTCGATACATATCCCCACCATCTTGCAATTCCTGATCGCCTGTAGTTTCGCGACGCTCACCTTGACCCAGGGGGCGTTGAAGTCTTTCAGGATAATCTGCGCGATGTGCTCGGCCAGCGTTTCCACCAGCGAAAAATGTCCTTCACTCAGCACGGTCTGGATGTGCGCGGCGACGGTGGCGTAATCGAGCGCATCGTTGATGTCATCGCTATAGCAGGCGCGGCTGTTGGGTAGCGCGATATCTAGGTCCAGTTGCAAGGTCTGCGGCACGCGCTTTTCACGTTCGTAGATGCCGATTAACGTGGTGACTTTGAGCTCGCGTATAAAAATATAGTCCATGAATTTTCGCTGTTTGGTGGTTGGGCGGTGATTCGCGTAGAATTCGCATCTACTGAATTCTAAGGTATTCCCGATGCTACCCCTAATTTTTGTTGTGGCCGCCTATTTGCTGGGTTCGATTTCTTTCGCCGTGGTGACCAGTCGCGCCTTCGGTATCGCCGATCCGCGTACCTATGGTTCTGGTAATCCGGGGGCGACTAATGTGCTGCGCAGCGGAAAAAAATCAGCTGCAGCCTTGACGTTATTGGGCGATGCGGCCAAAGGCTGGGTCGCAGTCGCACTGGCGATGCATTTTGCTACGCCAGATTCCCGAGGCATATTATTGATTGCAATGGTTTTTTTGGCGGTATTTTTGGGGCACTTGTTTCCGGTTTTTTTGAAATTTAAGGGCGGTAAAGGTGTGGCTACGGCGTTGGGTGTGTTGCTGGCGCTGAACGGTTGGCTGGGATTGGCAGCGCTGGTGACCTGGCTGGTGATTGCGTTGGTATTTCGTCTGTCTTCACTGGCGGCACTTATGGCGGCGGTGGGTGCCCCGGTTTATGCTTATGCGTTGGGCCTGCCGCGCGAGTGGGTGTTAGCTTGTGTCGTCATGACCTTGCTGCTGATCTGGCGACACAAGAGCAATATTCAAAATTTGCTGTCAGGTAAAGAGAGCAGGATTGGGAAGAAAGCGGCGTAAACGTCTGTTACGCCAGTACCAGTTCTTCCAGATTCCAGCGCGGCTTAACGTTGAATCGATAATCTTTATCACCTTGTTGCTGCGCCAGTCTTAACGCACCGGCAAAGGCGATCATCGCGCCGTTGTCGGTACAAAATTCCAGATCGGGATAAAACACGCGGCCTCCGCGTTTGCCGATCTCGGTCGTCAATCGACTGCGCAACATTTGATTCGCCCCAACGCCACCCGCTACCACCAGTTGCGATAATCCTGTTTTTGTCAATGCGGCGCGCGCCTTGTGAGTAAGCACATCAACAATCGCTTCCTGCGTCGCATAAGCGATATCTGCACGGGTTTGTTCATTGAGTTCACTTTGTCTGACTAAGGTCAGCACCGCTGTCTTCAATCCGCTGAAACTGAAATCAAGATCGCCGCTGTGCATCATCGGGCGAGGCAACTTGTAGATGCCGGGACGACCTGAACTAGCCAGTTTAGCCAGCGCCGGTCCGCCGGGATAGGCTAATCCCAGTAGTTTTGCGCTCTTGTCGAAGGCTTCGCCTGCCGCATCATCCACCGATTCGCCGAGCAACTCATATTTACCGACGCCATCGACGCGCATCAGTTGTGTGTGGCCGCCTGATACTAATAAGGCAACGAAGGGAAATTCGGGTGCGGGATCGGAGAGCAGCGGGGAAAGTAGGTGGCCTTCCAGATGATGTATGCCTATAGTCGGGATGTCGAGTGCATAAGCTAATGAATTCGCCACGCTGGCACCCACTAATAATGCGCCCCCCAGTCCTGGGCCCTGGGTGTAGGCAATCGCGCTGATCTGATCAAAAGATATGTCGGCTTCCTTCATTATCTGACGTATCAGCGGGATAACGCGCTGTACGTGATCGCGGGAGGCGAGTTCAGGAACGACGCCTCCGTATTCGCTGTGCATCGCAATCTGCGTATGCAGTGCGTGAGCGAGCAATCCGCGTCCCATTTGATAGAGGGCGACGCCCGTTTCGTCGCAGGAAGATTCAATTCCGAGTGTAATCAATGACATTAGCGCCTTTCAGTGTGGGCGCTATTGTAATTAAAAACGCGACCAAACAGTTTGTTCGGAAGTTATTTCATTAATATTACCGAAAAGAGTTGACTGAGTTTTTTTAACCCCTATAATGCGCACCTCTTCACCGGAACAGTGGTTGAAACGAAGCGGGTCTGGTAACGGAAAGCGCTTAAAAAT
>CAISHO010000047.1 GCA_903885165.1 uncultured Nitrosomonadales bacterium | reverse complement strand
GTCACCGGTCAGTCAAGGTGCATGGACTAAATGCCGCACCGCGCTCAAACCGGCGCCCAAACGGCTGCGCGACCTGATCAGAGAAAGACGCTCATGAGTGCCATCATCCAGGCGCTGGCGCGCATTTTTCCGTCCAATCAACTGATCACCGACGACTTGCGACGGCTCGCCTACGGCACGGATGCGAGTTTTTACCGCATGACACCGGAAGTGGTCGTGTTCATCGAGTCGGAACAGGAACTGCAAGCGCTGCTGGCAGCGGCCAGCAACTGTCATCGCCCCGTCACCTTTCGCGCCGCCGGCACCAGTCTGTCAGGACAAGGTGTAACCGACAGTGTGCTAGCTATCATCGGCAACGGATTCGCCTATTGCGATATCTCAGCGGATGCACTGACGGTACGGGTAGGCCCCGGCATGATAGGCGGCGAAGTCAATGCGCGCCTAGCCCCGTTCGGTCGCAAGATAGGCCCGGATCCCGCCTCGATCAACACCTGCAAAATCGGCGGTATCGCGGCCAATAACGCTTCAGGGATGTGCTGCGGCACGGCACAAAACAGTTACCAAACTCTGGCTGACCTGCGCGTAGTGCTGGCCGACGGTTCTGTTCTGGACACCGGTGATGAAGCCTGCGTCAGACAATTTCGCATCAGCCACGCCGGCATGCTGGGTGAAATTGAACAACTAGGCATAGACACGCGCGCCGATCAGTTACTTGCTGAACGCATCGCGCATAAATTCAAGATCAAGAACACCACCGGCTACAGCATCAATGCACTGATCGATTATCAGGACCCGATCGACATCCTGATGCACCTGATGATAGGTTCGGAAGGCACGCTGGGATTTATCTCGCGCATCACCTACCGCACAGTCGCAGAGGATCCCTGCAAGGCCAGCGCGCTGGTGTTTTTCCCCGACATAGAATCAGCGTGTCAGGCTGTCATGCGCCTGAAAAGCGAACAAGTCTCGGCTGTAGAATTGCTGGATCGTGCGTCTATGCGCTCGGTAGAAAACAAGCCCGGTATGCCAACGCAGATGGCCACCTTGCACGACAAGGCCGCAGCCCTGCTCATCGAAGTACGAGCCGAAACCGTCCAACTTCTGGCACAGCGCATAGACGCATCGCTCGCTGCAATGTCAGGAGTCAGCACCATAGAAGCGGCAGAATTTTCGACCGATCCTGCCACTTGCGAAATGTATTGGAAGGTGCGCAAAGGCACGTTCCCATCGGTAGGCGCGATGCGCCGCGCAGGCACCACCGTCATCATCGAGGATGTCGCCTTTCCCGTCGAATCGCTGGCGCAGGCGACCCTGGATTTGCAGTCACTGCTGCACCGCCACGGCTACATTGAAGCGATCATTTTCGGTCACGCGCTGGAAGGTAATCTGCATTTCGTCTTCACCCAGGATTTCGGCAATGCAGCTGAAGTCGAACGCTATGCGCGATTCATGGACGAGGTCTGCCATCTGGTGATCGACAAATACGACGGTTCACTCAAGGCCGAGCACGGCACGGGACGCAATATGGCGCCCTTTGTCGAAATGGAATGGGGCGCACAGGCCACTAATTTGATGCGCAACATCAAGCGCATCTTCGATCCTGAAAATCTGCTCAACCCCGGCGTAATACTCAACGAGGATCCGCAGGCGCATTTGCAGCATCTCAAACCGATGCCGGAAGCCGACGATATCGTCGACAAATGCATCGAATGCGGCTTCTGCGAACCGATGTGCCCCTCGCATCAACTGACCTTTTCGCCGCGCCAGCGTATCGCAAGCATCAGGGAACTCTCGCGCAGAAGCGCGGCAGGACTGGGCAATGAGTTGCTTGCCGCCTCCTTTGACTATAACAGTCTGGATACTTGTGCCGGTTGCGGTTTGTGTTCTACCGCTTGTCCGGTTGGCATCGACACCGGCGCATTGACCAGGCGACTACGCGGTCAAAAACTTGGCGGACTTGCACGCAAGATCGGGACATGGACTGCCGGTAATTTCGGCACGGTGAGCAGCTTATCCCGCCTGAGTCTGACCGCAGGTCATGCCGCTGCCAGCCTTCTGGGTGACGCGAATCTGGCCTCACTCACCAAAGGCGCATGGAAACGCGGCATGCCGCACGCCGCCAGGCTACCTGACACTACTGACAACAGCGGCGATCCTGTGGTGTATTTCCCCACTTGCGGCGGGCGTATCTTCGGTGCAGAAAACGGACCTTCGCTGCCGGAGGTCATCCAAACGCTGCTGATTCGTGCAGGTTACTCACCCCGTCTGCCAAAAAACTTCGATACGCTCTGTTGCGGACAGATGCTGGCCAGCAAAGGCATGGAACAGGAAGCCGATAGTATGGCGGATGCGCTGTGCGCCGCCCTCCTTCAGGCGGCCGACGACGGCCATGGCGGTTACTATCCGGTCATCATGGATGCCAGCCCCTGCTCGGCACGCATCCGAAACCACATCAAAAATCGCCTGAACGTGCTCGACTTCCATGAGTTCGCCCACGATGCGCTGCTGCCGCGACTGTTCATCACCCCAAAAACCGAACCCGTCGCGCTGCATATCAACTGCAGCGTGCGGCGCGAATCTTCCGATACCAAGCTGCGTGCCGTGATGGCGGCCTGCTCACGTCAGATCATCGAACCTGCCAGCGTCAAATGCTGCGGCTTTGGCGGCGACCGTGGCTTTGCCGTACCTGAACTCAATCACCATGCGCTGCGGGGCTTGCCGGCAGAACTCCCGGCGAACTGCAATGCAGGCTACTCCACCAATCGCACCTGCGAAATAGGACTGACCAGCGAGAGCGGACTTTCCTATCGTTCTGTCGCCTATCTGCTCGAAGAGTGCAGCCGTACAGACACCTGACCCCGTTTCACCACCGCAGCAACACACCATACCAATAAAACAGAGGAGAATTTCATGCAAACCTGGCAACAGTTATACGATCCGCTCGGCAGTCTGTGGTTATCATCACTGATCGCTGCAATTCCGGTCATCTTTTTCTTCGTGGCGCTCGCGGTATTCAGGATGAAGGGATATCTTGCCAGCAGCTTCACGGTTTTACTGGCTTTGCTGGTTGCCGTATTCTTCTATCATATGCCCGCCACCATGGCGCTGGCATCCGCCGGCTACGGCTTTTTGTTCGGGATATGGCCGATCGCATGGATCATCGTCACCGCCGTATTCCTCTACAAGATCACCGTCAAAACAGGCCAGTTTGAAATCATCCGCGCCTCGGTGGTCACGGTAACCGAAGATCAGCGCCTGCAGATGTTGCTGGTAGGTTTCTCCTTTGGCGCCTTTCTTGAAGGTGCGGCAGGATTTGGCGCGCCGGTGGCGATCACCGCCGCTCTGCTGGTGGGCTTGGGTTTTAACCCGCTCTACGCCGCAGGTCTTTGCCTGATCACCAACACCGCACCGGTCGCCTTTGGCGCAATGGGGATTCCTATCATCGTCGCAGGACAAGTCACCGGCATCGATGCGTTCAAGATCGGTCAAATGGCCGGTCGCCAGCTGCCCCTGTTATCGGTGCTGATTCCATTCTGGGTCATCATGATCATGGACGGATGGCGCGGTGTGCGTGAAACCTGGCCTGCCATTCTGGTTTGCGGCGCCTCTTTCGCCATCACCCAGTTCCTGACCGCCAACTTCATCGGCCCTGAATTACCCGATATCACTTCCGCGCTGGTCAGCCTGATTTCATTGACCATCTTCCTGAAATTCTGGAAGCCAAAAAACATCTTCCGCTTCAGCGGTCAGGAAATTGTC
>CAISHO010000046.1 GCA_903885165.1 uncultured Nitrosomonadales bacterium | reverse complement strand
TCGCTGCCAATAGAAGGCGAATCAAGCAGCAGCCAAAGCGAAAGCAATAACGAAGTTGTAAACCATAGATCGGAAGAGCGTCGTGTAGGGAAAGAGTGTCTTCGCCTGTGTAGATCTCGGTGGTCGCCGTATCATTAAAAAAACTTTTTTTTTCAAGCAGAAGACGGCATACGCGATAGCAGGAAGTGACTGGAGTTCAGACGTGTGCTCTCCGATCTCAATCGTTCCATCAAGGTTCAGACCTACTGCGCCGCTGGTGTAATATTTAGCCAACTTTTCGTGCCTGGCCTGCATACTTGAGATCACAGCATTGACACCCGGCGTATTAAATTCAAACTCAACGGCCACACAGGTGTTTAATACCAAGAAAAACAACACGCCCACTTTGAGAAATAACGAGTTCATTTTTTCTCCTTCTTAGTCACAACGACTTTATCCGCTGGCGGCCAGACATCCGCTACGATCTTGTCAGCGGCGTTTTCGACAGCCGGTGTGGGAAAGTAAATATTGGTTGTCACACAGGCTGACATCAACAGTATCGTCAGCACAATCAAAAATAATTTCATTCTCACTCCTTATCTCCTGACCGGTATCTTGGGTTGATTAGAAAAACTGCCATTTGAAAAACCCGAAGGGGAATTCGTCAGCGTATTGGGCTTCGGTGTTGCAAGCGGTGTAGCCTGCGTTGACGCACCGGCACTCAACACCGCATTAGCCGCTGCCTGTGTCGGCACGTACTTAAATACCCACTCCGCATAACTGCCACGACCTTCAAAATCGTGATCATCTTTTTTAAAGTGCTCTTTTTTAAACGACTCGGCGTTCGATAAACTATATACCCCGTAAATTTGCCCGCTGGTGTTTTTGAGCAATCCCCATTCCGCACTCCCGGTGATCGGGTCCTTATACAATTTCCTCAAATATCTCCGCGTCACCGGATAGCGCGCATCTTTGAGCAACTCTTCCAACTTCATCACATAACGCGGCGCATTACCCGGTGTTTGCGTGTAATAATCCGCGATCGCGCGCCGGTACTCGTTACCAATAAACAGCAACTCGCTCTCCTTCTCGCGCTTTTGTAACGACTGCCAAATTTCACCAACCACCATCATGAAAATCCCCATGATTGCCACTGCAGCCAGCAAACCAATATAGGTGAAACCGGCTGATGCAGATCGTTTTTTAACGCTTTGTTTTTTATAAACAACCTGAATTTCCATTACCAACTCTTGTACTCTGTCCCGTCCAGCGCCACGCCTGGTGCACCGCTTTTCAGATCGAACATCAACCCTTTTGCAGGATCATCCGAAGGAATGATAATCCATGCGTCTGAATTACCGGCAACCGGATCAAAGGGCGGCGCACGCAGATACTTACGTGCCACCAGTTCTTCCAGAGAATCAGGGTACCGGCCATTGTCGCCGTAATATTTATCGATTACCTGACGGGTCAGCTCAAGGTTCTCATGCAGTACAGCCTCACGGGACTTATCCACGCTGTGCTGATAACGCGGCACAGCAATGGTCAACAGCACACCGATGATCGCCATCACAACCAGCAATTCAATCAGGGTAAAGCCCGTTATTTTTTTCTTCATCAGGCCGTCTACCATTTGTCGTATGCCACGCCATTCATCCCCACCTTATCGGACAAGGAATACACATCAAACACATCATCACCCGACGAGGGTGCATCCCACTCGCTGTTGTAACTGCGTGTCCCCCAGGTATCCACCGCGCTCAGAGTCGGGTCAGTCGCCATCGGATCGCGCGGCATGCGCCGTAAGAAACGAATTTTCAGTTTGCTGTCCGGGTTAGTGGCATCGTTCACCCCTTCGAGCAATACGGTAAGCGAGTCAGGATAGCCAGACTTGCCCGCTTTACTGATAATCTTCTTTTCATCGACCGCTTTTTTATACTCATCCAGCGCCATGCGTATTTCCCGCAAGGCGGAACGCAATTCCTGCTCCCGGCTGCGCTGCACCGTCAATTCAGTCAGCGGCAACACCATGGTCGAGAGCAATCCGACCAGTGCCACCGTAATCATCAATTCGATGAGGGTAAATCCCCTGACCTTAACTGACCTCATTTTGCAACGGCAAGCAGATGCGGCGCAGGTGATGCAATCGACAGGGCTACACCATTCGCATCGGTAGCCGAGATACGGCTAATCGACACGGCAGCCGCAGGCGCTTCCGCCATCACTTCAAACATCAGAGTCAGCAACGATCCCGTACCACTGCCCGTGCCCGCCGACAGATCAGCCGTAACAAGGCCGGTAGCCTGATCGATATTTTTATTCAAGGTAGCCGGCGTATTGGCCGACTTCAGATAGCCGCCATCCACCACATCGAGCGCTTTCAATACCGAAGGATCAAAGGTGATTTGCACGCCGAAACTGTTCATCGCCAGTGCAGACTGCGCATTAACCGACAAACTGATCAGGTCACCGACTTTCGCCTGCCCAACCCCATCCCAGGATAACTGGGGTGCAGCAACATTCGCGGCAGCAGGTACTTGGGGGGCGGCAGGTATGGCCGATGCGGGTGTCACCGCAGGTTTAGCTACTGGCACGATCGCAGGATGCGTCTTCATCATCAACTGATCATTGCGCAACGTCGATTCAGTCCCTGTCCAATACTCTTCTTCTCGCGCATTGGGCACACGAACATTGCCGACGATGTGCGGGGTAATGGAGAGAATAATTTCCGTCTTGACCTTATTTCCGTTCTTATTGGAGAACAAATGTCCCAACAATGGCATTTCGCCCAGCGCGGGGACTTTATCCGTGGTGTTGGTTTCATTGTCGTTGATCAAGCCGGCCAGAATCTGCGTTTCCCCGTCTTTCAGACGCAACACGGTTGAGGTATTGCGCGTGCCGACCCGATACACCACAGAACCTGCCGCATTAGTCACAGGAGACCCCAGCGAGCTGACCTCCAGCCCAAGTTTGATCGTGACTTCATGATCAAGATGAATATCCGGCTCGACGTCCAGTTTCAAACCCACATCCTGATACTGCACCGTACCAGTCACCACCGCAGAACCCGTCGTCTGCGGTGTCAGCGAGTTGGTGATCATCGGCACGCGTTCACCGATCATGATCTTGGCCTTGTCACGGTTGCGCACACGAATGCGCGGACTGGACAGAATATTGGTATCGCCATCCTGCAACATCGCATTCAACGTCAGCGAAGGAATCGGACTGACCCCGATGCTGGCACCATTCAAGCGCCTTAAACTATCCAGCGTCAACTGGGTCGTCGTCGCAACAGCAGCACCTGCAGCCGGCACCAGACTGGCAATCGGCGTCATGGCCAACTGCGCCGGATATTGCACACCGATCTGTGACAGACGCGTGCGGCTCACTTCCAGCACTTCGACTTCCAGCATCACCTCGGGCTCGGCGATATCCTGATCATTGATCATTTTTTCCGCCAGACGAATCGCCTCGGGCGTATCCCTCATCACCAGCGAATTGGTCTTCTCGTTGATGAACACATCTTTGGTCTTGAGCATATCCTTGATCAGGGTCAGCATCAACTTAGGATCTGCGTTCACCAGGTGAAAACTGCGGATCTTGAGATCCTGATAGTCTTTAAGTTTAGCCGGGGTGTTCGGGTAAATAAACAGCGTATCGTCGCTGATCACCTTCTTGGCCAGTTGATTCTGCATCAGCAGCAAGTCGATCGCATCGATCACGGAGACATTTTTCACGAAGATCGACGCCTTTACCCCGGCCTTGATATCCTTATCCAGCAGCACATTGATTCCGCTGGCACGCGACAGCGCCTCGAACACCATCTTGATATCGGCATCGCGAAATTGCAACGTGACTTGCTTTCTGAATTTTGCCTGTAAGGTTTGTACCGCACTTTGCTCTTTGGCGATCAATTCTTCAATCTGACGCTGCATGGCGATCACACGCACATTCCGGGGATTCTCAATCAGCACCGGCTTAATCGCCAGTTTAGCGCCATCCAGATCTCCCTTCTTGATCAGGATTGCAGTATCCTCCAGTATCGCATCGTGCCGTCTGTCCATGATCAGCAATTCCAGTCCAATCCGGGCGGTAGTATCGTCCGGGGCCAGTTTCAACACGCGCCGATACTGAACCTCTGCCGCTTCCAGATGACCGATTGCACGTTCACTGTTCGCCGCTGACAGAATACGATTTACATATTGACCGCGATGTTGCATCAGGTCTTTTTTTATCTCCATATTTTGCGGTTCATTCTTCGCCGCCTGCTCAAGTGTTGCCAGACCTTCCTCGACATGACCATCCTGTATCTGAGAAATACCTTCCTTGTGCAACTTGTCCCCGGCACATCCGGCCAGCACCGCCAGCATGATAATCGCGGCGTGTTTGCTTAATTTCCATCTCATACTACGCATGAGTTCTCCAAAATATTTAAGTGCTGCAACATGATTTTCATTATTTTTCGCCCGTACTGAGCGTCTGTCTGATATTCAACGGCAAAAATATCAATTCCACCTGCCCCGCCAGTAAACGCTCCACCCGATAGGTACCCTCGATCACTTCGCCAGGAACCACGTTATAGAGCTTGTCTCCTTTAAGCAGAATAATGATCTGCGAGGTCGCGTCCTCATAACGGCCAAAGTAAGTAAAGGGCAGTGGCGGCGCCATCGGTTCAGGCGGCGGGACATAAGCCATAGGCGGTGGCGGTGGTGGCGGAGGGGGCGGCGGAGGGGGTACATACCAGGAGGTCACTTTAAAAGCGTTTCCCATTTCCGGCTTATCATCCGTATCATGCTGAACCAGACGTTCCAGTTCAACATGCAAATCGGCCGGCGTCTCGTTTTTAGCAGCAGCCGTCGTGGCACGTTTCTTCTGAACGGGTTGCGCCACCTGAACGTCTTCATCACCGCCGGACATCGCCAGCCAGCCAACCACGGCCAGCACAACACTCAATGCGCCCCAGCGGATCAGCGGATTTTTTGCCCACGCGGTCATTGCACCTGCTCCAGATACAGTCCAAACACAATTTTCGCATTGACTGTGGCGTCTGAGACCGTCTTGCGCTCTAACTGCACGTTTTCCAGCGCCATGATCGGCATTGCAACCGGAATATTAGCGATAAATTCCCGAATTTGCGGATACGACCCCGTCACCGGCAACGTGATCTGAAAATGCATCAAACGCCCCACCTTATCCTTTGAAGTCTTGTATTCACCTTCATTGAGCTTGAGCCCGGCTTGCTCAGCAATCAGCGCCATCTTGCCCAGCCATTCGGGCGACTCCAACTCATTGGGAAATGCTCGATAATATTCAGCCAACTGCTCATCAACCGTGCCCTGATGCGTAGTAATCACTTGATTCGCAAGTAAAATCTTATCGCGCACGGTCACCGACTCATGCTGCGCCGTCGTCAATCTCGCCTGCGCCGTATGGATCGCTGAAAAATAAAAAGGCACCAGCATCACCAGCAAAGCCATCGCCAGCATGCCCGGCCAACCTAATGCCGGCAGCCAGCGTCGCACCATCCAGTTCAGACGAACGGGGAACGCAATCTTCTGTACGGACCGTTGCAACCTCATTTGTGATAACAGCTGCAGCAGATTCTTCATCCGGCGCATCATGGCGTCTCCTGCCAGACTGCCAGCAATGAAAAGCGCACCGGCTTTTGCGGATCGAGCATTTGCACCTGATGGCTTTGCAAATAGACCGGGCCGAACACGATCTGTCCTTCCAGTGCGGTGATGTAATTCATCAGCGAGGCAAAGTTATCCGCTTCACCGTTGATTTTCACCGTATGTTTTTCCAGATCCGGCGCCAACTCCAGCAAGGTTACTTTCTCACCCGATGCGGACTCCAGTCCGACAAACAAATCCTCCCAGTGGGTGGTGAGTTTGCGTAGCACTTCATTGGCGCGTTTGACTTCCGGGGAACGATTCACCCCGCTGTGAACCACCGGCTTGAGCACATCGATATTGGCGGCGGCCTTGATATGCTGCACCTTGGCTTCGAGCACAGCGGCCTGATTATTCAGACCGACAAAGTAATCGGCGACCAACGCCACCGTGATCGACACCAGCAGCAGCATCGCCAACCCCACCCAAGGGGTAGGACGATAGGGCTGGTAATCCAGTCTCAAGTCGGTCATCATCATTTCATCATCGCCATGGCATAGCGTCCCTCGTAATCCGGCATAAAGCCGTGCCGTATCACCGGTTGCAAACGACTCACCTGCCACCCGGCATCGACTGCAAGCGCCCCCGACTCAGGCGCCCACAGATAGATTTGTTCCGTCGTCACATCCAGTTCCGTCAGATAGCTCTCGCGCGCCAGTATCACCGGCAACTCCGCGCTCCATTCTTCGCCCACCCGCAGGGTGCGCACGCTACGGCAACGCCCCTGCTGCAACAGAGCCAGACACAAACAACCCGCTTCATACTGCACAAACCAGGCATCCTCGCCGCGCAGGGCTTTTTTACTGTTGTTATAGGCGGCCATCAGCGCAGGTTGCACTGAGACCAGCTTCACTTTATTCCGGAAAAATGCGGCGCGTAGGGTTTCGAGCAGACGCGGATCGATGCCGCTGGCGAGCAGTTCGGCACCCGGCGCATCCTGATTAGTACGCAACTCCCACACATCGGCGCTCGCACCGTATAGCTGGACAAAACGATGTCTTGCCAATGCGGACGCTTCCCGGTCGTTACTTAGCGCTTCGTTCCAATCCACCATCGCATAATGCACGAATTGATTAGACAAAATCACCCGTGCGGATGCGGGGGAGAGCTTGACCATCTCGGTGTCCAGCGTCTGTATCGCCACGCTCCAGGTGTATTCCCCATCCGCAAGACAGGGGATAATTTTTTTCTCCAGCACGCGCTCGACCAGACCCCGGCGTGTCCACTGAGGGCGTGTGTGTACCAGTACCACCTGTTCGGGCGATACGATGGCGGTTAATTGATCACGCAACGAAAGTAACACGATTGATCTCTTCTAAAGTTGATTCGCCACGGGCGACTAAATCCAGTGCACCGTCGCGCAAAAATTGGGTGCCGTTACGACGGGCCGCTTCACGGATTAAGCGCACCGGTTTTTGACCGATAATGAGTTCACGAATTTCATCGTTCAGATAGAGCACCTCGGCAATCGCCTTGCGCCCCTTGAATCCGGTACCCCGGCAATGCCCGCAACCACTGCCCGCGCGGAAGTGGTAATTTGGCACATCCATGGGCGCGATACCCGATTCGGCAATCAACGCCTCATCAGGTACGTTGTCCGCCACACAGTGCGGACAGTTCACCCGCACCAGTCGCTGCGCGACGATACCGTTCAGGGCTGACACAAAACTATAAGGATCGACACCCATGTGGATGAAACGGCCTATCACGTCAAACACATTGTTGGCATGCACGGTGGTAAACACCAGGTGACCGGTCAACGCCGACTGCACCGCAATCTGCGCGGTCTCGTTGTCGCGAATTTCCCCGACCATGATCTTATCCGGATCGTGACGTAAGATAGAGCGCAGCCCTCGCCCGAAGGTCAGTCCTTTTTTCTCATTGACCGGAATCTGCAACACGCCGGGCAACTGGTACTCGACCGGATCCTCGATGGTGATAATCTTGTCTTTACCGTGATTGATCTCGGTGATCGCGGCATACAGTGTGGTGGTTTTACCGCTACCCGTCGGCCCCGTTACCAGCACCATGCCGTAAGGTTCGTTGGACAGGCGGCGGATAAATGCCATCGCGCGAGCATCGAAACCCAAGTGATCGAGTCGCAGCCCCTTCACCTGATCAGACAAGGTGCGCTTGTCCAAAATACGCAACACGGCGCACTCACCGAACACGCTGGGCATGATGGAGACACGCAAATCAACTTCATGGCGCTGCATCGACACCTTGAAACGACCGTCCTGAGGAATACGACGCTCGGTGATATCCAATCCGGAAATCACCTTGATACGCGAGATCACCTGTTCGGCCATCTCAATACCATCCATGGAACTGACCGCGACCAGCACCCCGTCGATACGGTATTTGATATCGAGACCGGTGGGCGTCGTTTCCAGATGAATATCGGAAGCCTCCGCCTTCAGGGCATCATAAACGGTGGAGTGCACCAACTTGACCACCAGACTGACTTCTTCGCTGATGGTCTTGAAGGATAAATCCTCGACCTGATCATCGTCGGATAAGACCGATTTCACCCCGAGATCCTGCATACTATCCATCGCATACAACGACTTCTCATAATGCATCAGATAGGCCTGCACATCGGTGCGATGCGCGATGGCGATAATAAATGTAGAGGGAATCGCGCGTTCTAGCCAAGTTTGCAGTCCGATATTGAAAGGATCGCTGATCACCATGATCAGGTGACCGTTTTCATCGCGCATCGACAGACATTCGCGTTCCATGGAACTGGCAAAGTCCAGCGTATCAAAATCCCGCTTCAAGCTATTAATCTGCGCCATACTGACCACGCGGTAATGGAACATCCGCCCCAATGCCTCGACAAAGCCCGGCGCATTGAGTTCAACCTGCTCCTCAAGCACCTCTGCAACACCGCGTTTGCTCTGCTTAGCGACCAGACGCGCCTCGCGCACCTGTTGCGGTGTAAATAATGGATCGTGATGGGAGGGAGTGGCCTGTTTCATTTTATGCTTCCAGCCAGTTCAAAAATTGGGAAATACATCAATACCACGATCACACCGACGATCAGTCCTACAAAGATCATCAGCAACGGTTCAAACAGTTTGACGAAGCGCTCGACCCAGCGCACGGTTTCTTCTTCATAAAAGGACGCGATGCGCTCCATCATCTCGCCCATTTGCCCGGTGCGCTCACCGACACGCAACAGGCGCGAAGCCAATGGCGTCACCATGCCGTATTTTCCCATAGCCTGAGAAATCGAACCTCCCTCATGGATACTCACTGAAGCTAACTTGAGCTGTTCACGCAATGACTCATCCAGCAACCCGGAGACGAGTTTGAGTGCAACCATAATCGGCATACCGCCTTGCAGCAACATGCCCAGCGAACGATAGAATCTCGCCATCTGATACAAATTCAGTCGTTTTCCTACCCCGGGCAATTGCCAGAGCTTTTGTTTCATCCAACGCTGACTGGCAGGTTGCGTCACGGCCAAAAACAACAGAACCGCCAGCGTCGCCACACCCGCCAAAAACATTTTCAAATGCGTGTCTAAAAACTGCCCCCACTGCATCAGCACGCGCGATAGAAAAGGCATTTCGCCGCCCATTTCTTCGTAGATGTGGCTGAAGTTAGGCACGACAAACACCATCAGAAACAGCACAACCAGCACTCCCACCACTGCCAGCAGCACAGGGTAAATGGAAGAGGTAATCACCTTACCCTTAATCCCCTCCATTTGCGCCTGATAGACGATATAGCGCGACAGCACTTCGACCAGAGAGCCGGTTTTTTCACTGGAGCGCACGGTAGCAACATAAAGGGCCGGAAAATCCTTCGGACGTTGCTCCAGCGCATAAGATAAATTATGCCCCTCGTAGAGCAGCGCAATCAGATAGTCCAGGGTCTTTTTGACTTCAGGCTGCGTTTCCTTCTCGGCCAGCGTTTCCAGCACTTCGATTAGGGACAGGCCGGCACCGAGCAAAGCCACTAGCTCCTGACTGAACAGCACCAGCGGAAAGCTGGATTTTCCCCAGTGCAGCATCTGCGACCAGGATTGTTTGGAACGGCTGGCGATGACGGTATAGCCCTGCGCACGGACTTGCGCTTCGGCATCCATGGCGTCGACGGCTTCCATCAGCAGAACGATAAGCCCCTCTGTGCCGCGCAGTGCCTTTACCTCAAACTGCATTCATGCTCCGAACCGAGTTTTTTATAAAAAATATCAATTAAATCCATATTTACCAACTAGTTACATCCGCCGCCTCACCCACGCCACCCGGCTGACCATCCTTACCATTGGATACCAGATCATAATCTCCGTGCTCGCCGGGGAATTTATAGATGTACGCACTCCCCCACGGATCCATAGGCACATTTTTGGAAAGGTAAGGACCATCCCATTTAGGCTCGTTCGCCGGACGAGTCGTCAAGGACGCCAAGCCCTCTTCCGAAGTGGGATAATGTCCTGTATCAAGTCGGAACTGGTCCAGCGACTTACCCAAAGCATCGATCTGCGCTCGTGCGACCTTGACTTCAGACTTGCCGATTTGTGCAAAATACTTAGGCCCCACGTAACCTGCCAGCAGGCCGATGATGACCATCACCACCAGCAATTCGAGCAGCGTGAATCCCTTGGCGAGACGAGAAGACCGAGATGGTGAATATTTCATATAAATCCTTGATTTAATTGAACTGTTATTTTGTAGACTTTTTCAATTCAGCCACCACATCCGCAGCACTGACCAAGCCATCCAGCTTCACCCAAGTCGCATCACTACCCTTTGTGCGAATAAACACCGCCGCCTTGTGGTTCATCTTATCTGCCACGGCCACATCAAAGGCACGCTGAACGGCAACGCTGTTCGCGACACTACCGGTCAGCATCAGCCACTGTTTTCCGGCGTGAAACCGTTCTGAATAGTCTTTGAGTTTAGCCGGTGTGTCATTTTCCGGATCGATCGAGATAGACACCATGCGGACGTGATTGCGTTTTTTCCCCAACTTTTTCTGTACTTGCTCAAAAGTGGCGCTCATCACCGGACAGATTGTGGTGCAGGTGGTGAAAATAAAGTTCAGGATAACCGGCTCCTTGCCATCGAACACCGTCCGCAAGGAAACTTCGGCGCCATTGGCATCCTGCAACTGCACATCGGGAATATCATAAGTGGCAACCGTACGAGCGAGCACACCTTTGTTTGCCAGCATAGCCTGATGCTGCGAATGATCATGAACGGACATATCCATATGCTGATGATCCATCTGCTCGTGATTCATTTGTTCATGATCCATGTTCATGTGATCATGCTCCGATTCGGCAAGCGCTGCACCCGACATCAACGCCCATATCATCGCCGATAGCACGCTGACCCTTGAAAAACTCGTAAGAATAAAATTCTTTTCCATCGCGCCCACCTTATAAACTTCATCATCGGATGCTGCACTACGCCCGCTTACAGCCCGCCGATACTACACAACGCAAGCCGACATTGCAACGCCCCGCCTCTTCAGAAGCATTTCGATTTGCATTAAAATCAAGTGCTTTTCAGGGGGATTAAGTGACGCAGCAGCGGCGCATATGCTCCGGGCGACTGGCTTTACTGCTACATCGCCACGTGCGGCGACAGAACGAACGGGTCGTTGTAAAGCAAGAGGAATCAGTCGCCCCACTCCTTGCGAGTACGTTACTACTGAATTAACTTCAGCAGTCGTTCGTAGGAGCTCAACATGATAGGAATCAACTAGCTACAGCTTATTACTCACCCAATCCGTAACAGATGTCAGCGCCACAGCTAGGTTTTCTGGTTTAGTTCCACCGGCTTGCGCCATGTCAGGGCGTCCACCGCCCTTACCACCCACCTGAAGGGCTACCATATTGACCAGTTCGCCGGCTTTGACTTTAGACGTTGCATCCGCCGTCACACCGGCAATCAAACTGACTTTACCGTCATTGACCGAGGCCAACAGTATCACCGCTGATTTGAGTTTATCTTTCAGCTTATCCAGCGTCTCGCGCAGCACCGCCGCATCCGCACCTTCCATTAGAGCCGCCAACACATGGATGCCATTGATTTCCAGCGCGCCAGCTGCAAGATCATCGCCCTGCGAACTGGCCAGCTTGGATTTCAATCGCGCCAGCTCTTTTTCTGAATTTTTAATATTATCAATTAGTTGTAGTACGCGAGCCGCAACCTCATGAGGTTGCGCCTTGACCGCATCGGACACTTGCTGCAACTGATCCTGCTGACGCTGGATCAGCGCCAACGCACCCTCACCCGTGACGCCTTCGACGCGACGTACACCGGATGCCACACCGGACTCCGCGACAATCTTGAACAGACCGATGTCGCCTGTGCGCTTAACATGCGTACCACCGCACAACTCGATGGAAGAACCAATGTTCAGCACGCGCACTTCGTCACCGTATTTTTCGCCGAACAGCATCATCGCGCCGGTCTGCTGCGCATCTTCTATTCCCATCACGCGCGACTGCGTCGCGACGTTGCTCAAAATCTCGGCATTAACCATAGATTCGACGCGACGAACTTCAACGTCCGTCATCGGCTGACTGTGCACAAAGTCAAAGCGGGTCTTATCAGGATCAACCTGAGAACCCTTCTGTTGCACATGTGCACCCAGCACTTCCCGCAATGCCTTATGCAACAAGTGGGTCACAGAATGGTTGCGCTCGGTCGCCTGACGTGCGGCCATATTTACGCGAGCAGCAACATTGTTGCCCACAATCAGCTTGCCGGTAGTCAACACGCCGTGATGACCAAAAACGCTGGCCTGTATCTTTTGCGTATCTTCCACCGCAAAGATGCCGTGCACGCTACGCAACTCACCTGAATCGCCCGCCTGACCGCCTGACTCGGCATAGAAAGGCGTATCGTCCAGCACCACTACACCGGTATCACCCTCGTTCAACTCGTCAACCGATGCACCATCCTTGTAGAGCGCCAATACATTGCCCTTATATTCCAGCGTATCGTAACCGTGGAAAGTCGTGACCGGACCCGCATAATCGAGATTCGCCGCCATCTTGAACTTTCCTGCGGCACGGGCTTGCTGTTTTTGTTGCGCCATCGCTGCATCGAAAGCGGCCACATCCACCGTCACGCCCTGCTCGCGACAGACATCGGCTGTCAGATCAACCGGAAAGCCGAAAGTATCGTGCAACTTAAATGCCGTTTCACCGTTAAATACGGTATTACCAACCTGACTCATCTGGGCAAGTTCAGCGTCCAGAATTGACATGCCGTTTTCGATAGTTGCAAAGAAGCGTTCCTCTTCCAGCTTCAATATGCCCTTTACACGAACTTCGGCCGCAGCCAGTTCCGGATAAGCCTCGCCCATCTGTTCAACCAGATCCGCCACCATCTTGTGGAAAAATGCCTCTCGTGCGCCCAGCTTATAGCCGTGACGAATCGCGCGACGGATGATGCGGCGCAGCACGAAACCGCGACCTTCATTGCCCGGAATCACCCCATCGGAAATCAGAAATGAGCAGGCGCGGATATGATCGGCCAGCACTTTAAGGGAAGGCGAATCGATGTCTGCGCAATGTGTCTCGCGCGCTGCGGCCTTGATCAAGGCTTGAAATAAATCGATTTCGTAATTGGCATGCACATGCTGCAACACAGCGGAGATGCGCTCCAACCCCATGCCGGTATCGACAGAAGGTTTAGGCAGCGGATGCATCACGCCCGCTTCGTCGCGGTTGAACTGCATGAATACGTTGTTCCAGATTTCGATGTAGCGGTCGCCATCTTCTTCTGGCGTACCAGGCAAGCCGCCGGGAATATGTTCGCCGTGGTCGTAGAAGATTTCGGTGCAAGGACCACAAGGGCCGGTATCGCCCATCATCCAGAAATTGTCGGATGCGTAGCGTGCACCCTTGTTGTCCCCTATGCGTATCACGCGATCCGCACCCAGTCCCATTTCTTTAGTCCAGATGTCGTAGGCTTCATCGTCCTCGGCATACACCGTGACGTACAATTTATCCTTAGGGAGTTGGTAAACTTCCGTCAGCAACTCCCACGCATAGCTAATCGCATCGCGCTTGAAATAATCGCCAAAGCTGAAGTTACCCAGCATTTCGAAAAAAGTGTGGTGGCGTGCGGTGTAACCGACATTTTCCAGATCGTTGTGCTTGCCACCCGCGCGCACGCATTTTTGCGAAGAAGTCGCACGGGTATAAGGGCGCTTATCGAAACCTAAAAAAACGTCTTTAAACTGATTCATCCCCGCATTGGTAAACAACAACGTCGGATCTTCATGCGGCACCAGCGAACTGGAAGGCACAATAGTATGGCCTTTGGAGGCGAAAAAATCGAGGAACTGCTGGCGGATTTCACTGCTTTTCATAATTTACATCCATCACTGATCGTGGCAACAGGCGGCGCTCGAAGCGATTTCGAGCCCACCGGACAAGGTGCGCATCATACCATCCGACGCAACTACCCGACCACCTCTGCGGTGAAGTTGAAATTATTCCTGATCTCGGGAGGAATCCAGCACCTTGAACATCACGTCAAAGCCGAAACCGCGCGATTGCATGAAGCGCATCTGTTTCGCTTTTTCTTTGGCATCATGAGGCAAGGTGCCGAATTTTCGCTGCCAAACGTCACGAGCAGTTTCCAGTTCGGAGTCTTTCAATGCAGGCAGGGCATCGGCGATCAGTTCTTCACTCAAGCCCTTCTGATGCATTTCATGGGTGATGCGCTGCGTACCAAAGCGAGGACGTCTGGCATGGAGGAGTTGAGTGGCAGCGCGCTCGTCGGACAACCAGTCACTCGCCGTCAGATTATCTAATAACGATTCCAAATCAATTGGTTGCAACTGCTCGAAATCATCTTCAACCTGCGCATAGGGTCGAAGTTTAGCCGCCAGTTCTGCACGACTGTACTCACGACGCGCC
>CAISHO010000045.1 GCA_903885165.1 uncultured Nitrosomonadales bacterium | reverse complement strand
GCCGAACACTTTTTAGGGTTGGCTGCGTTGACTTCTGCCATTCTCGCCGGGGTGGCGATTGCGCTGGCTGCTCGCCGTTATGTGGCGCGGCATCTGGATGGTTGTGCGGTGATGCGCTGTCTGGGCGCGCAGCAGGGGCAGCTATTGCGTTTGTTCCTGTATCAATTCCTGATCGCCGGTGTGCTTGCGGTGCTGGCAGGTCTGCTGTTGGGTTATCTGGCTCAAGCTTGGTTGGTCGATCATGTGATGCCGGATGCGTTGTTGCCGGCGCCGGGTATCATGCCGGCGCTGAAGGCGGCAATCAGCGGGCTGGCGTTGTTGCTGGGTTTTGCGTTTTTGCCTTTGCTGCAATTGGGTAACGTGCCGCCCTTGCGGGTGTTGCGTCGCGAACTGGGTGCGCCCGAGGTGAGCGGATGGATACTTTACGGATTGGCCGTGCTGGTGCTGGCTGTTTTGTTTGTCTGGCAGGCGGGAGGGCTCAAATTAGGCTTGGTGGTGCTGGGTGGCTTGTTAGCCGGGTTGCTGGTTTTTGCCGGATTGGCGCGCTGGCTATTGCGCGGATTGACTCGTTTTGCCAGATGGCCGGGGGCGCGGCACGCGCTGAATAACTTGTCGCGGCAGGGAGCTGGCGTTGCGGTTCAGGTGGTGGCGCTAAGTTTAGGTGGGATGGCTTTGCTGGTGCTGACACTGGTACGCGCGGACTTGCTGGAGAGTTGGCAGGGAAAGTTGCCTATCGATGCGCCGAATCGCTTCGTGGTGAATATTCAACCGGAACAATTGGCGGACTTGAGTGGTTTTTTCGCCAACAAGAAAATACCTGTTCCTCAATGGCTGCCTATGGTGAAAGGACGTTTGCTCGCCATCAACGACAAGGCGGTTAGCGGCGATAATTACACCGAACCGCGTGCTCGCAGTCTGGTTGAACGGGAATTCAATCTGTCCTATGCCGACAAAATGCCGGAGTGGAATGAGCTGGTGCAGGGGCGGTGGTGGAAGTCCTCCCTTGAAAAGGGGATAACCAGCGACTTGCCCGCTTGCGGGCTTAGTCGAATGGCTAGTTGCTCCATCAGGGATGGGGAGGAGTTTAGGGAGTTGTCTGTCGAGGAAGGGATCGCGAAAACGTTGGGTATGCATTTAGGCGACAGGCTGACTTACGATGTGGCGGGCAGTCGCTTTACTGCCACCGTCACCAGTTTACGTAAAGTTCAGTGGGACTCGATGAAGGTGAATTTCTTTGTCATCGCGCCGCCTCGTTTGCTGCAGGATGCTCCGGTCAGCTATCTCGCCAGTTTTTATTTGCCGCCAGGTCAGGCTGCAACAGGCGATGCGTTGACGTTAAAATTCCCCAACTTGCTGCTGATCGACACCGTAGAGGTGATCGCTCAGGTGCGGACAATTATCGATCAGGTCTCGCAGGCTATCAGTGTGGTGTTTTTGTTTACCCTGGCCAGCGGTCTGGCGGTGCTGTATGCCTCCTTGCTCTCCACGCAGGATGAGCGCCTGCACGAGGCGGCGATTTTGCGTACGCTGGGTGCGGATAACGCCTGGTTGCGTCGCTTGCATTTGACGGAATTTGCCGTGATCGGGTTAATGAGCGGGCTGTTTTCGGCGGCCAGTGCGGTGATGCTGGGTTGGGGGTTGGGGCGCTTCGTGCTGGAAATTCCGGTGCGACAGGATGGCTTTATCTGGCTGGTAGGCGTTGCCGGTGGAATGGTGCTGGTGATGCTCTCAGGCTGGCTAACAACGCGAAAGCTGGGTAGAATGTCGCCTATGCGCATCTTGCGTTCAGAGTAACTATTTGATTATATTGAGTTGTTTTAGATTTTGCGGATGTAGTTGGGAAAATCCGGCAACTTTGATACAATTAGCGCTGTATTTTTAATTTACAACAGGGTGGGAGTCTTAAAATGTCTATTGAACAACGTGTAAAAAAGATCGTTTCCGAACAATTGGGCGTGAATGAATCTGAAGTTAAGAACGAATCTTCTTTTGTGAACGATCTGGGTGCTGATTCACTCGATACCGTTGAACTGGTAATGGCGCTGGAAGAAGAATTCGAATGCGAAATTCCTGATGAAGACGCAGAAACCATCACTTCAGTACAACAAGCCATCGATTACGTCCTGGCTCATCAAAAGTAATATTCTAAATTATGAAACTCGCGTAGCGATTCGTTCGTCTCATCGCCCGCTTGCGGGAGAGGATTGAGGAGAAGGAACGGGTATGGCAGAGTTTCATAATCGGTTGTGGCCTTGTTGCCATGCCCGTTAGGTTTCCCCTTATTTACCGTTGGCGGAGCTAATTTGTCTAAACGTAGAGTAGTTGTAACCGGGCTGGGGATCGTCTCTCCAGTCGGTATTGGTGTCTCGCTTGCCTGGCAAAATATTGTCGCGGGCAAGTCGGGTATCGTCAAAATTTCCAGTTTCGATGCCAGTCTGTTCGCGAGTCAGATTGCCGGAGAAGTGCAGAACTTTGATGTCACGCAGTATTTGCCCGCCAAGGATGCTCGACGTATGGGCAGATTCATTCATTTCGGGCTGGTTGCCGGAATGGAAGCGTTCAAGGATGCAGGTATCGAAGTCACCGAGCAGAATGCGGAACGCATCGGCGTAAATATCGGTTCAGGCATCGGTGGTTTGCCGATGATTGAAGATACGCACAACGATTATCTGGCGAGCGGTCCGCGCAAGATTTCGCCGTTCTTCATTCCCGGCACCATCAGCAATATGATTTCAGGCAATCTGTCTGTCATGTACGGCCTGAAAGGGCCGAATCTGGCGATGGTCTCCGCCTGTACCACCGGTACGCACTGTATCGGTGAGTCGGCGCGCATGATTGAATACGGTGATGCGGATGTCATGATTGCAGGCGGTGCCGAAGCGACCACCTGCCCGTTGGCGGTGGGTGGCTTTTCGGCCGCACGCGCGCTCAGTACGCGCAACGATGACCCTGCGACGGCCTGCCGTCCGTGGGATAAAGACCGTGATGGTTTTGTCATGGGTGAAGGCTCAGGCGTGCTGGTTCTGGAAGAATACGAACACGCCAAGGCTCGCGGTGCGAAGATCTACTGCGAACTTTCCGGTTACGGCATGAGCGGTGATGCTTACCACATCACTTCTCCAAATAGTGACGGTCCGAAACGCAGTATGTTGAATGCATTGAAAAATGCTGGACTGAATCCGGATGCCGTGCAGTATGTAAATGCACACGGCACCTCGACTCCGCTGGGCGATAAGAACGAAACCGATGCGATTAAGCTGGCATTTGGCGATCACGCTTACAAGATGGCGGTTAATTCAACCAAGTCCATGACCGGCCATTTGCTGGGCGGCGCGGGCGGTATTGAGTCGCTGTTCTCGGTGCTGGCGATTCATCATCAAATTTCACCGCCGACCATCAATATCTTTGAACAAGATCCTGAATGCGATCTGGACTATGTGGCCAACACGGCGCGTGACATGAAGATAGACGTGGCGATGAACAATAACTTCGGTTTTGGCGGCACCAACGGTACGCTGGTATTTTCCAAAATCTGATCCCGTTCACTACTGATGCTGATTAATGGCGTATCCGGCGATTTAATCAGCATCCGTGATCGCGGTCTGCTCTACGGTGACGGGGTGTTTCGCACCCTGCGCTCCGCTGGAGGCCGTGCATTGCACTGGCCGCTACACTACCAAAAACTCCAACACGATTGCGCAACACTGGGCATCACCTGTCCGGATTTCGGCCGTCTGTCGGCTGAGTTGGCAAGTCTGCTGGCCGACCATCCCGATGCGGTATTAAAAATCATCGTTACGCGCGGGCAGGGTATGCGCGGCTATCTGCCGACTATCGATGCAGCACTCACTCATATCTGGGATGTATCACCTCTGCCTGTCTATCCGGCAAGCTATACGACGGACGGTGTGACGCTGGGTCTGTGCACCTTGCGCCTCTCACATCAACCGCGTCTGGCCGGTATCAAGCACCTCAATCGTTTGGAAAATGTGCTGGCAGCGGCAGAATGCACAGACGTGAATGAAGGCTTGTTGCTGGATATAGACGGCTTTGTGATCGAAGGGGTGCGCAGTAATCTGTTTCTCATCTCGCGGGGTAGGCTGATTACGCCTGAACTGTCGCGGTGCGGCGTGGCCGGTGTAGAGCGCGATCGCGTGATGAACTATGCGCGGCAGATCGATATGCCAGTTGAGGTGAGGAATGTCGAATTCGATGAGTTGCTTGAGGCCGATGAGGTGTTTTTAACCAACAGTGTGTTCGGTCTGTGGCCGGTCGCTCGCATTGACAACACACGGTGGCTGAAGTTTAACGGTGCCGCAAGCTTGCGCGCGGGTCTCGAGAATGGGGATATTGATGGGTAAGTTTTTGTTGTTAATTCTAATGCTGTCCGCTGCGGGTGCTGGCTATTATGTCTACACGCCGGTATCACCGCCTAAACAGCCTTTCGATTTTGTTGTGAATCAGGGCAGTAGCCTGACCACCATCGCGCGACAATTCGAAAAAGAGGGTTTGCTCGATAACGCCACGCTGTTTGTCGTTCTTGGACGTGCAATGGGGCGCGCAAGTCAGATCAAGGCGGGGGTCTATCAACTGGATCACGCGGTGTCCAAAATGGAATTGCTCGACATTATCACGCAGGGTAGTTCTGCAACCGGCCGGATGACCATCATCGAAGGCTGGAATTTCAGGCAGCTGCGTGCCGCACTCAATGACGCGCCGAATCTGAAGCACGACACGCAAACGCTGTCCGATGCGGAAATTTTGCAGCACATTGGGGCGTTCGAGACGCATCCGGAAGGGCTGTTTTTGCCGGAAACTTATTCGGTGGCAGCGGGCAGCAGCGATCTGGCATTGCTCAAGCGCGCCTATCAGATGATGCAGCAGCGCGTGCAGGATGTCTGGCAGGCACGAAGTCCTGATACGCCGTTGCAAGCGCCTTATCAGGCGTTGATTCTGGCGTCCATCGTGGAGAAGGAAACCGGCACGGCGAAAGATCGGCCGATGATCGCCGGTGTGTTTGTGAACCGCTTGCGCAAACACATGCTGCTGCAAACGGATCCCACTGTGATTTATGGTTTAGGGGAGAGTTTTGACGGGAATCTGCGCCGCCGTGATTTAACCAGCGATACCCCGTATAACACCTATACCCGTGGCGGATTGCCGCCGACTCCGATTGCCATGCCGGGGATGGCGTCGCTCAATGCCGCGCTGCATCCTGCCAAGACGGATGCGCTGTATTTCGTCGCGCGCGGCGATGGTAGTTCCAAGTTCTCCAGCAATCTGAATGAGCATAACCGGGCCGTGTATCAGTATCAAAAGTAAGGCCGCGAGAAGTTTGTGGCATAATCAATTGCACTTGACAGACAACGTGGTAAATCATGAAAATTGCCACGCTACCGGATAACGAAGCAGGCCGCCTCGCTGCGTTGAAAGATTACGCCATTCTGGATACGGAACCGGATGCGGCGTTAGATGCGATGGTGCAACTGGCTTCCTATATCTGTCATGCACCTGTCGCCGCCATCAGCCTGGTGGACGAAAATCGTCAGTGGTTCATGGCGAGCGTCGGCCTCGATGAGAAGGAAATTTCGCGAGATATCGCTTTCTGCGCACACACCATCCTTCAACAAGAGCCGCTGATCGTCGTCGATGCGCATCTGGATGAGCGATTTTTCGATAATCCGCTAGTCACATCTACCCCTAATATTTGTTTTTATGCCGGCATACCGTTGGCGGCCTGCGGTGGTCAGCATCTGGGTACGCTCTGCGTTATCGATCGTGTCCCGCGTGAATTGAACCCGGATCAACTGATGGCTCTCAGGGTGTTGGCTGACAATATCATGTCTCATTTGAATCTACGGCTGTCGCATAAGCGGGCACGTGAGCATGTCATCCAAATGCAGCAGAAAAATGTCCAGTTGGCAGCCAGTCAACGATTGGTGGCCGAACTGTCTGAGCATTTGCCGGGGATGATTTTTCAGTTCAAGGTGTTTTCCGGCGGGCGAGCCAGCTTCCCTTATTGCAGCGACGGTATTGTGGACATACTTGAACTGACAGCGGATCAAATCGCTCAGGATGCAGCTCCCGTCAAATGGTTGTTATGTGACCGTAAAGCGGTGCTCGCGACTATTGTGACATCAGCTCGCCTAGTGCAGCCATGGTCACTGGAATTTTGTGTGAATCTGCCTGCCAAGGGGTTGCGCTGGCTGGCAGGTCAGGCGAGACCGGAAAAACAGCAGGACGGTAGTGTGATCTGGCACGGTTTTATCTCGGATGTCACCGAGCGAAAGGCGGGAGAGGAAGCGCTGCGTGAAGTGCGTGAGCGACTGGAACTTGCCACTCGTGCTGGTGGTGTCGGGGTGTGGGATTGGGATGTGAAACGCAACGTAATAACCTGGGATGACCAGATGTTTGCGCTTTATGGCATCAAACGCGAGCAGTTTGGTGGTGCTTATGAAGCATGGCGATCCGGCGTATGTGCCGACGATATTGAGCTGGCTGATTTAAGTGTACAGATGGCGTTGCGTGGTGAAAAAGATTTCGATACCGAGTTTCGCGTGCAATGGCCAGATGGCACGATACGCAATATTCGCTCCATTGGTACGGTTAAATTTGACACCGATGATAAGCCGTTGCGAATGGTAGGCACTAATTGGGATATCACCCGGCTGAAGCAGGCAGGGCAGGCCATGCAGCAGGCTCAGGTTGTGGCCGAGCAACTGGCAAACTCCAAGTCTGAATTTCTTGCGAATATGTCACACGAGATCAGAACGCCGATGAATGCCGTGATCGGGCTGTCCGAGTTGGCGCTGGAGAGTTCCGATCTGCTAGAGCGGGAAAGTTATCTGCGTCAGATCAATGAATCGTCTCGCTCCTTGATGGGGATACTCAACGACATTCTGGATTTATCAAAAATAGAAGTACGCCAATTGAGCGTAGAAAGTGCCGTGTTCGATTTGGGTGATTTGCTCGATACACTGAATCGGATGTTTGGGATGTGTGCAGAGGAGAAGGGCGTTGGTTTTTCTATCGTGCGGGAAGAGCCGATCCCGCGTTTGATCAAGGGAGATGCGCTAAGACTCAGGCAAATATTGACCAATCTGTTGGGTAATGCCTTTAAATTTACCAAACATGGCAGTGTCACGCTCGAAATAAAGTCTGTTAAAACGGCATCTGCCGATATTCAGCTGAGTTTTATCATTCGGGATAGCGGTATCGGTATGTCCGAGGCGCAAATCGAAGGCTTGTTTCAGCCTTTTTCGCAGGCAGATAGCACAATCAGTCGTCGCTTCGGCGGGACAGGGTTGGGGTTGAGCATCAGTCTTAATCTGGCTAAATTGATGGGCGGCGATATCCGCGTTGAGAGTCAACCCGGTATCGGTAGTGCCTTCTTTTTTAGTGTCACTTTGCCTGAAGTCGAACCGGCAAGTATTCAACGCCGTGAAGCGGACCGGGCACCGTCCGAGTTTAGGGCGTTGGCCCAGATTTTACGCGGCAAGCGGGTACTGCTGACTGAGGATAATCGGATCAATCAGCTGGTGGCGAGCAAAATGCTTACCCGTATCGGTTTGCTGGTCGATATCGCGAACAATGGCGAAGAGGCAATAAAGCGTATCAATGAAACGGCTTATGACCTCGTGCTGATGGATATACAAATGCCGATCATGGATGGGCTGGAGGCGACGCGCTTGATTCGTCAGGATGCGAGGTTTATGAACTTGCCTATCATCGCGATGAGTGCGGGCGTCACGCTGGATGAAAAGTCAGCCTGTGATCAGGCAGGCATGACCGGTTTTATCGGTAAACCGATAATCTCTTCGGAACTGACGAATAAGCTGGTGGACCTGTGCTTTCCTTATATTTCTGAAGGTATTTAACAATTTGATATATTTATATCGGGCCGTAAGAAAAGTGTAGCTGTGCTAACTTCAGGTGCGTTCGATTTTGGGTGTCCTCACCACTCAAATCATTTGGACGGATCATCGCGCGACTAAGTGATTCTGCCAAATATTTTCTCTGAGGTGCTTATGGGTGATTGTTGTTCTTCATCAGATAGTCAGCATGGCAAACATCCTAAAAAATCTCCTTGCCCGGTCAATGGCATCGAATGTTCGGAAGTTTCCGCACGTACCATTGCTCATCATATTAAAGAAGCCTGGACGTGGGAGCCGACAGCGTTACGTTATTTTTTCTGCGATGACCCTCAGTGTGATGTTGTCTACTTCGGGGATGATGGTTCAACTATTTTAAAATCACAACTCCGCACAACGGTAGGTCTCAAAGAGCACTTTAGTCATGCTCAGCTTTGTTATTGTTTCGGTGTCAGCAAGGCTGATTATGAACGCCACCCATCGATTAAGAATTATGTGATGGCGCAAACTAAAGCCGGGCAGTGTTCTTGCGAAACCAGTAATCCATCTGGTCGATGCTGCCTCAAGGATTTTCAAAAGCAGCAACTTGAATGAATTTTTTGACTTTTTCGCAGATACTTATGCCGACTCAAGATTGAATATATGAAATGGATCGATGGCTTACGTCAACCGGGGGTGTCTGCTGTACTCATGGCAGCGCTATTGTTTGGTGCTGGTACACCCTTAGCTAAATGGCTACTCGACGTCGTTAGCCCGTGGTTCTTGGCGGGCTTGTTTTATCTGGGTTCAGGGCTTGGATTGACGCTGTATCGCATTCTGAGTCACTCGTCATTTGTTCGACTTCCACGCAATGAAGTCACTTGGTTTGCGGGGGCTATTTTGGCAGGTGGAATCGTTGCCCCAGTGTTGCTGATGATAGGTTTGACTGGCATGCCCGCATCAGGTGCCTCGCTGCTATTAAATGCCGAGGGCGTATTCACGGCACTGCTAGCGTGGTTTGTCTTTAAGGAGAATTTTGATCTTCGAATCGCACTGGGCATGGCGGCTATCCTGACAGGTGCCGTCGTTCTGAGTTGGCCGAATGATGCAAAGTTCGTCGAAACTTGGCCTATGTTAGCGATTCTTGGTGCTTGCTTCGCGTGGGGTATCGATAATAATCTGACCCGAAAAATATCGCTGACAGATGCCACCTGGATTGCCTCAGTCAAAGGATTAGTTTCAGGCACGGTCAATTTAATTATTGCCTTCTCGTTAAACGCCGCTATGCCACCACTGGCGATGTTAACGGCTGCGATGTTAGTAGGATTTCTCTCTTATGGCGTCAGCTTGGCATTATTCGTCATCGGCTTACGTCACTTGGGCACTGCACGTACCGGGGCTTATTTCTCGGTTGCACCGTTTTTCGGTGCGATACTGGCTTTGCTGATGGGCGAAGCAGTGACATATCAATTAATGTGGGCTGGTGTGCTGATGGCGCTGGGTACCTGGCTGCATCTGACGGAGCGTCATCAACATGCGCACATCCATATAGCGATGGAGCACGATCATGAGCATATTCATGACGAACATCACCTGCATCATCATGATGTTCCGGTCTCAGTTGGCATCAGGCATCGGCATCCGCACCGGCATAATCCGCTGACACATACACATACGCACTTTCCTGACTCCCACCACCGGCACAGCCATTAATTAAATCATGGCGTAGCGTGCTGTTTGGTTTGGATTCTTGTACTTCACGAATGACCGTATGCGGAAAAGTGACCTCAGCGAAAACTACGGCGAAGGTATTTTTGGCGTGTAATAACGCGCAACTGATAAAAAATAATTTCACGTGCGCGCTCACTACGAGACGATGGTATGCACACGAGATTTTGGCTAGTTCCTTTTTTGGAATATTCCTCTTTAATCGAAAGGGAGCTCTGTGGACAATACGGCTCTTTATTTTTTATAGCGTGGCTGCATCAATCAGTTGACGGGCGATACTTACCGGTTCGGGCAATATTGGCAATGCGTCGCGTAAAAACCATCCGGCAGCTTCGATTTCTAAGGGATCAGGTTGGATCGTTCCACCTGCGTAATCAGCGAAAAATGCCACCATCAAAGAGTCTGGAAAGGGCCACGGCTGGCTTCCAAAATAGCGAAGATTCGTGATTTCAATCCCCACTTCTTCGCGAACTTCACGTACAGCACATTGTTCCAATGTTTCACCTGCCTCGACAAATCCAGCCAATGCGCTGAATACGCCGGGCTTGAAGCGATGGCTACGCGCTAACAATAGCTCATCGCCACGACTAATAAGTACCATGATGGCGGGCGATATCCTGGGGTAGACAACAAGGTCGCATCCCGCGCACGACATTGCAAATGCGCCCGTTTTAACTGTGGTTGGTGCACCGCACCTGCCGCAGTAGCGGTGATTTTTTTGCCAGTCTAAAAGTTGCATGGCGCGTCCGACTAAAGAGACAGCTTCCGCACCAAGCAAATTGAACAAGCTGCGAACGGGCATCAACTCACCGGAAATACCATCGGGGATTTTGTCGATTTCAGCTGCATAGCAAGCAAGCCCCTGCCATGTACCGACAAGCAACGAATCCTTAGGACTCCCAAAATCTGAAGCGCATCCGTACGGAAATATATTGTTACCGTTCTGATCAATTGTCGTGAGCAATTGATTCCCGCTTCGAAATAGCCAATAACTCAATGCATTCATAGTGGTTTTAGGTGATGCAACTTAACCTCACGTGAGCGTGTATTCAATAATGAATCGCTGCTATGAGCTCAATCAATTGATCGGGCAATATTGCGAATGTCACTCGCGATGGGCACAATTGACCGATCCGAGCAGATGCGAACATTGTATCTTTAAAGGCAGGCTGGTGAGGTGCGGATGTTTAAAATGATCTGATCAAGGAAAAGCTGAATAAATTAGTGGTTACCTAGATCGGTGAATCATTAATATGACGGGTCGCCGACAAAAACTGGTAGCATCGGGCATGGTCGCTTGACCTGAATATTTTCTCCCTATGACTGACAATAAAAAACTCTCCGAACGCGACATCTGTACCAAGTTCATCACGCCCGCCGTTATTCGTGCGGGATGGGATTTGTTTACCCAGATACGTGAAGAAGTCAGTTTTACCAAGGGACGCATCATCGTGCGCGGCAAGTTGCACACCCGTGGCGAGTTAAAGCGCGCCGACTATATCCTGTACTACAAATCCAACATCCCGCTGGCTGTCATCGAGGCGAAAGACAACAGTCACGGTGTCGGCTCCGGCATGCAGCAGGCACTCAATTACGCTGAGACGCTGGCGGTGCCGTTCGTGTTCAGCTCCAACGGCAATGGCTTTTTGTTTCACGACCGCACCGGACTGGCGGATCAAACCGAGCGCGAATTGCGGTTAGACGAATTCCCATCTCCCGCAGAGCTGTGGCAACGCTATTGTCACTGGAAGGGGATCGCGACTGAGCAGGCGCTCAAGACCGTAGAAATGCCGTATTACGATGATGGTTCAGGTCGTGCGCCGCGCTATTACCAGGCGAATGCCATTAACAACACGATCGAAGCCGTGGCTCGTGAGCAGCAACGCATCCTGCTGGTCATGGCGACCGGCACCGGCAAGACCTATACCGCGTTTCAGATCATCTGGCGACTGTGGAAATCCGGCACCAAGAAACGCATCCTGTTTCTGGCCGACCGTAACATTCTGGTCGATCAGACCAAGAACAACGATTTCAAGCCGTTTGGCGCGGCGATGACCAAGATCAGTAAACGCCAGATCGACAAGAGCTACGAGATTTACCTGTCCCTTTATCAGGCGGTCACCGGCAGCGAGGAAGATCAGAATATCTATAAGCAGTTTTCGCCGGATTTCTTCGACCTGATCGTGATCGACGAATGCCATCGCGGCAGCGCATCGGAAGATTCTGCCTGGCGCGTGATTCTCGACTATTTTTCATCCGCAACTCATATCGGTCTGACCGCCACGCCCAAAGAAACTAAGGATGTTTCCAGTATTAATTACTTCGGCGAACCGGTTTACAGCTATACGCTGAAGCAGGGTATCGAAGACGGTTTTCTGGCTCCTTATAAAGTGGTGCGTATCGACATCGACAAGGATCTGCAAGGCTGGCGTCCGAGCAAAGGTCAGGCCGACAAGAACGGCCTGCTGATTGAAGACCGGATTTATAACCAGATCGACATGGATCGCACGCTGGTGCTGGAAAAACGCACTGAACTGGTCGCCCGTAAAATCACCGAGTATCTGGCGGCGACCGACCCCTATGCCAAGACCATCGTGTTTTGTGATGACATCGATCACGCCGAGCGTATGCGCCAGGCGTTGGTTAATCTCAATCCTGAACGGGTGAAGGAAAGCCGCAAATACGTGATGCGCATTACCGGCGACGAGATCGAAGGCAAGGCCGAGCTAGATAACTTCATCAATCCGGAAGAACGCTATCCGGTGATTGCGACCACCTCAAAGCTGATGACGACCGGTGTCGATGCGCAAACCTGCAAGCTGGTGGTGCTGGATCAGCACATCAAGTCGATGACCGAGTTCAAACAGATGATCGGTCGCGGCACGCGCATCAACGAGGACTACGACAAATACTGGTTCACCATCATGGATTTCAAAAAGGCGACGGAGCTGTTCGCCGACGAGGCGTTCGATGGTCCGCCGATTGTGATTTATGAACCGAAATCCGATGAGCCGCCCGTACCTCCTGATGAACTGCCTGCACCACTTTCCCCCTTTGAAAAAGGGGGAAGTGAAGGGGGATTAGGGAGTGAGGGGGGATTAGGAGACGGTGACGATGAACCCGGTACTGGGCGTGTCAAATACGTGCTCGGTGATGTTACGGTGTATGTGGTATCTGAACGCGTCCAGTATTACGGGCCTGAAGGTAAACTGATTACCGAATCGCTCAAGGACTACACCCGCACCACCGTGCGCCGCGATTATTCCTCGCTGGATCAGTTCCTGTTGCGTTGGAGCAAAGCGGATCGTAAAGCCGCCATTCTGAACGAGTTGGAAGAGCACGGTTTGTTGCTGGAGCCGCTGGCGGATGAGGTCGGCAAAAATTTCGACGCGTTCGATTTGATCTGCCATGTCGCTTTCGATCAACCGCCGCTGACCCGTCGTGAGCGTGCCGATCAGGTCAAGAAGCGTAATTACTTTACAAAATACGGCGACCAGGCTCGTAAAGTTCTGGAAACTTTGCTGGAAAAATATGCCGATACTGGCATACAAAATATCGAAGACATCAAAATACTCACGCTCGACCCGTTCAAAAATATGGGTACTGCCAGTGAACTGGTGTCAGCCTTTGGCGGCAAACCCGCCTATATGGCAGCCCTACATGAGCTGGAAGAACATCTCTACGCCTAAATCCCTCCTAGCCCCCCTTTTGCAAAGTGGGGAATGAATATATTATGTAACATATTGAAAATTATGAGTATTTCTTCAACGATTAAAT
>CAISHO010000044.1 GCA_903885165.1 uncultured Nitrosomonadales bacterium | reverse complement strand
CTAAAAACACATGAGTGAAATAACCAACAAGCAAACCGGCGCGGCCAAAACAGCGCGCAATCCGATCAAAATCGTACCCTTGCAGGAACGGCTGCGCAAACCGGAATGGATACGCGTCAAGACGGCCAGCGGCACCGGTTATAACGATGTCAAAAAACTGTTACGCGAACATAGCCTAGTGACGGTCTGCGAGGAAGCCTCCTGCCCAAACATCGGCGAATGTTTCAGCAAAGGCACGGCCACCTTCATGATACTGGGCGATGTGTGCACCCGGCGCTGCCCGTTCTGCGACGTGGCGCACGGCAAGCCGCTGCCGCCAGATGTCGAAGAACCCGCCAACCTAGCCCGCTCAATCGGTCTACTGAAACTCAAATACGTGGTCATCACCAGCGTCGATCGCGACGATCTGCGCGATGGAGGTGCAACACATTTTTCAGATTGTCTGGCCGCGATACGCGCCAGCTCTCCCGCGACCCGATTGGAGATTCTGGTACCAGATTTCCGGGGGCGTTTAGATGAAGCGCTGGATGCGCTGGCAATCAGCCTGCCGGACGTGCTCAACCACAATCTGGAAACCGTGCCGCGCCTGTATAAACTCGCGCGCCCGGGTGCCGATTATGCGCATTCACTTAAACTGCTGCAAGATTTCAAGACACGATTCCCCGACATCCCAACCAAATCTGGCGTGATGCTGGGTCTGGGCGAAACGGACGAGGAAGTGCTGGAAGTCATGCGTGACCTGCGCGCCCACGGCGTGAACATGCTGACCGTCGGCCAGTATTTGCAACCGTCCAACGGGCATTTACCGGTGCTGCGCTATGCCCCATTGGAGAGTTTCGCCATGTTTGAACGCGAAGCGAAAGCGATGGGCTTCGATCATGCCGCCTGTGGCCCGATGGTTCGTTCCAGTTATTACGCGGACGAACAGGCACATCAGGCAGGGGTTAATTAATTACTGCGTCAGTTGTGCATACAGCAACGGTAATTCACGTGGCAGTTCGGACGGTTTGCGGATCACAATATAGCCGTTGACGCCGAACAAATGGGGCAAATAGCTGCCGCCTTTTTCGTCTATGGTGACGCAGAACGGGCGCAACCCCATGAGGCGCGCCTCGTGTATCGCTGCCCGCGTATCTTCCACGCCATAACGCCCTTCGTACTGATCCAGATCGTTGGGTTTTCCGTCGGTGAGGATCAGCAACAGCCGTTGCGTCGCCGTTTGCTTAACGAGCAACTGACTGGCATGTCGTATGGCCGCCCCCATGCGCGTGTAAAATCCCGGCTTGATCGCGGCAATCCGCCCGCGCACCTCGTCGTTATACTTACGCTCGAACTCTTTAAGCACATGGAAGCGAATATTTTCACGCTTGAGCGAAGAAAAACCGTATAGCGCGAAGCGATCTCCGGTTGCCGATAACGCTTCCGAAAATAAAAACAGCGTATCGCGAATGACATCGATGACACGAGCGTGGTCGTTAACGTAAGCATCGGTAGACAACGAAAGATCGGCCAACAACAGACACGCCAGATCGCGATCCCGGTAGTGGTGCGCTTTATACAGCCCCGTCTCTCTGGCTTCCAGCCCGCCAATCCGATCGGCGGTAAACTGCACACACGCATCCAGATCCAGTTCGCTGCCGTCGAATTGTCCCTTCAGCCACACCTTCGCGGGCATCAGTGCTTCGAACTGACTGCGCAAGCGACGTGCCGTGGCCGACAAGTGGGAAGGCAAAGCCAGCGGTACTGCATTGCGCGCCACCATCGGTTGCAAGCGACAATGGGCTGGCTGCATACATTGTTTTTTATAGTGCCACTCGGGCAGCAAAATACCGTCACCCAACGGTAGATCGTCAGCGGCTTCTGAAGGCAAATCGAGATCGAAACGCAAGCGCGAGGCGCTGGTTTTTCCGTCCTGCGCCACCGACAATTTATCCAGATCTTCCGCCGGACGTGCATCAGGCGGCTCGTCCTCTTCCGTCGCGCGATTCACCTTGATGTATTCGGCCCAACTAAAAATGCTCTCCGCCCGAAAATACATCATGAAAGCATTTTTCTCCTCAGGCATTTGGACACGCTCTGCCTGATAGCGCCGTTCATTGTCGCTTTTTTTACTGTCGCCGCCTTCATGGTTTTCCGGCTCTTTGCCGCCACCGGCTGCAGGCAGCGTGACAGGCGGATCGGGGTGTAACCACAAACAAACCGGTTGGGGCGCGCATCTGGCAGGCGGCAACCGTGCCACACTGCCGGGATTAAGCAACGCGGCGCGTATGGCGGCTTCCTGTTCCCTTGCACCCGGCTCACTAGGTTGAAAACGCGTGATCAGCACCGCCTCCACGAGTCGGCGGTAACGCGGCGCCAGCCCCGGAAATTTTGCCAGCACCGCCAAGGTCGCCGCCTGGTTGCGCACGATCCAGGAAAAGCTTGAATCAGATTCAGCAGCCGCCAGCGCAATCAGCCACAAATACAGATCTCGGTTCAGACTGCGCTCTGGAAATATATCGATCAGGGAGGGCAGATTCAGCGTTTCACCGTCCAGCCAGGTTAATTCGGTTTTGAGATTACTCCCCGCGATGCGCTGCAACAGACTGCGCTTCGCACCATGAGCCGTCGCAGTCGCGGATTTCACCGCAAGTCCACTGTCGCCACCCCAGGCGCGAAACAAAATACCCGCCGTCTTTTTGATTTGTTCCAGCGTCACCGCCTGTGCCGGATAGCGCTGATCTGCCGCACGGGTGATGAGTTTATGCCACAGGGCACCGACTTGCTCTTCCATTTAGTTTTTTTCAACCCGTTGGTAGCAATGGATAGGAATATCGACATGATGGCCGAAATCCCGTGCAGACTTATCCAGCGCGCAGTCATCCGCGACCCAATGAAGCAGCGAACCGCGCGGATTATCGGCCTGAACCTGGTTGCACGCAGCGATACACTGCACGCACTGTGTGCAGGTAAACATAGCTCGCTTGATGCTGCGTGGCCTCAGACGCATCGGGCAGACATTGTTGCAGGCGGCATTGCACGAGGCACATTCTTCAGCGCGGCTGCGATCGAACCCGATCACCAGCGCTTTAGGATTGCTCATCCAAGCCAGACTCTGGAACAGACCGACCGCACAGGCATAGCGGCAAAACAAATGACGGGCGAAAATAAATTCGACGAAAAAGGCGAGCGTGCCTGCCATCAGGAAGACGCCCTGATTGCGCGTCAGAGTGCCATGCCACAGATTGCCGTAAATTTCCGCAGGCGGCAACAGATAAGTCAGCAAGGCGATGGCCCACAGGAACGAGATCGCGATCACCAGCGGCAGCAAGACCAGCCAGTAGAGCGGATTGGCGCGCGTGACCGAACCATCCGGATTCTTATCGGGCAGTGCGTGTTTATCCCACAGACTGGGGCGACCAATCGCGCGACGCATCAACTGATTGATGGTTTCGACAACCGAAAAGTGCGGGCACAGCCAGCCGCAATAGAGCCTGCCGTATTTCCAGGAAATCGCCAAGCCTGCCGCGATAGTGCCTAAAATCGGCAAACCACCGCGCAGCGTGATATTGACCGCTGCCTGACCCGCACTTATTTTTCCTGCCACGAAATCGTCCAACCCCAGCGTCCAGTGCATCCCCAGAAAGAAGAAATGCTTGAGATTAAGATCCAGTCGAAACAAATCGAACACCGGCGCCAGCAGGAACAGCGTGAAAAATCCAAACTGGGTCAGCAGACGGATGCGCTGGACCTTATTCATATTCCTTCAAACCTGCAACAATCATTTACCGAAGGTGGCATAAACGATCTCCATCAGCGCCTCAGCCGTTTCCTCATCGTCGGTGAGTGGTTCTACCAAGGCTGCGCGGCAGGCTTCCACCGGGTCAAAGCCGCTACCGATCAGGGTCGCGGTATAGACTAACAACCGTGTGCTGGCCGCTTCTTCCAGATCGTGCTCCTTGAGTGCGCGCAGACTACCTGCCAGATTAACCAGACATTTTGCCAGCATGGCATCGGCACCGGTCTCGCCGATCACGATCTGCTGTTCCAGTTCCGCTCCCGGAAAATTAAAGCGCAAACTGACGAAGCGCTGGCGCGTACTGGGTTTCATCCCCTTGAGGAAATTCTGGTAGCCGGGATTGTAGGACACCACCAGCATAAATTCGGGCGGCGCGTCGAGGATCTCGCCGGTACGCTCAATCGGCAGAATGCGCCTGTCGTCTGACAACGGGTGTAAGACCACCGTGGTATCTTTACGCGCCTCCACCACTTCATCCAGATAACAGATACCACCCTCACGAACCGCACGGGTGAGCGGCCCGTCATTCCAGTAAGTCACCCCGTCACCGATCAGATGCCGGCCCACCAGATCCGCAGCGGTGAGATCGTCGTGACAGGCGACCGTATACAGCGGCAGCTTCAATTTCGCCGCCATATGCGAGATAAAGCGCGTCTTGCCGCAACCGGTCGGACCCTTGATCAGCAAAGGCAGTCGGTTGCGATAGGCATGCTCGAACAGTTCAATTTCATTGCCGTGCGGCTTGTAAAAAGGCAGCTCACTCATTTTCATACCCGTTCTCATGATTTAGCCCAGTCTAATTGAAGCAATAAAATATTTACTTGATTGTGGTCAAGTAAGCGATCGCAATTAACCCAGTTACGCTCACCAGCCAGCCCAGCACGATGCCGCGCCACAGCCAACGAGTGTGACGCAGTTCCATGAAGTAGTTGGCGACCATCTGCACCTTGAGCACAGCGATGCCAAGCACCGTCAACATCATGGCGGTGCCGCCCACCCCTGCTTCGCCGATAGCATAGGTGGCCACGGTCAACAACATCAGAACCAGCCAGATCAGGGTAGAGGGTCGTATAAGTTTGTTCATTGTTTCCTAATGAATCACATAAATCAGGGGGAAAAGAATGATCCACAGCAGATCGACCATGTGCCAGTAAGCAGCGCCGGTTTCCACACCGGTATGATTTTCAGCGCTATAACCACCCTGCTTAGCTTTGATCATCACCGCCACCAGTATCACCATCCCCAGGATGACATGCATGAAATGAAAGATCGTCAGCGACAGGTAAAACATATAAAAGGTGTTGGTGCTGAGCGTGATGCCATCGGAAAATTTACTGTAAAACTCGAAGGACTTGATCAGCAGAAATAGCGCACCAAAACCGATGGCGGCGCCGATCCAGCGCGCACACTGATTTGCATAGCCCTGTTTGATGGACTCCACGGCGCGCACCATAAAATAGCTGCCGGTAATCAACACCAGCGTATTGATCGCACCTGAAGTGCGATTGAGATGTTGTTGCGACTCGTCGAACAACGCGACGTTGTGCGCACGGGCAAAGGCATAGGCTACGAAAAAGATACCAAAAGCCAGCAGTTCGGCAAAGATAAAGAACCAGATCGCCAGATCGCCGGGCGGTGTTGCGTATATCTGACGCGTACATCTAGAATTATTTATCAGAATATTCATATAGTTAAAATTAACCACCATCAATAAAACAAAGGGGCGCGAACGCCCCTTCGGAACTACATCTGACCGAAGTCATTTTTATGACGATTAACCGGCGGCCTGTGCCTCGCTGTTCTTGAAGAAGAAGCTCCAGATGTAGAGCACCAGTCCCACTAAGAAGACTAAACCGGCAAACTCGCGCGCCCAGTAGAAAATCCTGATCTGGTCCTGCGCATCCATGAAACTCATCGGTGAAGTGCCCATGCGTTGCAACCAGATTTGCAGGATGCCCGCAGCGGTGAGGAACAAGGTGATACACACGATGGAGATAGTCATCAACCAGAATGCCCACATTTCCATGAGTTGCGAGGCTCTGGAGTTGGCACTGCGTCCGCGCAACATCGGCATGGCGTAGGAGATCATGGTCAAGTTCACCATCACATAAGCGCCGTAGAACGCCATATGACCGTGAGCCGCCGTGATTTGCGTACCGTGGGTATAGAAGTTCACCGGTGCTAAGGTGTGCAAAAAGCCCCAGACGCCCGCGCCCAGAAACGACATCACGCCCGTACCCAATGCCCACAAGGTTGCAACTTTATTGGGATGCTCACGACGGCGACGATTCACCATATTAAAGGCAAACACAGTCATCATGAAGAACGGTATAGGCTCAAGGGCAGAGAACACGGAACCGAACCACTGCCAGTATTCCGGCGTACCTATCCAGAAGTAGTGATGACCGGTGCCAATGATGCCGGTGATCAGCGTCATGGCGATGATGATGTACAACCATTTTTCAATGACTTCACGATCCACGCCAGTAATTTTGATCAATACGAAAGCCAGCATCGCGCCCAAAATCAGTTCCCAAACACCTTCCACCCACAGATGCACAGTCCACCACCAGAAGTATTTATCCAGCACCAGATTGGAAGGGTTGTAGAAAGAGAACAGGAAGAAGATCGCCAGACCCCACAAACCTAACAGCAGCACCAGACTGATCGAGGTCTTGCGCCCTTTCAGGACAGTCATGCTGATATTGAACAGAAACACCAGCGCCACGATCACGATACCAACTTTGGTCGGCAGCGGTTGTTCGAGGAATTCCCGACCCATGGTCGCCAGGATGTCATTACCCGTCATGCTGGCCAGTGTGGCATAAGGCACGGTCAGATAGCCAACGATGGTCAAGGCACCGGCTACCAGAAACACCCAGAACATCAGCCACGCCAGCTTGGGGCTGAACAACTCGGTCTCCGCCTCCTCGGGAATCAGATAGTACGCCGACCCCATGAAACCGAATAAAATCCAAACAATCAGCAAGTTAGTGTGAACCATGCGGGCCACATTGAAAGGGATGGCAGGAAACAGAAAGTCGCCCACCACATATTGATAGCCCATGATCAGTCCGAACAGGATCTGTCCGAGAAACAGGCCAATGGCGGCAATGAAGTAAGGCTTCGCCACCGCTTGGGATTTATATTGCATCTTGTATACCTCCTAAACCGTTAAATGACAGGGTGTGCGGATCAGCCTTCAATGTTCGGCGGCCATTTATTGGTGTTGATTTCCGAGGTCCATTTCAAGAAGTTCACCACATCATCGAGCTGCTGATCATTCAGGTTGAACTGCGGCATTTGACGACGGCCCGGCGCACCGGTAGGTTGTCCCTGTATCCACGCCTTAATAAATTCCGGCCCCCGACGCTTGTATACATTGCCAAGTTCAGGCGCGAAATATGCGCCTTCACCCAGCAGCGTGTGGCAACCGATACAGTCGCGCGTCTCCCAGATATGCTTGCCGCGTACCACCGAGTCGGTGATATTCTCGCGGTGATCCCGTTTCGGCAGCGACTGCACCGTGTCAAAGGTCAGGGCGAGAAACAACAGGAAGAAAAACACGGCTCCCCCGTAAAATATGTTTCGCGCCATTGCCTTGGTAAATGTTTCATTCATAACTTACCTCCACCCTGAATTGTTATTGGCTCCAAACCCGATCACCCGAATTCCCGTTTTAAGGTGAGAAAAAACGCTCAACCGGTTCCTCAATTACTGCGGATTCATTATTGGTCAGGCAGGACGAGATCATCCTTGACGCAAGTCAAGACATTCCACATGCAAGAAATATCGTCATCGCTGCCTGTTGGCTAGGCTATGATTGCACCGGGGGAGAGTTCTGTATGTTTCTGGTTTTTCTGGTAATTTCAGCCATGCTGAGCATGGCGGGGACTTGGTGGCTATCGGGCGATCTGTACCCTGCCGCCCATGTTCATCTGGTATTCGCACTCGGTGTGATGCCACTGATCACGGGGGCGATGTTGCATTTTGTCCCGGTGCTAACCCGCACGCGTGCAGCAGAACCCCGGATGATGAGCGTACCCGCGCTGGCATGGATGGGCGGCGCATTCATCGCGGCTTTTTTCGTATTCGGTTTGCCGGAAATTTTGCGCAGCATCGCAGCCCTGCTCGCACTCACCTCCTGCCTCGGGCTGGGTATCTGGCAAATTCAGCGTAGCCGTGCGGCGTTAGGAGGTGCACACCCCGGGGTGCGCTGGTACCTTTCCGCACTGCTCTGTTTAGCTATCAGCCTGCTAGCCGTGCTGGCCATGTCGGTATGGCCGGAGCAGTATCAGTCCTTAAAACGTCTGCACCTGCACCTGAATCTGTTCGGCTTTGTCGGCTTAACGGCAATCGGCACCCTGCAAGTACTGCTGCCGACCGCAGCAGGGCGTCCGGACAGCGGGGTCACCCTCAGATTGCGCAGTCACTTGCCATACGCACTGACCGGCGCATTGCTGATCGCAGCAGGTGCGGCCTGGTTACCGCTGCTATGCTGGCCGGGACTCGTTTTATGGCTAATACCATTAGCTCATTTACTGCGCGTCTGGATAACGAAATTCCGCAGCGATATTTTTTGCCTGCACGGCGCGGCACCGTTGCTGGCGGTCGCCCTAATCGGATTTGTGATGGCGCTGATCTCAGGGGGCGCACACGGCGCGGGCCGGATCAATTCCACCAGCGTTGCGCATCTATCTGTTTTTGCATTTCTTTTTCCACTGGTGAGCGGTGCGGCAGGGCAACTCCTCCCTTTGTGGCTAAAACCCGGCCGTCAGACCGAATGGCATGCACGGGCACGTCACCGTTTAACCTTTGCCTCGGGAGTGCGCGCCCTGCTGTTTCTGCTGGCAGGCTCGCTTGCCGCAGCAGGATTTAGTTGGGCTGGCTATCTTGCGCTGGCCGCAATCCTGGCGTTTATTTTTCCGGCAATCAGTCTGTTCGCGTTACGCAGCAAATGCTCATAAAACTTCCCCGCGCTTGACGCATAGCTTTATAATTCCCTACCAAAAATGAGGATAATAACATGTCGGTTCCAGTAAAAATACCTGCCATTCTGGCCAACATCCCGCTTTTTTGCGAAATGACGCCGGAAGAAATCGAAATGATTGCCCAAGATACACGTGCACTGCAGCTCGCACGCAGCGATGTATTGTTCAGGCGCGGAGATCCTTCCAGCGGTTTTTACGTCGTGGTACACGGCCAAATCAAACTGGCCATGTCTTCGCCGCAAGGCATCGAGAAGGTGCTTGAACTGTTCGGCCCCGGTCAGAGTTTCGGCGAGGCGCTGATGTTTATGGATAAGCCTTATCCGATCTATGCCCATGCGCTGACCGACTGCCTAGTGCTACACATCCACAAGAGTGCCATTTTTGACAGTATCGACAGCGATCCGGCATTCAGTCGCAAGATGCTGGCCGGGCTTTCTTTCCGGTTACACCGTATGGTTCACT
>CAISHO010000043.1 GCA_903885165.1 uncultured Nitrosomonadales bacterium | reverse complement strand
GTAGGTCTGAACCTTGATGGAACGATTGCACTGCGTGATGAAGCATCCGTGCCCTTGAATTACCGCCGTCCGCTCAGTGCGCTGGTTGATGCGGAGAATCAGGATAGAGACAAATTGTATGCGGAAATCAGCAACGCCAACGCACACCCTGAATGGCGTGTGGAGGTGCATGCGGTTTTTGCTAAACGCTGGTTGATGTACGCTCATCGCGGCTGGTGGGTGATGAGTGATCACGGCTGGATACAGAAATAAGGTTGCCAGACGGGTTGGAATTGAATGTATAGTGCTTTGATTTTTAAGGATAATTTGTGACGCCAACCTTGGTTTTTGACATCGAAACTGTGCCTGATATCAAAGGCTTACGACTTTTACACGGAATGGATGAGAGCGTGAGCGACTGGGAGGTGGCTGAGATGGCTTTTCAGCAGCGCCGTCAGTTGACGGGCAGCGATTTTATCCAGCATCATTTGCAGCGTGTGGTGGCGATTTCCTGTGTGTTAAGAGAGGGAGATAACTTTAAAGTTTGGTCGCTGGGTGAGTTGGATGAGGATGAGGGGGGGCTGATTCAATGTTTCTTTGACGTCATCGACCAATACACGCCGCAACTGGTGTCGTGGAATGGTGGTGGGTTCGATCTGCCGGTGCTGCATTATCGCGGCCTGATCCATGGTGTTCAGTGCGCACGCTACTGGGATATGGGCGAGGATGACAGAGAATTCAAGTGGAATAACTACATCAGTCGTTACCACATGCGCCATCTCGATTTGATGGATTTACTGGCGCTGTACACCGGACGCGCCAACGCGCCGCTAGATGATCTGGCCAAATTGATGGGCTTGCCCGGCAAATCGGGAATGGATGGATCGCAGGTGTGGGAAGCTTATCAGCAGGGGCGGTTGACGGAGATACGCAATTACTGCGAAACCGATGTGGTGAATACCTATCTGGTCTATGCGCGGTTTCAGATGATGCGCGGGGTGTTGAGTCGTGCAGCTTTCCAAAAAGAATGCGAGTTGGTGAGGGGGATGTTGACCGGGCTCAATCTGCCGCACTGGCAGGGCTATCTGGCCGGATGGCCGTGATGCTCAAGCACGTCTGGCTAACGATTGCCTGGGGGTTGGTGCTTCTGGTCGTGTATCTTTCACTGACTCCGCATCCGCCGGAACCGGTGAGCTTTGATAATGCAGATAAATTTGAACATGCACTCGCTTATGCCACACTCTCCTTCTGGTTTTGTCATATATACCGGTCAATGAGTTCGCGACTATTCGTGATTACGGCGCTGGTGGGTTTGGGTGTCGGATTGGAGTTTGTACAAGGGTGGACCGGATACCGTACGTTCGATGTAATGGATATGCTGGCAGATAGTGTTGGTGTGCTGCTGGGGTGGCTAATGCTGTTTACGCCTGTAGAACAACTATTTGTTTATATAGAAAATTATTTAAAGGCGCGCTGAATGCGTCTATCATAAAATGGAATCGAAATGACGACAAGAGTAACCATAGAATCGCTGGATCAAGAAGGTCGCGGTATCGCGCATGCAGACGGCAAGGTAATTTTTATCGAGGGCGCGTTGACTGGTGAGGAGGTGAGTTACGCCTCCTATCGCAAGAAGCCGGCCTTTGAGCTGGCGCAGATGACGACTTTGCATCGCGCCGCGTCCATTCGTGTCGAGCCTAAGTGTGCGCATTACGGCGTATGCGGCGGTTGCTCGATGCAGCATCTGGATGCACGGGTTCAGGTCGCGGTGAAGCAGCGCATATTGGAAGACTCTCTGGCGCGGATCGGTAAGGTCACGCCAGAAAACATCATGCCGGCGATTTATGGTCAGAGTTGGGGATATCGCGAGCGCGCTCGAATTTCTGCAAAGTATGTGATTAAAAAGCAAAAAATGTTAGTTGGATTTCACGAGCGGCGCAGCAGTTACGTGGCCGATATGCAAAGCTGCGAGATTTTGGCGCCCAAAATCGCCGGCTTGATTAAGCCGTTAGCTGATTTGTTTGAAGGATTGACCATTCGAGAGCAATTGCCGCAGGTCGAAGTGGCGGTGGGTGAGCATGTCGATGTGTTGGTGTTGCGTATCATGGCACCGCTGTCTGTCGGTGATGAAGCGGCGTTGCGTGTTTTTGCCGATTTGCACAAGGTGCAATTCTGGCTGCAAACCAAGGGGCCTGAAACCGTGGTGCCTTTTTATCCGCTGGATGCGCCGGCGCTGTCCTATAGTCTGCCGGAATTCGCTATCACCATGCCGTTCGCACCGGGTGAATTTACTCAGGTCAACAGCGAACTCAATCGGGTGATGATTAGTCGCGCGATCCGTCGACTGGAGCCGAAAGCGGGCGAGCGAATTGCGGACTTTTTTTGCGGTCTGGGAAATTTTACCCTGCCGATCGCACGCAGCGGTGCCGAAGTGCTGGGAATAGAAGGGAGCGATGCGCTGGTCAAACGTGCGGCGCAGAATGCGGGCTTTAACGGTTTGTCGGCGAACACGAAGTTTCAGGCGATGAATCTGTTTGAAATGACCGAGGAATTGCTCCTCAGTATGGGTAAATACGATAAGTGGCTGATCGATCCTCCCCGCGACGGGGCGATGGAGTTGGTGAAATCCATCACGCCGGCCATCGCGCCTTATCGCATCGTCTATGTGAGTTGTAATCCTGCGACGCTGGCGCGCGATGCCGCCGAGTTAGTGCAGCGCGGTTATGTGTTGAAGTCCGCAGGAGTGATGAATATGTTCCCGCAAACCTCGCATGTCGAATCTATCGCCGTATTTGAGAGGATTTAAATGCAACGCTATGCCGATCTTGTGGCCGATGCACTCACTCGAGTCAAGGAAATTCAACCCTGGGATTTGAGTAAGCTTTTGGCAGCGGGAGAATCACCTTTGCTGCTGGATGTGCGGGAGCCGGCGGAGTATGCGGCCTTGCACATTCCCGGTTCCATCAATGTGCCGCGCGGCGTACTGGAACAGTCCTGTGAATGGGATTTCGACGAAACAGTGCCGGAACTGGCTGCCGGGCACTCCCGCGATATTGTGGCGATCTGTCGTTCGGGCTATCGTTCTGTACTCGTCGCGGATGTGATGCAAAAAATGGGATTTGTCCGCGTGGTTTCACTCAAAACCGGGGTGCGCGGCTGGAATGACTTTGAACAGGCGCTGGAAGATGCGGCGGGAAATCCGATCGATGCGGATGTCGGGGACGAATTGCTCGCCTCCAGAGTGAGCGCTGAACAGCGTAAACCTAAGGATTTTTAGTCTATGGATCAGTTTCAAAAAAGGGTTAGATATTCTTTGAATATAATAGCTGTTTAGTAAGAAAAAACTTATCTAAACCTGCTAGGTTCGTGATATGTCATGATATACTTTGCCGACATATGTAGTCATTAAATCGGCTTTTTGCACCCGAAAAATTTCAAAGGACACTTCATGAAACGTCATGCCTCAATGAATCGCATCTACCGTTTGGTTTGGAACGCAACGCTTGGTGTGATGGTGGCCGTCGCAGAAAATGCAAAAGGGCGTGGAAAGTCTGTGTCGGGACGGAAGTTGATTGCCGCCGCGCTGGCGTTGACGGGTGGTGCATTGATGTTGCCTCCGGCGATGGCGGGGCCTACTGGCGGACAAGTCAGTGCGGGAACGGGTGCGATTGCTCAAGCTGGTTTAAACACGACAATCACGCAGACGAGTCAAAATCTGGCCATCAACTGGCAGAATTTCAGTATTGCCGCCAATGAGGCAGTGCGCTTCAATCAACCTAACGCCAGCGCGATCGCGCTCAATCGCGTGACCAGTCAGAATCCGAGTGTGATCCTGGGTAGCTTGAGCGCAAACGGTAATGTGTTCGTGTTGAATCCTAACGGTGTGTTGTTCGGTGCGGGTGCGCAGGTGGATGTGGGTGGTCTGGTTGCTTCTACCCTGAATTTGTCTGATGCGAATTTGATGGCGGGCAAGCTCACGTTTAGCAGTGCGCCCGGGCAATCGCAGGGTTCTGTGGTGAATCAGGGTGCGATCAATATCGCGCCGGGTGGTTATGTAGCGCTGCTGGCACCTGAAGTACGTAATGAGGGAGTAATCATCGCTAATCAGGGCACAGCTTTGCTGGCGGCAGGCGATAAGATCACGCTGAACATGAATAACGGTTCGCTGGTGTCCTACAGTATCGATCAGGGTGCAATTAACGCGCTGGCTGAAAATAAGCAACTGATTCAAGCGGATGGCGGTCATATCGTGATGTCGGCAAAAGCGGCGGATGCGCTGACCACGGCGGTCGTGAATAATACCGGCGTGATTCGCGCACGTACCATGCAAAATGTCGGCGGTACAATACGTTTGATGGGCGACATGAAGACCGGTACGGTCAATGTGGGCGGTACGCTGGATGCCAGCGCACCGACAGGCGGTAACGGCGGTTTCATTGAAACTTCAGCTGCGCATGTCAAGGTGGCGAAGGGTGCTGTTATCACGACTGCTGCGGCGATGGGACTAAAAGGGACCTGGTTAATCGACCCTGTTGATTTCACGATCGCTGCGAGTGGAGGAGATATCACTGGAACGGAACTCGCGTTACAGTTGGGCTTAAATAACATCGTTATTTCGACATCTTCACTCTTCCCTGTGATAGATCCTGTCACTCTTGTGCAGCTCATAGATCCAATCACTTCGCTTCCTGTGTTTTATGATCCTAAAGGTGGCGCGACTGCTGTGACCATAGATCCGCTCACGGGTGCGCTCAGTCCCATCGTGGATCCTATCCTGAACGCGGCAATTTATAATTTACCGGCCAATCCTGCCAACGCCACGACTGGGAATATCTACGTTAATGATGGCGTGGCTTGGGCTGCCAACAAGCTTACGTTGAATGCCGATAATAATATCTACATCAACGCAACGATGAGCGCATCGGGCACAGCCAGTCTGGCGTTGGAATACGGTCAGGCGAATGTGAATGCGCTCAATACCAGTAACTATTATGTGAGTAACGGTGCGCAAGTGAATTTACCTGCGGGGCAAAACTTCAGCACCAAGTTGGGTTATGACGGCACCACAACGCTCTACACGGTGATCACCGATATCGGTGTGGCAGCGGATGCAACATCTCTGGCGCCGCCCGCAGTGATGACTTTGCAGGGCTTGGCTAATCCGGCTAATCTTCCAGGCGGAAATTATGTGCTCGGCGCAAACATTCAAGCTGGAGCGGCAGGGTTACCCGTTGCAGATGGCGTTGCCTCTTTAGATGGCGCAACCAGTACTTGGAACGGCGGTGCGGGCTTTACCCCCATTGGTGGTTCAGCCACCGCCCTGACTAGTGCGGGTGGTTTTGTCGGTGTGTTTGATGGCTTGGGTCATACCGTTAATAATCTCACGATCAATATGTTAAGTTCTCCGACTCCGTCTGTCTATGTGGGTATGTTTGGACAAATTGCAGCCGGCTCATTGGTGCAAAACGTTAATCTGGTGAACTCATCCGTTAATGGTATCGGCGCGGTCGGCGGCTTGTCTGGAACTAATTACGGCACCATCAATAACGCTACCTCAACGATGGGTGCGGCTTATGGTACCGCGCTTGTCGGTGCGACTGGGACTTTTGCTTCTGTGGGTGGTTTGGTTGGTGCGAATTTCGGTGCGGTTAATGACAGTTCTACCACTGGTGCTAGTAACGCAGGTGTTTTCGTAGGTACTGTGGGTGCAGGGAATACGGTCGGTGAAGCCGCTGGGGGTTTGGTTGGGATCAACTCAGGGACGGTCGGTGGTACGCTGGGTGTTGGCAGTAGTTCGTCGGTCGCGGTCAGTGGTTACGGTTCTCAGGGAACCTTGGGTGGTCTGGTCGGAGTAAATACGGGTCTGATCAGCAACAGCCATGTAACCGGTAGTGTCAGTGACAAGATGGCATCTAAAACCTCCCGCGTAGGTGGTCTGGTCGGATATAACGCTAAGGGAAGGCTGGATAACTCTTTTTACGATATTAGCGCAGTGTCGCTCAATGGCGTTCTGGGCGTATTATCACCGGGCGGGCTTTATAATTCTCAGTATCAGGCTTGGGCTACGACCACTACTAACCTGCTTGTTACAGATCCTTTGTATCATGTAGCTTATCAACCGCTTGATATTGCGAACTATGCTAGTTTGCAGATGTTGCCGGCATTGCCTGGCGCGCTGACGGCCGTGTATGGAATCAGCGATGCGAAGGGCTTGAAGGATATGCTGGCTTTCTCAGAAAATGCCGGCTACAGCTTTCAGTTGACCGCCTCGGTCGATTTGAATGTTGTATTGCCTGGAGAGCTTGTGTCGCCAGCGGCGCAGGGATTCTTTGTGCCTTATTTTGCAGGTAACTTTGATGGGGGATTAAACCCCAATACCAATACTAACTGGACAATTTCCAATCTCTCGTTGAGAGATGCGACGGTGTCCGGTGTCGCTGCGCTTGGTATGTTCGGTCAATTGACCTCGACGGGCGCTGTCACTAACGTGGGTGTCACCAATGCCAATATCACCCTCACCTCTACGGGTGGTACGGTCGCGCCCAAGGCAATCGGCGGTCTGATCGGTTTGAATGAGGGTGTGGTTGGAAAGAGCTATGTGACCGGCACAGTGAGTGCGGCAGGTGAGAATAATGTCGGCGGTCTGGTGGGCGATAACGCCAGCACAGGGCAGATCAGCGGCAGTCATGCAACCGCCAATGTAACCGGTGCTAATAATGTCGGCGGACTGGTAGGGATTAATGAAGCGTCCGTATCGGCGGTCAGTTCCAATATCGATAATAGTTATACCGAGACCGGAACGGTGACCGGAAATATCAATGTCGGCGGCTTGATCGGCGCGAACTACGGCAATGTGGTCACCAGTTATTCGGCGGAAAACGTCACCGGAACAGTGCTGGGAAGTAATATAGGCGGACTGGTTGGTTGGAATGGTGCGGGTGGGGTGATTACCGATGTTTATGCGTCGGGTAGCGTGACAGGCGCAGGTAATACAGGTGGACTGGTTGGGGGGAACTACGGTAATGTTACCAATGCGTATGCCACAGGGGCTGTAACTGGTATTACGGTCGGTGGTTTAATCGGTGCGGACTTTGGCACAGGTTTTATAACGAACAGTTACTGGGATAACCAGACTACAGGTCAAATTAACTCTAGTAATGTAGCTCTTGGCGGGCAGACAACGGTGGGCGGGCTGACAACTGCTGCGATGCATGCTCAGGCCAGCTTTACCGGTTTTGACTTTACCTCCGCTACAGCAAACTGGGTGATGTACGAAGGATATACGGCGCCGTTGCTGCGTTCATTCCTGGCGCCGCTGACGGTAACAGCAGGCAATGTTACCAAGGTCTACGATGGTCTGACAGGTATTAACCCGACTAATCCCGGGTTGACATACACGGACGGGAACCTGATGCAAGTTACGCCTAATTATGCGGCCTTGCTGGGTACGGCTACGTTTACCGGTGCGGGAAGTGCTATCGGTGTTTATGCATTGACTGCACCAGCGCCTGATTTAGTGTTGAATCAACCTGCCAATACGGGTCTGTATTCGACTCAGCAGGGTTATCTGCTCAGTTATGCGACGGTGGCTCCAGCTACCTTGACGGTGACTGCCGCAGTTGCCACGCTTACTGATGGATTGGGTCCTTACTATGCGGGCTTACAGCTCGATGAGAGGCAGCATCTTAAAAATGATTGTGAATTCGATCAGGTTGATGATGATTGCTCAAAATTGCCTGGTGCGGCTAAAAAACGTTTGTTGACCGTGAAAGACGGCGGGATTTCGTTGCCGGATAATGGCGCCCATTTGGTTCTGCCGCAGATGTAATGTGACTGCAAACTTAACTATTCCACGGACAACTTGATAATTAAATCGCTAATATGAAAAATCAAACTACCCTTGTCGCGACGTTGACCTTATCAATGCTGGCTAGTTCTGTAGCGTTTGCGGCACCCGTTGCGCCCGATGCCGGACAGACCATACGTGAATTGCAACCGTTACCGGAAATGATCGCCCCTGGCGTGGTATCTCCTTTACAAAGCGCGGAGCCGGCTCAAGTGGAAGCAGTTGTTTCAGCGGCTGAAGAAGTCACTGTGGATGTGACGGCGATACACGTCACTGGCAGTCGTGGCTATTTGGCCGCCGATCTGGAGGCGTTGGTCGCTGATCTGGTTGGTAGTGAACATACCCTTCCTGAACTCGAAGCCGCAGCTGCTCGCATCACGGCTTTTTACCGTTCGCAAGGTTATGTGGTGGCGCAGGCTTATTTGCCGCAACAAGACATTGTGGATGGTTCTGTGACGATCAATGTGCTCGAAGGTGCGCTCGGTCAGACACTCATCAATAATCAGTCCAGGCTGTCCGATGCACGGGCGACTGCGGATGCTGCAACGGTTAAGACCGGTGATGCTGTACAGGCGGAGCCGGTTGATCGTATGTTGTTGTTGCTGTCCGATACCATCGGTGTGGGTGGCGTGCGCGCATCCTTGCAACCGGGTGCCAGTGTAGGCACGACGGATCTTTTGATCGAACTGGATCCTGCCAAGCCTTATGCTGCCAGCGTTGAAGTGGATAACTACGGCAATCGTTACACCGGTGAAAACCGTATCGGTGGCTCTATCGCGTTGAACAGTCCGCTGAAGATGGGTGATCAATTGACATTGCGCGCGGTGGCCAGTGATCTGAATATGCAATATGCACAGCTTTCTTATCGTATGCCGGTGGGCGTAGATGGTCTTAAAGTAGGTGTTTCATTCTCTGATACCACTTACAAATTAGGTAAGGAGTTTGCTCCGCTGTTGGCAGATGGTACTGCGACCAGTGCGAGTGTGTTTGCGACTTATCCGCTGATTCGCAGCCAGATGAGTAATCTGTACGGCACGTTGACTTATGAGAATAAAAAGCTGACGGACAAAACCGGTGGGGGTGTGAATACCACCAACAAGACGGTTGATATGGTCAGCCTGGGTCTGTCCGGGAATCACATGGATGCATTGTTAGGTGGCGGTATGTCTGCTTATGATGCAACCTTCACTTCCGGCAACCTGTCCATGGATGCGGCCTCGATGGCGGTCGATGCGGCTTCGGCTCGCAGTAATGGCGCCTTTACCAAGGTGGGATATAACCTGAATCGTCAGCAACATATGACCGCGAAGGATACGGTATCGCTCGCGTTTTCAGGTCAGCAGACTGACAGCAATCTAGCTTCTTCTGAGAAAATGTACTTGGGCGGTGTGAATGCAGTGCGCGCCTATCCACAAGGTGAAGCCGGGGGTGATGACGGTTGGCTGATGAATGCAGAAGTTCGCCATACTTTGATGGACAAGGTACAGGGCGTGGCTTTTTATGACGCAGGTTCTGTCTCGCTCAATCACAATGCTTATGTTGCAGGTGCCGTTAATACTCGTAGTCTTGCAGGTGCCGGTGTAGGCGTAAATGCGCAATACGGCTGGGCTCAACTGAAGACTTCCGTGGCATGGCGCACCACAGGTGGTGCTCCGCAATCCATCCCGTCTACGGTGAACAGCAGTCCGATGATCTGGGCGCAATTGGCCGGACAACTGTAACACGGCATGTCCGTACCTGCTTTTGTTGGTGTGACCGGCCTGCCCAGGGCCGGTTCTACTTTGTTGTGTCAGCTACTGGCCCAGCATCCGGAAATCAACTGCGAGGGTCAAAGCTCGCCGTTGTGTAATACCTTGTTGGGCATACGTCGCATGATCAGCGACGATTCTTTCTTCCTGTCGCAACTCGATAATTCCTTCGATACCAGTTACGCGCATCTGACTTCTGCCATGCAGGGTTTTTTGCGCGGCTGGAATCAGGATTGTGGGAAGAAACTTGTGGTGGATAAGAATCGCGCGTGGCTGCATGCCATCGAGATGCTGCTGCAGTTAGCGCCTGAAGCAAAACTCATCATATGTCTGCGTGAATTGGGGCAAATCTACGGCTCGATCGAGGCGCAACATCAGCGCACGATACTGTTGGATTTTATCGATCATCTGGCTGATTTCGACCGGTTTGGTCGTGCCGATATGCTATTCGCCAAGGATAAGACGATAGGTTCGCCGCTGATCTCGATACACGCGATCCCTGAGTTGCCCCGTGCGGTGCAGGAACGTTTGTATTTTGTTCGCTTTGAAGATCTGGTCGCGCAACCCGCCGTCTGCATGTCGCATATCTATGCCTGGTTGGGTGTCTCACCGTTACAGATCAATCCGGAAAAACTGGAAATTGGGATACGTGAGAGCGACAGTCACTACCGTATGAAGTATACCCATAAGCAGACTTCACGGATCAGCATCCCCAAAATGCACGACATACCGCCGCGCATACAGGCGCAAATCGAATCTGCCTGCGCCTGGTACTACCAGATGTACTATCCAAAAGCGAAGTAAACTCTATCTCGCGCTGAGCCGAACTATTTCTTGATCAGCTTCATTTTTACACCAAACTCCTTAGCGAATTTTCGCATGTCTTTTGCTGCTTCCTTGTCACCGGTTGCGCGCTCCAACGAATCGGACATGGACATCAGCGTCTGGTGATAAAACTTCTTCATCTCATCGACCTTCATTTCGCGTGTCCACAGGTCGATGCGCAGGGTGTTCTTCTCCGCAGTATCCCAGACCGATAACATGATCGCGTTACTCTCGCAGGTGACGCCACCATCCGTTGCGCTCCAGTCTATCTTCTGTGGCAGGTTGTTATCGTCGAGGGTGACGGTGAATTTAATTTCAGATTGTTTCATATGTAAGTTATTGATTAAGTTTGAGTTTTGAAAATGCGGAGGCCATGGTGCTAGGCGCCGCTGGTTTGGTGTTAATCGTTTTGGGTGGCGCAGCGGGTCTCTGACGTGGAGTTTGAGCCTGAGCATCCGGTTTAGGGGCGCTATCGGTTAGTCTCATGGTCAAGGCGATGCGCATACGTTGTGCGTCGACTTCCAGTACCTTGACTTTGACGATTTGTCCGGCCTTGACCACACTGTGCGGGTCCTTGACGAAGGTGTTAGACAGGGCCGAGATGTGCACCAGTCCGTCCTGATGAACACCGATATCGACAAAGGCACCGAAGGCGGCGACATTGGTCACTACGCCCTCCAGTATCATATCGGGCTTCAAGTCGGTAATCTTTTCTATCCCTTCACGGAAACTGGCCGTGGTGAACTCAGGACGCGGATCTCTGCCGGGTTTTTCCAGCTCACGGAGGATGTCAGTGATGGTCGGGATGCCGAACTGCACGCTGGCGTAACTTGCCGGGTTGAGTGATCTGAGCAGCGCGCTGTTGCCGATGACGGTCTTAATATCCAGCTTGATATCGGACAGGATACGTTTGACCAGCGGATAGGACTCGGGGTGGACGGTGGAGGCATCCAAGGGGTTCGCGCCATCCATGATGCGCAAGAATCCGGCGGCTTGTTCGAACGCCTTCTTGCCTAGACGCGGCACCTCCAGTAAGGCCTGTCGGGTGGCGAAACGGCCGTGGCTGTCTCTATGGGCAACGATGTTCTGTGCGACGGTGCTGTTGAGGCCCGAGACGCGAGTCAGTAAGGGCGCTGAGGCGGTGTTTACATCGACGCCGACGGCATTCACACAGTCTTCCACCACGGCGTCTAGCGAGCGCGCCAACTGGCTTTGACCGACGTCGTGCTGGTACTGACCGACACCGATGGATTTTGGGTCTATCTTGACCAGTTCGGCCAGCGGGTCTTGTAATCTGCGCGCGATCGACACCGCGCCTCTTAAGGTCACATCCAGATCGGGCAATTCACGCGAGGCAAATTCGGACGCGGAATACACCGAGGCACCGGCTTCCGACACCACCGCATTGATGAGTTTGAGTTCGGGGCGCAACTTAATTAAGTCGAGCGCCAGTTTGTCGGTCTCGCGCGAGGCAGTGCCGTTGCCGATGGCGATCACCGAGACGCGGTGCTTTTCAGCAAGTTTTGCCAAAGTGTGCAGCGAGCCGTCCCAATCGTTACGCGGCTGATGCGGATAGATGACGGCGGTATCCACCACGCGTCCGGTCTCATCTACCACCGCGACCTTGACGCCGGTGCGCACGCCGGGATCCAGTCCCATGGTGGCACGAGGACCGGCAGGAGCTGCCAGCAGCAGGTCTTTTAAATTGCGCGCAAATACATTGATGGCCTCAGTTTCCGCCCGTTCACGCACGGCATTCATCAACTCGGTTTCCAGATGCATAAAGCACTTCACGCGCCAGGTCCAGCGCACCGTGTCGGCCAGCCAGCCGTCAGCCGGACGACCCTTTTGCGAGATACCAAAACGGGCTGCGATACGCGCCTCGCAGGGATTGTGTGGCGCGCTCATCGCCGGTTTCTCAGCTTCCGTGTCCAGACGCAGTTGTACGGTCAGTAACTCTTCGCGCCGCCCACGTAATATTGCCAAGGTGCGATGCGAAGGTATGGTTTTGATGGATTCAGAATAGTCGAAGTAGTCGGCATATTTGGCCGCTGCACCCTTTTTATCTTCGATGACGCGCGACTCAACCACGCCGTGATCCTGCACGTAGAGCCGCAAGCTTTGCAGCAGGATTGCATCCTCGGCGAAGCGCTCCATCAATATCTGGCGTGCACCATCTAGCGCAGCCTTGATGTCAGTGACACCCGGATTGTCACCCTGTTCGCTGGCGAAGGGTGCTTTCAGATATTTAGCCGCTTCCTGTTCAGGTTGCAGAGCAGGGTTGGACAACAGCGCATCGGCCAAGGCTTCGAGTCCGGCTTCGCGGGCAATTTGCGCTCTAGTGCGGCGTTTCAACTTGTAGGGTAGATACAGATCTTCCAGTTGCGTCTTGTCCGCAGCATGACTAATCGCATCCAACAGTTCGGGCGTCATCTTGTTCTGCTCGCTGATCGCCGCGATGATGGCAGAACGCCGGCTCTCCAGTTCGCGCAGATAACCCAGGCGGTCTTCCAGCAGGCGTAATTGCGTGTCGTCCAGCCCGCCCGTGGCTTCTTTGCGGTAACGCGAGATAAATGGCACGGTTGCGCCCTCATCCAATAAGGCGACGGCGGCGATAATCTGTGCGGGTTGAGCGGAAATTTCTGTGGCTAAACGTTGTTCTATGGTTGGCAGCATGTTTTTTTCTTTAAATGGGTGGGGTCAGGTCTTGCATTAACGC
>CAISHO010000042.1 GCA_903885165.1 uncultured Nitrosomonadales bacterium | reverse complement strand
TGATTTACATTCAGTTACAAAATTTCGAATCCTGTCGCGGCACAATGAAAAAACCCTGTAAAAACAGGGATTAATTCAGTAAAACAACAACATCACTTCTTAATTCATTCCCACTCGATGGTAGCGGGTGGTTTACCGGAAATGTCGTAGACCACGCGGTTGATACCGCGCACCTCGTTGATAATGCGGTTAGATACGCGACCCAGCAAGGCGTAGGGCAGTTCGGCCCAGTGTGCCGTCATGAAGTCCTGAGTCTGCACTGCACGCAGCGCCACGACCCATTCGTAAGTACGGCCATCGCCCATCACGCCGACGCTCTTGACCGGCAAGAACACCGCAAACGCCTGTGATGTTTTCGCATACCAGGATTTGCCATTCTCATCGAGCGTGCCATTCAACTCTTCCATGAAAATCGCATCGGCGCGACGAAGTAAATCGGCATACTCTTTCTTCACTTCACCCAGTATACGCACGCCCAGACCCGGCCCCGGGAAAGGATGGCGATACACCATCGCGGGCGGCAAGCCGAGCGCCACGCCGAGCTCGCGAACTTCATCCTTGAACAGTTCACGCAATGGTTCGAGCAACTTCAGATGCATACTCTCCGGCAACCCGCCCACGTTGTGATGCGACTTAATGGTGTGAGCGCTTTTATTTTTGCCGCCTGCAGATTCGATCACATCGGGATAAATCGTGCCTTGCGCCAGCCATTTAGCCTGAGACAATTTGGCAGACTCACGCTGAAACACCTCGACGAATTCGCGGCCGATGATCTTGCGCTTCTTCTCCGGATCGGTGACCCCGGTAAGATGATGTAAAAATTCCGCGCTGGCATCGACGTGAATCACCTTGACACCGAGATTGTCGGCAAAGGTTTTCATCACCTGCTCCGCCTCGTTCAGACGCAACAAGCCGTTGTCTACAAATACGCAGGTCAGTTGAGTGCCGATGGCGCGATGCAGCAACGCCGCCGCAACAGAAGAGTCCACACCGCCAGACAGACCGAGTATGACTTCTTCTTCACCCACCTGAGCGCGAATTTTCTCTACCGCTTCGGCGATATAGTCCGGCATATTCCAGTCATGACCGCAACCGCAGATGTCATGCACAAAACGCTCTATCATCGCCTTACCCTGATGGGTATGCGTGACTTCAGGATGGAACTGCAAGGCGTAGAAACGGCGCGCCTCATCAGCCATACCGGCGATCGGCGTGGTCGCATTGCTCGCAATCACAGAGAAACCCGCTGGCAACGCAGTAACCTTGTCGCCGTGGCTCATCCAGACATCGATCAAACCGTGCCCTTGATCGTTAACTCTATCCTGTACCTCTTTGAGCAATGCAGAATGTCCCTGCGCACGAATTTCGGCGTAACCGAATTCACGCACCAAACCGTTTTCAACCGTACCACCCAATTGAGCGGCCATGGTTTGCATGCCGTAGCAAATTCCCAGCACCGGCAAACCCAGTTCAAACACAACCTGAGGTGCACGGGGCGTATCACCTTCAGTCACCGAATTTGGCCCGCCGGACAGGATGATTCCGCTGGCACCGAAAGCGCTGATGAAGTCGGCATCGACATCATAAGGGTGCAATTCACAGTACACACCCGCCTCGCGCACACGGCGTGCGATCAACTGAGTGTATTGAGAACCGAAATCGAGAATGAGGATTTTTGTATGCATTTTTAAGCTCGTAGCTGGTAGCTTGTAGCTGGTAGCCTAAGGCTATAGCTTGTTGCAAGCCGGGGTTAGTTAGAAATATTTAATGTCTTGTGCAGGCTACGCAGCATCTTGCCAATTTCGTCCGATCTAGAGCATACCTCTAGCCAATCCAATTCTTCAAGATAGCCCAGCCGCTGCGCAATCAGCAGTTGTGTTTCCAGTTCAGCCAGCGAACCCATTGAGATAGTGACAAATCGTGCGAAATCCCGATCCGACCGACGTTCTTTACCTTCTGCAATATTCGATGCAATCGAAACTGCAGCACGCTGCATTTGGCTGACAAGACCATATTGTTCATGCTTGGGGAATTTACCAAGCAATTCATAAATGAACACGGCAAAATCAACCGCCTTTTGCCAGACCAAGAGAGAGCGATAGGACTCATTCGGCATATAGGCTCCTACGCTAGCAGCTAAAAGCTGCCAGCCACTAGCTAGTCTATATGATAATTAGGCGCTTCTTTGGTGATCTGTACATCGTGCACATGAGACTCGCGGATGCCGGATGAGCTAATTTCAACGAATTCAGCCTTGGCATGCATGATGTCGATATCGGCACAACCCAAATAACCCATACTGGCGCGCAGCCCACCCATCAACTGATGGATCACAGCGAGCACACTGCCCTTGTAAGGTACGCGACCTTCCACACCTTCCGGCACCAGCTTGTCCTGATTGGACTCGCCTTCCTGGAAGTAACGATCGCTGGAACCCTGCTGCATCGCGCCCAGACTGCCCATGCCGCGATAAGACTTGTAGGAACGCCCTTGGAACAATTCAATTTCACCCGGCGCTTCTTCAGTACCGGCAAACAAACCGCCCAGCATGACGGTATTTGCACCGGCTGCAATCGCCTTGGCAATATCACCGGAGAAGCGAATTCCGCCGTCGGCGATCAGCGGAACACCCGTGCCCTTCAAGGCATTGGCAACATTTTGAATCGCAGCGATTTGAGGAACACCAACACCAGCGACAATGCGCGTCGTGCAAATCGAACCAGGGCCGATACCCACTTTCACTGCATCCGCACCG
>CAISHO010000041.1 GCA_903885165.1 uncultured Nitrosomonadales bacterium | reverse complement strand
TGACTTGACGGCTGATCGCCGGATAATTAGTACGTTCAGTCATTCTTGTCTCCGTTGGCGTCGAACAGATGCTCGATATCGTGGCCTGAGGTGAGTTTATCTGCATCCTCCGTGTCATCGCCGTCGTCATTTTCTCCCACTGGATCGAGCGAGGTATCTTCCGCCGTCCAGCGCTTAGGGTTCTTGAACAGGAAAGCCGTCACAATCGCGCGGCGCGCCAACTCAGGGTTAGCCGCGCCCACCGTCGCTAACGCCTTTGCCGCTGCCGCATCGCTGCAAGACACCATCCCCAGCGTTTTAGCCGCATCGCCCTGATCGTACTCCTGGCTCTCGGTCAGCAAACCGGCGATATCGTTAAACTGCAAATGCCCCGCCAGCGCGAAACTCAGCAGATTCACATCGTCGATCAGCGATCCTTGCGCAAACTCGTCGATCAGCGATTTAACGACCTTGGCATAATATTTTCTGTCTGGCGGATCACCTAAGGTGTCTTCCATTTGGATGCCCAGTTCACGGGACTGATAGGCAAATTCGGGGTGTATACTTTTCATAGTTTTTCAGCTCTAAAGTGATGACGCAGGTTACAGCATGATGCCACAACGATTAAACAGCGCACGCCACAAAGACTGCGCCTCCGCCTCCGGATCGAGCACGATGCGATTGGTCAGGGTCTGGTTATATTCGCTGCGCTGCTTCGGGTCGGATAGCAACTCATACGCCTTCTTGATGGCATTGAAGCGACTCTCTGCACCTGGATGGGTATTCCTGTCCGGGTGATAACGCATGGCCAGTACGCGGTACGATTTTTTAATCTCGTCTATCGATGCGTTCGGCGCTACGCCCAAGACATTGTATAGATTTTCCAATGTATGCCTCCAGTCAATCGGCCATTTTACACTACACAAGGCAGAGACGAATTATTCAAATCAGATTCATGTATGACAGCGCAAAAATCTACGCCCGCCATATAGACCAAATTATCCAAGGTGCGTTACACTTCTATCCGATGCGTGGCATCAGGTTGAAAATCCCGTAAATCACTAAAGGCTAAAAATGAAAACAACTCGCGTATTATCTATCATCGTTGCTGCTATGTTCCTGAGTTGCACGACCAGCGTATTTGCTGCAGGCCATCATGGCAAGAGCCATAAAACCGCTCACCACGCACACAAGACTGCTCATCACAGCCACAAAGCAGCTAAGTAATTTTTAGCGCCCGGTGCGACACCACGTCGCGCCAATACTATTCGACGCGAGTCCTACTTGAACCGGTAACTTAGCGCAACATAACCGGTATCCTGCGTTGCCTGATGAACGACAGGACTGCGTTGAATAGCATCTCCCAGCCATTTTCTCCGCACATGAGCATTTAAATAATACTCATCCGTCAACTTCACTTCCGCAATTAATCCCAACAAACCGTTCACCGCCCCATTCGGCTGGTAACTCGCATATTGACTGACAGCCGCCTCTCCGGGCGAGACACCGTAGAAATATCGCACGTATTTTGCCGACTGATATTCAGCACCCGCCAGCGGATACAAGGTCACACCCGACAAATCAATCTGCCCGCCGTAAATCACCTCGAACAAATCACCCTGCGAGCGACCGATATCGTGAAAGGCGTTGATCATCACGCCACCTACCGGCGTCACCTGCAAAGTCCCGATACCCAGCGGCAGCGGCGTTTCCCGTTTTCCGATGCCCGACTGCGCGTTGAGGCCGTCCTGACTAATGCGACCAACCAGTTCCAGATAACCGTAACCTAACTCAAGCGTCTTCACCCCCAGCGTATCGACACGGGCAAATAGTCTGCCGTACTCGGCATCCAGATACGGCAGCGCACTGAGTTTGTCGGACATGCCGCGCATGGTGCTCTTGGTGTAATAAGCGCCCAGACCGACATCGCCTGTCAGCACCTGCTTGAATTCATCCGCCTGCACCACACATGTCAGCGACGCAGCGAAAAATACACAATAGATTGATTTTATTGAATTATTCAACATGGTTATCCCAACGATCTATCCACAATTTCAAACACATCGCGGGAGAGCCCAACATGATCACGTAACATTTGCAGCGCGGCACGGGCATGCGCCTGACGGTTTACGTCAAATTTGCGCCAGCGATCGAAACAGCGTGCCAGACGAGAAGCAACCTGCGGGTTGATCGCATCGAGTTTACGCGTCTGTTCAGCCAGGAAGCGATAACCGCTACCGTCAGCGGCGTGAAAACGCACGTGGTTGTTGCCGAAACCGCGCAGCAGCGCATACACCTTGTTCGGGTTATGCAAATCGAAGGCAGGATGATCGACCAAGCGCATCACTTCCGCCAGCGTGCCACTGCGTCGACTGGTCGCCTGCACCCCGAACCATTTGTCGGTGACCAACGCCTCATTCTGCCAGCGCTGATAAAACACCGCCATCGCCTTTACTCTCTCCTCACCTTCACATTGCGAAAGCGTTGACAACGCGGCAAATTGATCCGTCATGTTATCTGCCGCGTTGAACTGAGCCAGCGCCAGCGCACGGTTTTCAACGCTGTCGATTTCACTCAGATAGCTCAGACAAAGATTGCGCAAGGCGCGTCGACCGGCTGCCTGAGCATCCGGCTGATAGGCATCCGTCGAACTCATGCGCTCATAGCAAGCGGCAAATTGTGCGCCGAGTTGTTCGGCCAGATGCAATCTTAATCCGTTGCGTGCAGCGTGCAGCGCATCCGGATCGACCACCTCCATTTGTTCGGCCAG
>CAISHO010000040.1 GCA_903885165.1 uncultured Nitrosomonadales bacterium | reverse complement strand
GCAGTAGCGCGTGGGCAGGAGATAGGTGAGTACCGAGTCAGGCAGATTTTGTATGTTCTCAAACGGCGCGCCCGGGCAGACATCGATGAAATCGCTGGTCAAGATGTCGGCGGTGGTGTGTATAGTGAATTCGCCGGGCACCGCTTCCAGTCGCTGGCAAAGGTTGCCGAAATTATCGGTGTACTCAATCACCGGCACGCTGGGTTTTAAGGTGTAGGACTCGCGTGCAATCCACTGGTGTAATCCGCTGCGCGGACGCAACATGAGAATGAACGGGGTGGGGATGCTGACATCAAAGGTGATACTGCATCCGGTACGTAGCCACATCGCTGTTTTCCTTGTTATTGATTGATAAACAGCATTCGGTTTCTAACGGGCATGGCAAACCTCAAACTTATGTAGCGATGAACCGTACGCCGCACCCGTTGGGAGAGGGGGAGCGGGGTGATGGAACGGGCATGGCGAGTGTGCGAGTTATTGCACGAGGGCAATATCCCCGCGAGAACGACTTCATTATCGGGGGCGGCATTTTTGCCATGCACGTTAGTAGAAAAGTTCACGCTTTATTCTCATCTGAGCCGCCGTGAATAGCGTTCAGTGACACACAATCGCTATGCCGTTCGACCGTACCCGCCAGATTGGACAGCGATGAGGCGGGTTGGCCGGTCAGGCGTGATTTACATACTCACCGCACGCATCCTGTCAATTTTCTCAATAACAGCCTGATAGAGATCATGATCGGAATCGTGGTTATTGCGGTCTGGATGGTGGGCGCTGCGGATCTTTTTTAGTGTAGTCATGCAGTCTGGCAGGTCATGTACCTTGGTCACGCGGTCACCGTTTTTGTCCATCATGCGCTGAAGTTCAGCCTCCGCGCCTGCGCGCGTGTCATATAACTTCTTGCTACCAAGACGCCAGCCATCCTGATTTTTGCGTGGGGATAAATTTTCCCGACCATCAAACCAGATCCATTTTCCGGTATCGGAATCCTGTTCAAAATTAATGGTGGTGATGACGTAGGTGTAAACGGGCTGCTCGATTTCGACGGCGAATAGATTGATGACCTTGCCGACCGTCCCCACCGTCGCCAGGTAATATGCGCCAGCCTCATGCGGGCAGAAACCGCTGCTGTGCGTTGCTGCCGGCTTGATGTCGTTACTTGATGCATTCATTTCAGCCATGCGGCGGAGTGCTTTGCGTTGTGCGTTGGTCATTGGTATTGCTCCTTAATAATAGTTGAAACCCACTGGGATCACCCCTCGCTGAAGGGATCACCCGCTGAACTCCTAGACTGCCAAAATAGCTACGAAACGATTATGTCTTGCCGCCGAGTTGTTCTTGAATTCATTGTCGCTGGCGGTCAGGGACTAATCGCTCGCAACAAAAAAGCCACCTCAAAGGATGGCCTAATTGCTTGCTCTTCGAGTAGGCTGCGAATTTACGACTGTGAATTAACGGTCGTATTACTAAGCCAACACTGGAGCTGCAATCAATTAAATAAATTAAATCAACGAGATGATTATACATTACCTGATGAAAATATGCTGCATATTGCCGAAACTAGTGCGGAAAAAAACAAAATCACAGGTGTCGATTTTATAAGATTCGATTCCAGTGCCGTTGGTTAGCTATGTAATGTCTGCTCCCGGTGACTAATTGAGCAACATGAGTTCCATCGCCTGCTGACTACATTGATGGGCGATGTCTGTGTCTAGGATTTTTAGCCATAAGTCAGGTATGGTATCTAACCCGTACAGCGCCCCGGCGAGCATGCCGGCGATAGCACCGGTCGTTTCTGCATCTCCGCCGCGATTGACGACATCGATCAGGCAGCGAGCAAAATCATCCGTATCGAAGAACGATTGAAACACTGCCTGCACGGTAGCCACAACGTAGCCGCTGGGATTACTGATGGGTTTGATTGCGCGAAATTTAAATTCGGGATGTTTTGCCGCGAGCGGATGAACATGCTGATTCAGTGAATAGTTATTGTCTTTTTCCCGCAGCGCATCTTGCACCATGAATAGCAGACATTTGCAGGCGGCACGCACGACTTCCTCGGTCTGGCCAATCGTTGCGAGTGCTATGGGCAGCACGCGCATGGCAGCGCTATTTCCGGCATCGTGATCGGAGTTGGGCGCCGCCGCACAGCGGCTTGTGGACGCCGTATTGCACCTTTATTTAACGCGGCAACATGAATCCTACGGTAGAACCCAGCGCATCGCCGATGGCAAGTCCTAAGTAGGCGGCGACAGCGCGATCAGAGGTTATCATTATCACCTTTTGTCCGGCGGACTGATGCTGGGGGCATTTTTCATTATCAGCGATCCTGTGACTTCGCCCAATACGGTGACCGGGCAGATCATCTTTGGCTTGGGCTGCGGCCTGCTGACTTGGATTATCCGAACCTGGGGGGCGGCTATCCGGCAGGCG
>CAISHO010000039.1 GCA_903885165.1 uncultured Nitrosomonadales bacterium | reverse complement strand
AGTAGTGCGCCTTCTTCCTTGACGCGCGCATCCCAGTTGGCGTGAAATTCCCGGTAAGCGGCGCGCGTCTTTTCAACGTTAATTTCCACAGCCGAAGACATAGCCATGCCGATGTCGCCTACGCTTACCTGATGGGTGAACGGCGCTAGAATCCGCGTGCGCAGATGTTCATAGGGCACGGATGAGCGCACCGTGATGCGCAGTTTCGGCATGATTTGATGCAATTGGTTGAGCACCGGAGCGGTTTGGGCGACATGACCGAAACCATGACCTGAAATGGAAACGACCAGGTGTGGCGATGGGTTCATGTGCGCTTAAACTGCTAGCTTTTTCAAGCTGTATAACAATTCCAGCGCAGCTTTCGGACTCAGTTCATCCGGTTGCAGATCGCGCATAGCGGCAATCAGCGGATGCTCTTCCGGTTCTGGGATGTCCGGTATCGCGGCGAATAAATCGCCTTGCGGGCTTGCGCTGGCGCTGTTTTGTTCCAGTACGCGCAGTTGTTTTTTCGCCATCTTGATGACTTGGGCTGGCACACCTGCTAGGGCTGCGACTTGCAGGCCGTAACTCTGGCTGGCCGCACCTTCCTCAACCGAATGTAAAAACACGATGCTGTGCTGGTGTTCGATCGCCGACAGATGCACGTTGGCCAGTTGCAGGAATTCCTCTGATAGTCGGGTCAATTCAAAATAGTGTGTGGCGAACAGCGTATAGCTGCGGTTCTTTTCCAGCAGATGTCGGGCGATGGCGTAGGCCAAGGCTAGCCCGTCGAAGGTGGAGGTGCCGCGTCCGATTTCATCCACCAGCACTAGGCTCTTGTCGGTGGCGTTGTGCAGAATATTGGCAGCTTCAGTCATTTCGACCATGAAGGTGGAGCGGCCGCTGGCCAGATCGTCGGAGGCCCCAATGCGTGTGAAAATCTGGTCGATTTCGCCGATGATCGCCTGTTGTGCGGGAACAAAACTGCCGATGTGGGCCAGCAGTGCGATGATGGCGACCTGACGCATATAGGTCGATTTACCGCCCATATTGGGGCCGGTGATTAGCAGCATGCGGCGCGCGTGATCAAGTTTCGTGTCGTTGGGCGTGAAGCGATCGACCTGGGCTTCCACTACCGGATGGCGACCTTCGGTAATGTTAAGCTGAACTTCGTCGCTAAATTGCGGTGCAGTGAAATTAAGGGTGGCGGCCCGTTCTGCAAAGGTGGCCAACACATCCAGTTCGGCGATGGCGGACGCGATGCGTTGCAGCTGCGGAATAAACGGCGTTATATATGTAAGTAACTGTTCATAAAGATATTTTTCGCGAGACAGGGCGCGGTCGTTGGCGGAAAGCGCCTTGTCTTCGAAGGCTTTTAATTCCGGTGTTATATAGCGCTCGGCATTTTTCAGCGTCTGGCGACGGCGGTAATCGTCCGGTACGTTGACGCTTTGCGCGATGCTCACTTCGATATAGAAACCGTGTACGCGGTTGTATTCTACTTTTAAGGTCGAGATGCCGCTGCGTTCCCGTTCGCGCGCTTCCAGTGCCAGCAGAAAATCGCCGCAGTTGGTCTGTATGCCGCGCAGTTCATCTAGTTCGGCATCGAAACCGTCAGCAATCACACCGCCTTCGCGCAATACGCTGGATGGTTCAGCACGCAATGAGTTTTGCAAGATGGTGGTGAGTTGTTCATCGGCTTGCAATGCATCGATAAGGCTGGTGATGAGCGAAGAGGCTTGTAGGTCGGGATTGATCCCAACTAAGTGCGGCAAGGTCAGCAAAGTGTCGCGCAGGCCAGACAAGTCGCGTGGTCTTGCGCTGCGCAAGGCAATGCGCGCCGTGATGCGTTCCACATCCACGCTGGGTTTCAGTTGTTCATGGACGGTCTTGAACAGGCCGTTGTCGTTCAGGGTGCCCACAGCATCCAGTCTGGCGTTCAGTACAGTGCGATCGCGTAGCGGGTGGTGCAGCCAGTGTGCTAACAGGCGGCTGCCCATATTGGTCGCACAGGTGTCGAGCAGGGAGAGCAGGGTAGGGGCGGCCTCGCCACGCAGCGTCTGGGTGATTTCCAGATTTCTTCGCGTTGCGGCATCCATGCGCACATAGTGATCCACGCTGTACACCTGTAAACTCCGGATATGGCTGATCGCCTGACCCTGCGTGAGTCTGGCGTAACCTAATAAGGCACCGGCGGCTTCTAGGCCTACCGTGTAGTCATCGCAGCCGAATCCGGCCAGATCGAGCGTGGCAAATTGCTGGCACAGGGTGCGTCGCGCGGTGTCCAGTTCGAAATGCCAGGCCGGTAATTGTTTGCAAGCAGCGGAAGAGTGTAATGTGGCGTTCTCCGCGTGCAGTATTTCTGACGGTTGCAGGCGCTCAAGTTCGGCGGGCAGGTTGTTGGTGGCTGTCTCGCAGACGAAAAGCTGTCCTGAGGCCAGATTCAGCCAGGCCAGTCCCAGTTTGCCTTGGCGTTGATGCAGCGCCAGTAGCAGGTTATCGCGTTTTTCTTCCAGCAGCGCGGAGTCGGTGATGGTGCCCGGGGTTAGAATGCGCATCACTTTGCGTTCGACAGGTCCTTTGCTGGTAGCCGGATCGCCGATTTGTTCGCAAATAGCAACCGATACGCCCATCTTCACCAATCTCGCCAGATACTGCTCGGCGGCGTGATAGGGAACGCCGCACATCTTGATCGGCACGCCGTTGGAATTCCCTCGATGGGTCAGGGTGATGTCGAGCAGTTTGGCGGCACGCGCCGCATCTTCAAAAAAAAGTTCGTAAAAGTCGCCCATCCGGTAAAACAGTAGCCCATCGGGATGTTCTGCCTTGATGCCAAGGTACTGGGTCATCATGGGAGTGTGCTTTTGTGTATTGGTCATTTTATAACTATTTAATTTTTGTAGTATTTTAGGCTTATTGGTCGTTCTGTTTTGACGTTTTACTCAATCTATTCAGAATATTCAACGTGAATGCGGAGGTCGAACGTAGGCTACGATACCAGATTCACAGGTTGAAACAAGGAAGAGGCTGTAAGGGCGGTGAGGAAGATTCGCAAAAAGTGCCATGACATCCGATAACGGCCTAGCACTGAAGGGTTTAGGGTTTGTTAAGCGGTGCCTGTAGTGTCATCACTGGCGCAATAGGCGTTCCGCTGACAGGTTGCTGTTGAGCTTGAGTGGCTTGATTTTGTTTAACAATTTGTTTAACTTGCTCACGTTTTTCCTGGGGGAGCTGTGTGTAAGCGTGATATTTTTCACGTGCAGCCTGGCGCTGTTCGGGTGTGAGTTTGGCCCATGTGGCTAGACGGCTGTCAAAACGCTGTTTGGCTTTGGGATCCAGGTCGTGATAATGCTGAGCTAATCGTTTTAAGTGGTGTTGCTGAGTCTCAGGCAACGTGCTCCATAGCGGATACACAGGGATGAGCGCCTGCTGTTCGGACGGCGTCAGCTTCTGCCACGGTTCGGGTGCGGCCCGAACGAACTGTATGTGGAAGGTGAAGCAAAGGGCCAGTGTGATAATCAGGCTTTTCATGTGCTTATTTGTCTACAAACAGTTCGATAGGCAGCTCGTCGGTGAGGATGTCGATATCCAAGTTATGTTTGTCCTGCGCCTGCTGCCAGTAGCCTGCCAGACTGACCAGGATGGCTGCGAGTATGATGGTGGCCGCCACCCATTGGTGGGTGGAGTGCGGCATCAGGTTGTGCGCGCGATGTCCGATGGTGCTCAATGAAAAGGCGTGCTGATGCGCTCGCTGTCTTTGCAGCGCGGTCGCGCTCGCCTGGTGCAAGCTGGATACAATCTGATCGTCGAGTTGCTCTGTGCTTTTCGTGAGAAGTTGAGCGATGCGACCGTGATCGATGTGTGGTGCGTATTTGTTCATGATAAATCAACTCCTTTTGCTTTGAGCGCTTCAGCCAGTGCGTGATTTGCTCTCGAACAGTGGGTTTTAACGCTGCCTTCGGTGCAGCCCATGGCAAAGGCTGTCTCCGCCGTATCCAATCCTTCCCAGTAACGCAGCAGGAAGGCTTCGCGTTGACGTGCCGGAAGAATTTTTAATGCATCTTCGATCTGCGCGATGGTTTGCTTTTGCGCAAAATGGGCATCCGGGGTTGCTGGCGCACTTTGATTTTCGCCATCTTCCAGCACATCCAACGGGTCAAATTCTTCTTCCGCATTTTTAGACTGGAAAGCGGAAAACAGTGTCGTCCAGCTGGTGCGGACCTTTTGCCTGCGGCAATGATCGCGTATGGTATTTTGCAAAATACGATGAAATAACAGCGGCAGCTCTTCGGCTGGCTTGTCGCCATATTTTTCCGCCAGTTTAATCATGGCGTCCTGAACCACATCCAGCGCCGTGTGGCTGTCATGCATGGCAAACACCGCATGCTTATAGGCACGTCGTTCTATGCGGCTAAGAAATTGGCTTAATTCAGCTTGAGTGGCCAGTTTTTTCTCCTTACTAGCGGGCATGGATTGATGTCATCGCAGTAGATGCCAGCGCAGTAGATGTACTAGGCCATGCCCTTTTCCATCGCCTCAATCCTCTGATGAAACAGCTAGCCAATCGACTAAGCCCGTTAACGGGCAAGTCGCTAGTTATCTCGCAAGCGTGCGAGGAATCAAGCGAATTGCTACGCGAGTTTTACGCTTCTGGCGCGAATCATAGCAAATTGTGTGTAATTCCGCCACGAATTATGCGGATATACGCGGCAAGTGGTTGACCAAATCGTCGGCAGCCTTTATCGTACGCAGTTCTTTTCGAATTAATTATAGGGTGTTTGTCATGGAAATGACCGGCGCGGAAATAACCATCCGTTGTTTGCAAGAAGAAGGGGTCGAATATTTGTTCGGTTACCCCGGCGGCGCAGTGCTGCATATTTACGATGCAATTTTTCAGCAGGACAAGGTTAAGCATATCCTAGTGCGCCACGAACAGGCGGCGGTGCATGCGGCTGACGGCTACGCGCGCTCATCTGATAAGGTGGGTGTAGCACTGGTCACTTCGGGGCCGGGTCTGACCAATGCGGTGACCGGGATTGCAACGGCCTACATGGATTCCATCCCGATGGTGGTGATCAGTGGGCAGGTGCCGACTTATGCCATTGGTGAAGATGCCTTCCAGGAAGTCGATGCGGTCGGTATCACGCGTCCCTGCGTGAAGCACAATTTTTTGGTCAAAGATGTCAAAGACATTGCCTCGACCATCAAAAAAGCCTTTTATCTGGCCAAGTCCGGACGCCCCGGGCCTGTGCTGGTGGATATTCCCAAGGACGTCTCAGCACACAAGACCGAATTCGTCTATCCGGCTACGGTGAATATTCGTTCCTATCACCCGAAAGGCAAGGGAGATAGTCAGCAGATTCGTCAGGCCGCGCAGATGTTGCTCGAAGCCAAACGTCCGATGATCTATGCGGGTGGCGGTGTGGTGTTGTCCGGGGCCGCGACACAACTGACCGAACTGGTTAAGTTGCTGGGTTTTCCGTGCACCAATACGCTGATGGGTCTGGGCGGCTATCCGGCCAACGACAAGCAATTCGTCGGTATGCTGGGTATGCACGGCACCTACGAAGCGAACATGGCGATGCAACATTGCGATGTGCTGGTTGCGATCGGCGCGCGCTTTGACGATCGTGTGATCGGTAATGTCGAACATTTTGCACAAGTACCCAGAAAAATCATACATATAGACATCGATCCGTCCTCGATCGCCAAGCGTGTCAAGGTCGATGTGCCGATTGTCGGTGACCTGAAGTTGGTGCTCGATGAAATGCTGACGGTGTTGCGCAGCAGTCGTCAAAAGCCGGATGCTATAGAAATGGGCGTCTGGTGGAAACAGATCGAAGAATGGCGCGTGATTGGTGGTGGTTTGCGCTACAAGAATTCCAGCGAAATCATCAAGCCGCAATTCGTCATCGAGACGCTGCATAAGTTGACTTTCGGTGATGCGTTTGTGACTTCTGACGTGGGCCAGCATCAGATGTGGGCGGCTCAGTACTACAAGTTCAATCACCCGCGCCGCTGGATCAATTCGGGCGGCTTGGGGACGATGGGCTTCGGATTGCCGGCAGCCATGGGTGTTCAGCTCAAGCATCCGGGCGAGACGGTCGCTTGCGTGACGGGTGAAGGCAGTATCCAGATGAACATTCAGGAATTGTCTACCTGCAAGCAATATCACTTGCCGATTAAGGTGTTGTCGCTGAATAACGGTTATCTGGGTATGGTGCGTCAGTGGCAGGAGTTCTTCCACGGTAACCGTTTCTCGGAATCCTATATGGATGCTTTGCCGGATTTCGTCAAGGTGGCAGAAGCATATGGACATATCGGTATGCGTATCGATAATCCCGCCGATGTAGAGCCCGCGATCATTGAGGCTTTGTCTCGTAAGAATGATCTGGTGTTCATGGATTTCCGTACCGATCCGACTGAAAACGTGTTTCCTATGGTGCCGGGTGGTAAGGGCTTGTCTGAAGTTGTTTTGTCGGAGGATCTATAATGCGTCATATTATTTCCCTGTTGATGGAAAACGAAGCGGGTGCCCTGTCGCGTGTAGCGGGTTTATTTTCGGCGCGCGGTTATAATATCGAATCGCTGACGGTAGCGCCTACCGAAGATGCAACCTTGTCACGCATGACGATCGTCACCAGTGGTTCGGATGCGGTCATCGAGCAAATCAACAAACAGCTCAATAAGCTGATTGATGTGGTGTCGGTGATGGATTTGAGCGAAGGCGAGCATATTGAACGCGAACTGATGCTGGTCAAGTTGCGTGCGGAAGGTGAGGCGCGCGAAGAACTGAAGCGTCTGACGGATATTTTCCGTGGTCGCATTCTTGATGTGTCGGATCATACCTACACCATCGAGTTGACCGGTGCACGGGTTAAGTTGGACAGTTTTATCGATGCCATCGGACGTGATTTGATCCTGGAAACCGTGCGTACCGGTGCTTCGGGTATCGGGCGTGGCAACAGAATCTTAAGCTTGTAGAAGAAAATAGACGTAAGACGTAAGTTATTAGTTGGCGTTGTTCGCTACGCGGATTGGCTTAACTAAGGACTGACGACTAGCGACTACCGACTGATTTTTTATTTTATTTATTGAAGAGGGCAACATGAAAGTTTTTTACGACAAAGATGCAGACCTGTCACTGATCAAGGGTAAACAAGTAACCATCGTAGGTTATGGTTCACAAGGCCATGCGCACGCACAAAATCTGCGTGATTCTGGTGTGAATGTGACAGTCGGTTTGCGTAAAGACGGCGCGTCTTGGGCTAAGGCTCAAACAGCCGGTCTGAACGTGGCTGAAGTGGCTGATGCAGTTAAGGCTGCTGACGTTGTGATGATTCTGTTGCCGGATGAAACGATTCCTGAAGTTTATCACCGCGATATCGCCCCTAACATGAAGGCCGGTGCTGCTCTGGCTTTTGCGCACGGTTTCAACGTGCATTACAACCAAGTTGTGCCGCGTACCGATGTGGATGTGATCATGATCGCACCTAAGGGCCCTGGCCACACCGTGCGTTCCGAATACCTGAAGGGTGGCGGCGTACCGTCACTGATCGCTGTGTTCCAGGACAAGTCAGGCAAAGCACGCGATATCGCTCTGTCCTACGCTGCGGCTAACGGCGGCACCAAGGGTGGCGTGATTGAAACGAATTTCCGCGAAGAAACTGAAACTGACTTGTTCGGCGAACAAGCTGTTTTGTGTGGTGGTGCGGTTGAACTGGTTAAGGCTGGTTTCGAAACACTGACTGAAGCTGGCTATGCACCTGAAATGGCTTACTTCGAGTGTCTGCATGAACTGAAGCTGATCGTCGACCTGATGTACGAAGGCGGTATCGCTAACATGAACTACTCGATCTCCAACAACGCAGAATACGGCGAATATGTCACCGGTCACCGCGTGATCGCTGATCAGGCACGTGCTGCAATGAAGGAATGTCTGACTAACATCCAAAACGGTAACTACGCTAAGCAGTTTATTTTGGAAGGCCGTACCAACTATCCTGAAATGACTGCACGTCGCCGTCTGAATGCTGAGCATCCAATCGAAGTGGTTGGCGGTCAGTTGCGCGCGATGATGCCTTGGATCGGCAAGAACAAGCTGGTTGATCAGTCTAAGAACTAAGAAACAGTAAGTGGTCAGTGGGGAGTAGTTAGTGGGAGCGATTTCTCACTGACTACTCCCCAATTTTTTGCAGTGGATTTTCCCACTTTCCACTTGCAACTTTCCACTCACCCTTTTTTCTCCCATGAATTTTCATCGTCAGGGAGTTCTACTGCTGGCAGTATTGGCACAAAACGGTTAATCTCCCGCTATGGATGAATACAATACAAGAAAACCGATGAATTTGCGCAGACGCGGCATCTATCTGCTGCCAAATTTGTTTACCACCGGTGCGCTGTTCTCGGGCTTCTATGCCATCGTGCAGGCGATGAATGAGCGGTTCGAATATGCGGCGGTCGCCATTTTTATTGCGATGGTGCTCGATGGATTGGATGGGCGCGTGGCGCGCATGACGCATACGCAAAGCGAATTCGGCGCGGAATACGACAGTTTGTCCGACATGGTTTCCTTCGGTGTTGCGCCGTCTCTGGTCGCGTACGAATGGGCACTCAAGGGTCTGGGTAAATGGGGCTGGTTTGCCGCCTTTATCTATTGCGTCGCCACTGCATTGCGTCTGGCGCGCTTCAATACCAACCATGAAGTGATCGATAAAAACTATTTTCAGGGCTTACCTAGTCCTGCTGCGGCAGCGCTGGTGGCGGGTTTTGTCTGGGTGATGCTCGATTATGGTTATACCGGTGATTCGCTGCGCTGGTATGCGGCCGCGCTCACGGTGTTTTCCGGTTTGAGTATGGTCAGTAACTTGCCCTTCTACAGCTTTAAAACGATCAACATGAGGAAGAGTGTGCCGTTTCTGGTGATCTTTCTTATCGCTTTGTTTTTTCTGCTTATTTTTAGTTATCCGCCGGGTGTGTTGTTTGGCCTGTTCCTGTGTTACGCCATGTCCGGTTTCGTGATGTGGTTCATGCGGCGTCGAAACCCTCCTCAGCGCTGAGTAGCAAGCCACCCCTCGCATATCCCAATTTTGAGCGCAAATGCGCCACCTATTTTCTCAGGAGTTTTGCATGACCGATAAATTGATCATTTTCGATACCACCTTGCGTGATGGAGAACAGAGCCCGGGCGCGGCGATGACCCGCGAAAAGAAGATCCGCATTGCGCGTCAATTGGAAAAGTTGGGTGTGGATGTGATTGAGGCGGGTTTTGCCGCTGCCAGTCCGGGGGACTTCGAGGCGGTGAAAGCGGTGGCCGAGACAGTTAAAGGTTCGACGGTGTGTTCGCTGGCGCGTGCCAGTGAGAACGACGTGCGCCGAGCAGGGGACGCGATCACGCCGGCTAAATCGGGTCGTATCCACACCTTTATTGCGACCAGCCCTATCCACATGCAGCATAAATTGCGTATGAATGAAGATCAGGTGGTCGAGCGTGCGGTGGCGGCGGTGAAGTGGGCGCTGGAATACACCGATGATGTCGAATTTTCCGCCGAGGATGCAGTGCGCTCCGACATGGATTTTCTGGTGCGCGTGTTCGATGAGGTGATCAAGGCGGGTGCCAAAACATTGAATGTGCCCGATACGGTCGGCTACTCAATCCCGGCTGCCTGGGGCGAGCGCATTAAACAACTGATACAGCGTGTGCCCCATTCCGATAAAGTGATCTGGTCGACACACTGTCACAACGATTTGGGATTAGCTGTCGCTAACTCCTTATCTGCGGTGATTAACGGGGCGCGTCAGGTCGAATGCACCATCAACGGCTTGGGCGAACGTGCCGGTAACGCTTCTCTCGAAGAAGTTGTGATGGCGGTGAAAACGCGCCGCGATATATTCAATTTGGAAACGCGCATTGATACGACTCAGATAGTCACGACCTCTAAGTTAGTCTCCAGCATTACCGGTTACCCCGTGCAACCGAATAAGGCGATCGTGGGCGCGAATGCCTTTGCGCATGAATCCGGCATCCATCAGGATGGTGTGTTAAAGCACCGTGAAACCTACGAGATCATGCGCGCCGAAGATGTGGGCTGGAACGCCAATAAGCTCACTCTAGGTAAATTATCCGGGCGCAATGCGCTGCGTTCGCGTTTTACTTCACTCAACATCGAGTTTGATACGGAGGAGGCGTTCAATGCGGCTTTTGCCCGATTCAAGGAACTGGCGGATCGTAAGCATGAGATTTTCGATGAGGATTTGCAGGCTTTGGTCAGCGATGAGGCAATTGCCCAAGTCGATGAGCATTATCGATTGATTTTTTTGCGCGCACACAGTGAAACCGGTGTCCTTCCTGTTGCTAATATATTGATTAGTATTGGAAATAATCAACATGAGGCGGAGATGCAAGGCGGCGGGCCCGTTGATGCGACTTTCAAGGCGATCGAGAAAATCGTCGGCAGTGGCACAGAGCTGCAACTGTATTCGGTAAACAACATCACCAGCGGCACCGATGCGCAGGGCGAAGTGACCGTGCGTCTGGCCAAAGGCGGGCGGATTGTGAACGGGCAGGGCGCGGACACCGATATCGTGGTGGCCTCTGCCAAGGCTTATCTCAATGCACTCAATAAGTTACACAGTAATTCGGAAAGAGCGCACCCGCAGGTTTGAACTTTCGGCTAAATGCTTGTCTGAGAGAACGGCGCGCCTAACAGTGCGCCGTTTTTTATATCATCGGAGAATACATTGAAAAAACTGCTGCTGGCTTCTGTAATGTTGATCATGACGTCTGGGGCGAGCTGGGCCTGTACGCTCAAGCCGAATACCAATTGTTACCACGCCTCGCTGTCAGGCGAAAAAATGGACCAAAAAGACTTGCACGGCATCTTGTTGGGTAATGCGGATTTGACTCGTGCCGATATCAGCAAATCCAATCTGACGCGAGCTAATCTGAATGAAGCTAAACTGACGGGTGCCAATCTGACCGGCACCGATTTGACGAACGCGACGATGTTCTTTGCCAATCTGTCCGGTGCAAATTTAACCTCGGCGAATTTCAGCAATGCAGGTTTAAAAGGCGTTAATTTTTCTGAAACCAATCTCACCGACACCAATTTTACCGGCGCTAAAATCGAAGAGGCTACCTTCATTAAAGCGATTTTCTGCCGCACTTTGATGCCTAACGGCATGACGAATAGTGCCAATTGTCCGGTGGAAAAGATTGCCGCCGCAGCGCAAGACGGGTTGACGATTAACGGTTGTGTGATTGCCCCGCGCTCCGTTTGTCTGAATGCCTCGCTGGCTGAGGCGAATTTGGGTACGGCTAATTTGGTCGGTGCTCAGCTCTACATGGCGAATCTGGCGCAGGCCAATTTATTTAAAGCCAACCTAGGTCGGGCTAATTTGACCGAAGCGAATCTTGCGCGCGCCAACCTGACTCGCGCCAATCTCTCGCAAACCAATCTGACCGATGCTAATCTCAATAAGGCCATATTGCGGGGTGCACAGATGCAGCGTACCAATCTGAACGGTGCGGTGCTGCTGAATGCGGATCTGACCGATGCTGATCTGTCCGGAGCCAATATCAGCGAAACTGCGCTCACTGGTGCTGTTTATTGCAATACCGTGATGCCGGATGGCAAAGTGAATAACAGTGGGTGTGTCGTCGAGAAAAAAGTCGACGCTGTAGTTGATGCAGTAGTCGAAGATAAAACCGCTATACCGGTTAAAAAGTAAGCCTGAGTGCCACGGCAGTGGGTTAAGCCTCTGCCGGTGGCTGCCCTATATCATTTGTGTCAGTAGTCGGGTTTGCCGCCATACTGCACCAGCAGTTCCAGCATGGCTCTCGCCTTATCGAAAGTCTCCTGATATTCAGCGTCGCATTGAGAGTCGGCAATCAGTCCGCCTCCCGCCCAGCAGCGAATTTCCCCTTGCTTGTATAGTAAAGTGCGGATGACAATGTTGCTGTCCATGTTTCCATCAAAACCGATATAGGCGATCGCACCACAATAAATGTCACGGCGGTCCTGTTCCAGTTGCTCGATGATCTGCATCGCACGCAGCTTGGGCGCACCGGTGATCGAACCGCCTGGAAAGCAGCCATCCAGCACATCCAATGCGTCGCGCCCTAGTGCTAATTTTCCCTGCACGGTGCTGACCAAATGGTGAACATGCGCATAGCTTTCAACCTCGAATAATTTTGGTACACGTACCGATCCAGCCTCGCAGTTTTTACCTAGATCGTTGCGCAGTAAGTCGACGATCATCAGGTTTTCGGCTCTGTCCTTGGGATGCTTGCGTAACTCATCGGCCAATTGTGTATCGCGCGTGGCATCGCTATCGCGCGGACGGGTCCCTTTGATCGGTTTTGTTTCAACTAAGTTGTTGAATGCACTAATAAATCTTTCCGGTGAGGCGCACAGCACCTGCATTTTCGGAAAATTCAGAAAGGCTGAATAGGGCGCAGGACTCAGCTTGCGCAATGTCAGATAGGCACCCAGCCCATCCCCGGATGCCAGTGCTGAAAACCGTTGTGCGAGATTGACCTGATAGCAGTCGCCTGCTTGCAAATATCGCTGAACCGCTGTAAAAGCCTCTTCGTAGCCAGTCTTGGTAAAGTTGCATGAAATTTTACCAGACACCCGGAATGTATCGGCAGGTAGGGCCGCACCGGAACGCAAGCGCTGTGCAATCTGTTGCAGCAATTGTGCTGTTTCAGGGTAGCGTTGATGTGAGACAAGGCGGGCGGTCTGCTCCTGATGATCTAGCACCAGCGCCCAGTCGTAAATGCCGGCGCACAGCAGAGCATCATCAGGTGCGGGCGGATGATCGTAGCGCCAGTAACCCAAGGCACCACCCGCGAAAGGTACATTATCGACAGGCGCAATGCGCTCACCCAGCTCTGCGCGCAACTGTTCATGCCAGTACGTGTCGTTAAGTTCCACGGTGTGATGTGGAGCTGCGGTCAGAATGTCGTATCTGTCCATTCCGCCGCTATCGAGCCACGCCGACCAGGGCAGGTCGGCCAGCGCTGCGTAGTAAGTTGCAGCATCAGTCCGGTAGGGAAAATGCTCGCAATAGAAACTCATGGTGCCCGTTCCATGTGTTTTTCGGCTTCAATTTTTTGCAGCCATTCTCGTATAGCGGGGATTGCGGTGGTCGCGGCGTCTTCACCTATCTTGATCAGGCGCAGTTTGCTGTTGGTATCGATTTCCGGTGTGACGCCAATATCGGGTCTTATCACGACCTGGGCAGATTCGAGTTCGCGTGACAATATGGATTGACGCATGATGCGCAGGCTTTGCTTCAAGATGTCGATGATGTCGTGTGCTGAAGGATAGTCAACCGGTTGCTGTGAGATATCGACGGCAATGATGATGTCTGCGCCCATTTCTCGCGCCAGCGTCACGGCAATGGGTTTTTTCAAATCTCCATCTACATATTCTTCTCCATTGATGGTGACAGGATAAAATACTCCGGGGATACTGCTGGAGGCGCGCACCGCCTGACCTGTATTGCCGTGGTTGAAGGCGGCCGTTTTGCCCGTTCTCAACTGGGTCGCAATCGCGATAAAGGGGTGATCCAGTTGTTCGATCGAGCGGTTGTTCAGGGCACGATTGATGAAGTCCTGTAATTGTTCACCACGCACGTATCCACGTCTGGAAATATCGAAGTCCTTGAGTTTTTCCCGGTCCATTTCAAGGGCTAGTTTTTCCAGTGCCAGACCGTTATAGCCACCCGCATATAAAGCGCCGACCACGCTACCCGCACTGGTGCCTAGCACCATGTCCACCTTGATTCCATTCGCCTCCAGCGCCTTGATCACGCCGATGTGTGCAAATCCTCGGTCGCCTCCGCTGCCCAGGACGAGGGCGACGACCGGTTTATCCGATTGCAGGGGCGCCATGAACAGCGCCTCTGGTGCGATGACATCTTTGTATTGTAGCTGCGGCGTGCTACAGGCCATCAACAGCAAAGGGAGCAGCAGCGAGCACAGTTTAATCAGCATGAGTTAGTCTGGGACGTAGTCAGGTTTGGCGCGGGGTGGAATATACAAGTATATCTGCTTAATCATACATTAAACGGTGATATTCAGCCTTGAGAATGGCGTGTGTAATTGAATTTTTAGGCGTTAGTCGCGCTCAGTGTACGGTCGGGCTGCTAGAATGCTGTATGTTTCAACGGGCATGGCAATGATGCCACCCCTGATAATGAAATGGTTCTCGCAGGGATATTGACCTGCGGGCAATAACTCGCAAACTCGCCATGCCCGTTCCCTCTTCTCAAAGCCCCCTCGCTTCGTTCTCCCCCAAGCATGCGGGAGAAAGGGCAAAAGTAAAAACGAACGCTTATGTGAGTTTCACGTTAACTGTGGGTATATGCAATGTCACGACTGAACGATAAGCAGGCTTATGAATACATCATCAAGTTGCTCACTGCCATGAGTCGTGCGGGCGGCTCTGATCTGTTTATTGCCGATGATTTTCCCCCCAGTATGAAGTTACAAGGGGAAATTCAGCCCTTAACTTCACAAAAACTCACTGGTGAAATCACGCGTCAATTGGCTCACGCCCTGATGAACGATGCTCAGCGCGAGGAATTTGCTAAGGAGATGGAGTGCAATTTCGCCATTTCTGTCCCTGATGTGTCCCGTTTTCGTGTCAACGTGTTCATTCAGCAGCAATATGTCGGTATGGTCATACGCACCATCGCCGCCGAGATCCCCAACTTTGAAAAGCTCGCACTGCCGGAAATACTCAAGGATGTGGTGATGAACAAACGTGGTTTGGTGCTGGTAGTCGGCGGCACCGGGTCGGGGAAGTCCACCTCGCTGGCGGCTATGATCGATCATCGTAACCGCACCTCCAGAGGGCATATCATCACGGTCGAAGACCCGGTCGAATATGTGCATCAATCCAAGTTGTCGCTGATCACGCACCGGGAAGTTGGCGTGGATACGCACAGTTGGCATCACGCACTGAAAAACACCCTGCGTCAGGCACCCGATGTAATCCTCATCGGCGAGATACGCGATGCCGAAACGATGGAACATGCCATCGCCTTTGCCGAGACCGGTCACCTGTGTCTGGGAACCTTGCACGCGAACAACACTAACCAGACCATAGACCGTATCATCAATTTCTTCCCTGAAGAGCGCCGCAACCAGTTGCTGATGGATTTATCCGCGAATTTGCGTGCACTGGTTTCTCAGCGTCTGGTGCGTACGGTAGACGGAAAGGGGCGGCGTGCCGCGATAGAAATATTGCTCAATACGCCGACCATCGCGGATAAGATATTCAAAGGGGAGTTTGGCGACATCAAGGCGGTGATGGAAGGCTCACGGGAACTGGGGATGCGTACTTTCGACTGGTCCTTGTTCGAACTGTATAACGACGGGCAAATAGGCTATGAAGAAGCGATCCGCAATGCCGATTCGGCGAATGAGTTGCGTTTGAACATCAAGCTTAAGAGTCAGCGGGGAGAGCCGGCCTCTGCGGCAACTGCTGCGATGGATTTGTCCTTACACGAGTATAAAAGCGCGGAAGAGTTGGAGGCGGACAGGCAGAAGGAATTGACGGCTCAACGAGAGAAAAAACGCCGGATAGAGGCGGAGAGGTTCGCCAAGTTGCAGCAGGAGAATCAGGGGCTGTCCACCGGTGTACAAGAGACAGCGCTACCTTTAGTGCTGGAAAAATTTAAATTGTCTCTGGAGTAGCCGGAGCTTAGGGTGCAATGATGCTTTATTGGATAGAAAACTACCGTGTTGATCTGGGCTATTTTTTGGTGAGTGTGGTGCTGCTCGTTATTTATCACCGCTATTTGGCCTACCAGACGCGCAAACATCCGACCTATACGGTTCAGGCGCTCAATCGTTTGGCGCGCACGGCCTGGGTCGATATGATTATGCGCCAGGAAGGGAAGGAGATTCTCGCGGTTCAGACGTTGCGCAACTCCACCATGGCGGCGACTTTTCTGGCATCGACGGCGGTGTTGTTTATCATCGGGGTGCTGTCGCTGAGCGGGCAGGGTGATAAGCTGGAGGGTACCTGGCACGCGCTAAACATCGGATCAAAACATTCTGAATTGTGGCTGATCAAGCTGTTATTGCTGTTGCTTGATCTTTTTTGTGCTTTTTTTAGTTTTGCGATGGCGGTACGGGTGTTTAATCATGTCGGATATTTGGTCAATGTCCCGTTATCGTTGGGTCACAAAATGATTTGTCCTGCACATGTGGCGGTGCATCTGAACCGGGCCGGCAAGTTTTACAGCTTCGGTATGCGCGCATTTTACTTTACGGTTCCTCTGGTGTTCTGGTTGTTCGGACCGCATTTGATGCTAGCGGCCACAATCGGACTTATCGTTGTGCTCTACTACCTTGATCGCGCACCCAGTATTTTGGTTGCCGATGTAAATGGCGAGTTGCCGGAAGAGTCACTTTATTGAAACCGCAATCCGGCACTTTCTGTTTTTGGGATAAAGAAACGCTGGTGCTCAATGTTCTCGGCAGACCGAGCGACAATAGAGACGCCATCGGCAAGGCCAAGGGAAGTCAGTTGAAAATCAGCGTCACTGCAGCACCGGTGGCCGGACGTGCGACCGATCACATGGTTCGATTCCTGGCGCGTGAGTTCGGGGTGACGCCGAAAGAGATCGAGGTTGTTTTTGGCCGGTTCAATGTCAACAAGCAACTGCGAATTAAGTCGCCCAAGCAGCTTCCTTCTGTGATTAGCAAAGCTTTATCACGCTAGTCAGCAAAATTGACCCACCGCCGAATGATGTTCGCAGGGATGCTGGCTATGGCAGTAACTCGCAAAAGCACGAAATTTACGAAATGCTTCAAGCCGGCAAAGCCGCATAGCGGCTGCTCGCAAACCAATCAATATGTTATAAAAATCAGCGATTCACCTATCGGGTGACAGTATAACTAACGGTGTATATTTGAATCTGCTCGTTTTACTGCCTGAATTATTTGGCGGATTCAACTCTGAGGTGCAACTTTTGTAAGTGATTTATCAGGATCAGTTGAATCCCTATCCGAAATCATGGGGCAGAGTGCGGCCGTCAGACGAATTCAGCTCGACGTGGAACGAGTGGCTAAGACTCATTTATCTGTTCTTCTGCAGGGGGATAGTGGTACGGGTAAAGAGGTCGTGGCACGAGCGATCCATGCCGCCAGTTTGCGCGCAGATCAACCATTCGTTGCGCTCGACTGTGGTGCGATAGCCGAATCCTTGATCGAGAATGAACTATTCGGTCACAAAAAAGGGGCTTTTACGGGCGCGCATCAGGCACAAATTGGCGCGTTTGAAATGGCCGCCGGTGGCACATTGTTTCTGGATGAAATAGCTAATCTGCCCCCTAGAGGTGCAAAGCACGCTGCTAAGAGTGCTCGAAATGCAGCGCATCATAAAAATTGGCGGGACGCGCGAGCGTGATCGCCCAGGTTGAACGTATGGTGTTGTTGCAAACATTGCTGCAGGCCAAGGGCAACAAGGCACTGGCAGCACGTCTGCTTAAAATTGACTACAAAACGATGCACAGTAAGCTGAAGATGTATGAGATTTCATTGAATCCTTGATTCCTTGAATCCTTGTGCCGGCGATGGTATCGTGCCGTATGGTGAGCGCTATCCTTTTGTTCTGAATATAGGAGATGTGCCTATCTGACAATAATAGAACAGTCATGAGATGGTTCATTAAATTCACTGGTGCTAAATGATGCGAGTGGTGTATGAGCAATAAACGGCAAGATGTGGATGCACTGCGCCGAGCCGCCAAGGCTAAGCTGGCGGACAGGCAGCTGCTTAATTTGTCAGCTCGTTCTACAGAAGAGTTGCTGTATGAATTGCAGGTGGACCAGATTGAACTTGAGATGCAGAATGAGAATCTGCGTGAGGCTCAGGTTGAAGTGGAGAAATCCCGTGAGCGCTACGTGCACCTTTATGATTTTGCACCGGTCGGCTATCTCACCCTTAGTTGCGAAGGCGTCATTACTGAAGGAAATTTAACCGCCTCTAATTTACTAGGGATTGAGCGTAAAAATCTGATCCGAGTTCGTTTTAATCAATTTATTGTACCTGCTGAACAGGATCGATGGCGCTTGTTTTTTCTGCATGCGGTGAAACAAAGCGAAGATTCTAGTATTGAACTTATGTTGCGGCGTGGTGATGGTGCAGATTTCTACGCTCAATTGAGTTGTCTGAGCATAGCAGCCAAAGATCTGGCAACGAGCATACGAATCACGTTGACCGATATCACAGAGCGTAAGCGACTGGAGTCCGCTCTTCAACGTCAGCAAGAACTTGATAGTCAGGAATCTGAACGCAAGAAGCTTGCATACGCACATAGTGAATGGATCAATGCACTGGATGCGATTAACGACCCAATTTTCACGCACGACAAAGATTTCCGTGTTCTGCGTTGCAATAAGGCGTACCAGCAACAGGCCGGTATCCCTTTCAAGCAAATTATCGGTCAGCCTTACTATCAAGTTTTCCCGCTGACCAATGTGCTGATGCCCAGCTGCCAGCAGTTGCTTGAAGACTCACAAGAAGAACTCGAAATTGGTGGCACAAGTTTTCGTGCACGCGCATATGCCATCCGGGACGAGAAGGGTATTTATCTCTACTCGGTTCATATCTTGGATAATATTACCGAACAAAAACAAGCAGAAACAGCGATTGCACATGCCAACCGCGTGCTTCTGGCAAGGAGTCGTATTAACACCACTATGGTGCATGCAACCGATGAGAGTGAGTTGATGCTGTCTGTCTGCAATGAGATCGTCAATCAGCGCGGTTTCCTGATGGCCTGGGTGGGTTACGTGATTTATGATGAAAATAAATCCATTAAGGTGATGGCAAGTGCAGGCTTTGACGAAGGTTATCTGGATGCAGCAAAGCTGATATGGTCTGAAACGGAAATCGGTATGGGACCTTCCGGGCGAGCGGTTCGCAATGGGAAGATGCAACTGTGTCAGGATATCGCGCATGACCCTTCCTTTTTACCGTGGCGGGATGCGGCACTTGAACGCGGTTATGCTGCAGCCATTGCGTTGCCGCTGCTCGATTCGGACAATACAGTGTTCGGCATTCTGGATGTCTACGCCGATCAGGCAAACGCTTTTATCCCCGCTGAAATCGTTTTACTGGAAGAGCTGGCCGATGATTTGAGTTTTGGCGTTCGTGCGCTGCGTATTCGTCTGGAACGGGATAAGGCTGCGGAGAAAATCCTGCAGCATCTTTTGCAACTGCAGGATAGTCTGGATGATACGATCGGGGCGATTGCTACGATTGTTGAAATGCGTGATCCCTATACCGCTGGACATCAGCGCAGAGTGGCCAATCTGGCGTGCGCGATTGCCAGACAAATGGGGCTGGATGATGGGCAGGTGCGTGGCATTCAAATTGCAGGCATTGTGCATGATCTGGGGAAAATTCAGATTCCGGCAGAAATTTTAAGCAAGCCGGGTAAAATTTCAGACATTGAATTTGGTCTGATTAAGCAACATGTTCAGGCGGGTTTTGATGTTCTCAAGGACATAAACTTTCCATGGCCGATCGCACAGATAGTATTGCAACATCATGAGCGATTGGACGGTTCAGGCTATCCGCATGGGATCCGGGGCGATGACATTATATTGGAAGCGCGCATATTGAGCGTGGCAGACGTCGTTGAGGCAATGTCATCTCATCGCCCCTATCGTCCCGGGCTGGGTATAGACGTGGCGCTGGCTGAAATTATCCGTGGCCGAGGCGTGCATTTCGATCCGGCAGTGGCGGATGCTTGTCTGTCGGTGTTTAATGAGCAAAAATATACGTTTCCGGATTGAGTGTGTAAAGCTTTTTGTGAAGCTCATTCGTCATCGTTCATAGCGTTTTCTCCGCCAAATTGCCATGTGAAATTAGTTACCCTGATCGGTTAACTGAAAGGCGGCCCAGTAAAAAGGATGGAGAAAAATCCCCCGGGTTTTGATCTGTGCCTGACGCAGGGCCTCCTGTTTATTCATGGAGGCGAGATTTCTATAGAACGCCTGCATTAACACTGCGGTGGACTGATCGTCCACATTTCACAGGCTGGCGACGATGGAACGGCTGCCAGCGTAAAGAAAATCACGCGTAAAACGAACGACATCGCCGCCGTTGGCAATCTTGCCCCGCGCCGTCTCGCAGGCTTCAATGTGCTTCCCCTGCTGTGCAAGTGAGCTCAATCCGATATCACCTGCTATGGCATAGCCTGAAAACAAGGTAAATAAAATGGACAGCCAGTAATTGAGGATACTCATGGATATTCCCTTTGCCAGACTATGCGGCTCATTGCTGTGTCCCGCCTTCGCCAAGGAGCAAAAACGGCGACCAAAACAGTGGGTGAGCCATCTGGATTTTTTGGATACCATCATTGTCCGGTTTGCTGTCATGCGCTAGCGATTTATGAGGTCCGGTTTCAGGATTTGTGAATACAAACTTTTGAACGATTGCAAGTTACAGACAACTCGTTGCGGTCTGTTAAGGGCGGCATTTATATATTGCAAATGTCGCTTTCCCAAATTCGGTGTCACCGATCCTTACGATTGAATCTCCATTGCTATCTACTGCCGCATTACGGGCCAGTTGTAATAAATTGGCATCTATCGCTTCAGCGCTGCGACTGATAAAACCAATATTGGCAAGAACGCTGACGATTATTTTTCCTTTTGACTGACAATCTGTCACTTGACTTGTATTTAGTAAAGATACCTGCTGTGATCCTGTACGTACATCGATTAAATTACTTGCACATCCACTTAAGCCGGTGAACAGTGTAAACAATACAACGGCCGTCAATATCTTCATGAAAAATATCACTCTAACTTCCTTCCTAGGTGCTAAAAGCTGTGTTTTTCACACAGCATAACGAGAGGTGCGCGGTTCGGCTTTGAGTTTTACCCAGCCTGCGAGCGTGGAATCGCACCCCTAAATAGCGTGCTGTAAAATGGTGAGTAGCGTTTGCTATTATCCTTTGTTGGGCATTCTTTCAAGCAGATGCTCAATCGGCGCGAGTCTAAGATTCAATAGCATGGCTTGAAGTTTGGCCGTTTCGCCGATCATGCGCGCTTCGGGCGTTACAGCACTTTTAATCAAATCGTCAAAGCGATTCCAAATAACTTGTAACTGATTGTTCATTGTGCTATTCCTTTCAAAATAACTCAATATTTTATCTTTCATTTATGTCAATGAAATGACAAATATTGTGGTCCCCTCAGTCAAGACAACAATATGTCGAGCTTAAGATGGTCGCCTGTTCCAACATCTTTTTCGGTGGCTGGCACAAGTTCGTATGCTGGTGCTCAATTAGCATAAAAAATTAGTTTTGCTCATTCTCTTGTTGCAATCTGATCGGAAAGTTTTCTGGCAAGCTTCAGCAATTCCACACTATTCTCCAAGCCGTCAATGAAGCGCTGTGGAATACCTGATAGTCCGGCTGTTGCGCCCACCATCGCGCCGGTGAGTATCGCGCGCGATAGATTTTGTCCGCCCCCGTTCACGGCATGAAGAACAGCAGACTCGAAGTCGTTGGGAAAGCGCGCGGCCAGATAGTAGGCTGCGGGGAATTGGTGATACACGGCGCAAGGCATGCCGTATACCAGCGATACTTTCCAAGCAGGATCAATGCGAATACCGGGATCACGGGCTGCGCGCGCGATGCAAGAGGGAGTAAGCAATGCATCGGGCGATGGGAAGTTTCCCGCGTACGGTACATCGGTGGCATCCAGTCTGGGTATTTGTAAATTCCCGGTCGTGACAGTGTGGAACGGCAATACGCCACTCTTCACCCGATCCATCAGTTTTCCTGAAATTTCTTCATCAAACCTGTGCCCTTCCACCAAGAGGCCTAGCACGGCACAGAAAGCGACGGTCATCGCCACCACGGTACCATCAGTTTGGGTCAGCACCGTGTTGCGGGTAACTGCCGAGGCAAGCTCTGACGGTCGGAGCGCATAGCACACAGCAATGGCAAGTGCACGCTCTGCAGCTTCGGACGTGTCGGCATTGCCACCCGTCTTGTCCCACGGCAGTCCCTGCAATACGCGCTTGCGCCAAGCTTCGCGGATGGACTGGCTGGTGTAGCCGCCTGGACCGCTCATCGGAGTCCCGTCGATTAACGACAGAAAGTCACGGTCCATGCGCCGGCAAAAATCCGTTTCATCGTAACCCCCTTGTTCCACCAGAGAGCTTAAAGTGAGACGCAGCAGAACAGCAGCCTGTGATCCTTGTCCGGCCTTGAGGCCTGCGTGATAGCGCCCGGGTCTGGGGGTTGTATAGTCGCTGATCCAGTCGCCGTATTCGCGATGGAGTTCATCAAGGTCATAGTACCAATGGGGGCCTAGCGCCAGTGCGTCACCGATAAACGCGCCCATCAGTGCACCCACGATACGATCTTGCAATGCAGTCATAGAAGACTCCTGTCGAGGATGGTGCGGCTATTTTAACCATGCACTTGGATTGCAGAACAGCCGCGATGACTCATAAGCTGCACATTAGCCGCACGCGCCGATTGCGCCGCAACTGGTGCAAAATTCGCAGCCATCTTTTTTGATGAGCGTGGCGTTGCCGCATTCTCGACAGACTTTTCCCGTTTTTGCTTTGATCTCTGTAGGTTTGATCTGACCTTCCGGGATTTCCAGTACGCCCATCTGTTGCACCGGATAGCCGTGTTCGTCCAAGACGCCCAGCATTGCGTAACGGTGGATGATCAGCGTGGCGACATAAGCGACCGTTGAAGGATAGCTTTGCATCTTGGCATGCCCCGGGATGCGCGCCATAAAGTCGCCCAGTGGTTCGCCGAAATTGAGCAATTTGCGCAATTTCATGCCTATCCACGCAGGATCAATGACCCGCATGTCCAGACTTAATACCTTGCAAAGCCCGTCGAGTGCGCGAGGGTAGACGCCGGACAACCACATCGAGTAGGGGCGGCGCTGACCATCGGGCAGCACTAGTTCCTTCAGGCCTAAGACGAAATCATCACCTGAACCCGCATTGGCGACATCGACCGTCCAGCTCATGGTGCCGTCAGTGCCGGTCTTGGGTTCCTTGCGGGCGAACAGCGCATCCATCATCGGCGTGGTCATGCCGTCATGCACTTCGAGTGCGCCTAAGGCTTCGATGCGGTATTTGAGCAGATGGGCGAAGGCGGCGACCAGAGACGGCATGCGGCGAATTTCACCATCTGGCGGCATCGGCATGTCGAAGGCATCGTCGCCGGCGGTCTTCATCAGCATTTCCAGCTTCATGCGTACCCAGACCGGGTCGCGCGTGCGCATATCCATAGACAGGGATTTGGCCAGTGCTCCCAAACCTCTGGGCTGTTCAGATCCGTTGACCCAGACTTCGAACGGATGGTTGGTGTGATTGGACGTGTGCGAGACAAACGCCACGAAATTGCCTAGCGGGTGTTTCACCACTTGCGAGGTCCAGCCTTCGCTTCCCGCCGTCAATTTCGGACGTCCGGGCCAGCGCAAAGAGGCCAGCGCCGGGGTGGGGGCCGCTTCCAGTACGATGCGTCTGTCCTGGTCGAAAACGAAATCCTGGGGCTGTTCATCCTTTTTGGGTTCGGGGGTGATCGACAGCACCGATCCTAATACGCTGTTGGGGCGGTAGGTGGCCAGTCCTTTGAGTCCCGCACGCCAGGCTTCCGTGTAGAGATTCTTGAATTCTTCAAACGGATAGTCGGCGGGCACGTTCACCGTTTTGCTGATCGAGGTGTCGATGAACGGCGCGACGGCGGCGACCATTTTCATGTGATCGAGCGCGGAGATATCCAGCGCCGAGACGAAGGATTCCGGTAGGTTGTCGGTGTCGCCACCTTGTTTTTTATACACGCGCCAGGCGTGATCTTCCACCGAATAGTCTTTGGAGGTACCGTCCATCATGCGTTTCTTGCGCGTGTAAAACCACGAGAAAGCAGGCTCGATACCGTTTGAGGCATTATCGGCAAAGGCCAGTGAAATCGTGCCGGTGGGCGCGATGGACAACAGATGGCTGTTACGGATGCCGTGCTCCCTGATGCGGTTTTTCATTTCATCAGGTAAGCGAGAGGCGAAGCGCGGGGCGGCCAGATATTGCTCCGCATCCAGTAGAGGGAATGCGCCGCGCTCTTTAGCCAAGTCGATCGAGGCAGAATAAGCCTCGTCGCGCATGATGCGGGTGATATCGGCGGCAAAGGCGCGGGCCTGTTCGCTGTCGTATTTCAGCCCCAGCATCACCAGCGCATCACCTAATCCTGTGTAACCCAGACCGATGCGCCGCTTGTTATGCGCCTCAAGTTGTTGTTCTGGCAGCGGCCAGGCAGTCACATCCAGCACATTGTCCAGCATGCGCACAGCGACCTTGATCAGTTGCTTGTACGGTTCGTAATCGAAACCGGCATGTGAAGAGAACGGATTGACCACCATGCGGGTTAAATTAATTGAACCTAAACAACAACATCCGTAAGGAGGGAGGGGTTGTTCGGCGCAAGGGTTGGTCGCTTCGATCACCTCGCAATAGGACAGGTTGTTGTCCCGATTCATCAGGTCGATGAACAGCACACCAGGTTCTGCGTGATCGTAAGTGCTCTCGATGATTTGACGCCATAAGTCGGCGGCAAGGACACGTCGATACACCCAAAGTCCGTCGCTGCGTAAAAATGCGCCCGCCTCTTTGATCGTTGCGGATGGTTCTGCTTTGTGGGTTAATTCAAATTCTTGATTATTTTCGACGGCTTGCATTAAGTCGTCGGTGACGCCCACCGAGATGTTGAAGTTGCGCAAATCGCCCTTGTCTTTGGCCGAGATGAATTTCTCAATATCGGGATGATCGCAGCGCAATACGCCCATCTGTGCGCCGCGCCGTGCGCCGGCGGATTCTACTGTCTCGCAGGAACGGTCGAACACGCGCATATAGGAAATCGGGCCGCTGGCGCGCGAATTGGTGCCTTTGACCTGTGCGCCTTCGGGGCGGATGGATGAAAAATCATAACCGACCCCGCCGCCGCGTCGCATGGTTTCCGCCGCCTGTTGCAACGCGTCGTAGATGCCGGGCCGGCCATCGCAAGTGCCGGAAATCGCATCGCCCACCGGTTGCACGAAGCAGTTGATCAGCGTCGCCTGTATGGTTAAGCCCGCCGCCGAGTTGATCCGTCCGGCAGGCACGAAACCATTTTCCTGTGCAGCAAAGAAAATCTCTTCGAAGTGTGCTCGATGTTCGGGTTTTTCCGCCTGAGCTAATCCTCTGGCTACGCGGCGTCTGACGTCTTCGACTGAATGCTCACCCGGTTCGGCATATTTTTCCAATAACACTTCGATACTGATTTCTTGCGTCATTTCCTCTTCCCCCGATTAAATGTCGATTCAGCCAGTCGCTACCAGCTAGCAGCTACAAGCTGTTCTTAAACAGTCTTACCAGTCCATCCAGCCCGACAAAATTAAATGCATAACTGGCCTGAGCTCTCACGATCGGCTTGGCGTGGTAGGCGATGCTCACGCCGGCCACAGCCATCATCTTCAGATCATTTGCGCCGTCGCCCATCGCGATGACCTGTTCAGGTTTGAGCCCTAGTTGCTCGCGTATCTTGACCAGCCATTCTGCTTTACCTTGTGCATCGAGTATCTCGCCCAACACTCGTCCGGTGAGTTTTCCGGCTATGATTTCCAGCGTATTGGCGTGGGTGTAGTCCAGTCCTAAACGAGGTTTGAGGCGCTCGGTGAAGAACAGAAATCCACCTGATACCAGTAAAGTTTTGATGCCATTTTTCTTCAATTCCGCCAGCATCAGTTCTGCGCCGGGATTGAGTTGCAGTCGCTCATCATACACGCGCCGCAAGGCATTTTCATCGAGTCCTTTTAATAATTGGACGCGACGGCGCAGGCTCTCGGCAAAGTCGATTTCGCCGCGCATCGCTTCCTCGGTAATCGCCGCGACTTCGGGTTTTAAGCCCTGCATGTCGGCGATTTCGTCTATACATTCGATCGAGATTAGCGTCGAATCCATGTCCATCACCACCAAACCGAAATCAGACAGTGCTAGGCTATCCGGCACGAAAGCGCAGTCTATTTGTTGTTCAAAGCAAAAGCCGGCGATGTCATCGTGGGGTTGAGCGCCACATAAACGCCAGGCCAGCGGAGATATGCGTTCGATGCGGGTGGCGCCGGAAATTTTGGCCAGGTGTTCGATTTGCAGGGTGGGGATGTCGTGTAATGCCTGAAGGATGAGGTTCATATCTGAGTCGCGCTGATTGATAATCCGGTCAATGTCAAAAGTTGCCTATTTTAACTGATGTTGCGCATAGACTTTACCTGATGTGCAGACTAACGTATTTTGCATGGCGGAACATGGCCTATTCCGCCGTCAAGTTACACGCAACTTTCGTCTGTCGCGCGTTCGGTGGTCGCAATCGCGTACATCTGTCCGGTTTCGTTCACCAGTGCGGTGGCCGTCATGCAGACGTTGCGGAGGGTGCCGTTTTTGCAGATGCGCTCAGTTTGGTGCGGTGCTAGAATTTTCGCTAGGCTCAGTTGATGTATCTGCATGAGCGCATTTTCGCGTATGCCGGATGGGATGCGGTCTTTCGCATGCATCAGCAGCGCTTCGGCCTCGCTCCAGCCATACAGGCGCTCAGCGCCCGGATTCCAGGCGAGGATGCGGCCGTCCAGATCCTGTACGGTGATCGCATCCGTCGCGTCGCGCACCACTACCGCCAGTCGCAATAACTCATTGGTCTTGTACAGTGCTTCTTCTGCGCGTTTCATGCCGGTGATGTTGATAAAGGTGATCACTGCGCCTTCGATGACATTGTCGAGCGTGCGATAGGGCTGGATGCGCAGCTTTAACCAGTCACCCTGAGTGGTTTTTAACTCCACTTCCTTGGGGATGAGGGTGTTCAGCACAGATTGTGTATCCGCCACCAGACTGTCGTAGCCGACCAGATTGGAGGTGATGTGATCCACAGGACGCCCCAGATCGCTCTTAATCAGATTGATGATGACTTTGGCGGCCGGGGTGAACCGCAGGATGCGCAACTCATGATCGACAAATACCGTGCCGATGCCGGTGCCAGCTAACAAATTGTTCATGTCGTTGTTGGCGCGCGACAAGTCCATCACCTTGGTTTGCAGTTCGGAATTAACGGTGGTTAACTCCTCGTTGACGGATTGCAACTCTTCCTTGGAAGTTTCAAGTTCCTCGTTGGTGGATTGCAACTCCTCATTGACCGACTGCATTTCCTCATTGGAAGACTTTAACTCCTCGTTGGAGGTCTCGAGTTCTTCATGGGTGGTTTGAAGGTATTCTTCCTTGGCGCGCAGCTCCTCTTCAAGCGCGGAAATTCTGGCCGCAGCAGTCAATTTGTCTAATTCGATTTCACCGCCGACCGCTAGGGTTGGCTCAACAGGAGAATGATCCGAAACGCCCGGTGTGTCTTCCAGTATCACCAGATACAGAGCAGCATCGGTAATGTTGTCAGCGCCATGTGGGACCGGGCGGATGGTGAGGTTGGTCAGCGTGTAGTGGCCGTTGGTCTTGACGCGCAAGCCTAAACAGCGAACGACCTCGTTGCCGATGACGGCCTTGTGCAAGGCGGTGGTGAGATCAAGGCGCAGTCCCTCTCTTGCCATCTTCAGAATATTGTTGATACCCGCCTCGCCGGGAGCCGGTTCCAGATACATGCCGGTGCGACCATGCAGGTAGAGGATGTCGCCCTGATCGTTGACCAGCACGCTGGCGGGGGCGACTTGTTGTAGTAACGCCTGTTCGGTTAGTTCGCGCAGGGGTAGCTTCACCGGCAACGATGATCTTCCCGTATTGCGGCTGAGTGCGGCATCCAGCGCGATGGAGGGCAGAAAACGGCTCAGCGCCGTGCGCTGTGTGCTGTGGAAATCTTCCTTGCGCTGATATATTTTTGCTTTTCTATCCAGCGTGTTGAACAAATCGTCAAATTCGCCTATGCCTTCCGAGGTGCCTAAAAACAGCATACCGCCCGGCTTGAGCGCATAGTGGAACAGCGGGATCAGTTCTTTCTGTAGCGATGAACCCAGATAGATCATCAGATTCCGGCAGCAGATCAGATCGAGTTTGGAAAACGGTGGATCTTTGATTAAATCCTGTTCGGAAAATACCAGCATATCGCGTATGCCTTTGT
>CAISHO010000038.1 GCA_903885165.1 uncultured Nitrosomonadales bacterium | reverse complement strand
GTACGCGTGGTGATGATCAGCGGCGACAATCAGGCAACCGCACAGGCGATCGCTCATCAGGCCGGCATCACGGAGTTTCGCGCCGAGGTGCTACCGCAGGATAAAGCCGCGCTGGTGGAAACATACAAAGAATTATTCATCGATAAAACCACTGGATTCCGGGTCAAGCCCGGAATGACAGTCGGCATGGCAGGCGACGGCATCAACGATGCACCGGCACTGGCCTCTGCCGATGTCAGTTTCGCCATGCGCAGCGGCAGCGATATCGCCATCGAAACGGCCGACATCACCCTGATGCGCAACGACCTGATGAGCGTAGTGGACGCTATCTCTCTGTCGCGCGCGACGCTGTTCAAAATCCGCCAGAATCTCTGGTTCGCCTTCGGTTATAACATACTGGGCATACCGCTGGCCGCACTGGGCATGTTGAATCCGATGATCGCGGGCGCCGCAATGGCGATGAGTTCCGTGTCGGTGGTGAGCAACGCCCTGCTGTTGAAACGCTGGAAACCGCTGCATGATTGATTTAATTGAAGATTCATGGCGCGCCACATTAACAGAAGAGACACGCCAACCCTATTTCGCGGCGTTACAGAAATTTGTCGCTGAAGAACGGGAGCAACATACGATTTTCCCGCCGGAGGCAGAGGTGTTTGCCGCGCTGACCCTGACGCCAATCGATCAAGTCCGCGTGCTAATCCTGGGACAAGACCCGTACCACGACGACCATCAGGCGCACGGTTTATGTTTCTCGGTACAGGCGGGCGTAGCAATTCCACCCTCTTTATCTAATATATTCAAAGAATTAAAATCCGACCTCGGATACAAGATACCCAACAACGGAAATCTGACCCCATGGGCAAAGCAAGGTGTGTTGCTGCTCAACACGGCGCTGACCGTACGTGCGCATCAGGCGAATTCGCATAAAGACCGAGGTTGGGAGATGTTTACCGATGCGGTGATCAAGGCGGTCAATGCAAAGGCTGACCCGGTGGTATTTGTCCTATGGGGTGCCAATGCGCGCAAGAAGCTCAGTCTGATCGACCAGAGCCGCCACACCGTGATCGAATCGGCACACCCGTCGCCGCTATCCGCCTACCGTGGCTTCTTCGGCAGCCGTCCCTTCTCAAGAATCAACGCCACCTTGCGCGCAGAAGGAAAAACTGAGATCAACTGGCATATTTCCGACTTATAAAACGCGCGCCAGTGCTTAGTGAAGATTTTTCGTCACAAAGCCTGTAAACGCCTGTTCGCATTCCATACGCCCTGCGATGCAGCTGTTTTCGTGCGCGCCGCCTTTTATCAAGACGATAGTCTTGGGTTCATGCGCCGCCGCGTAGAGCTGCTGCCCCATCTGATAAGGCACTGTCTTATCCCAGGTGCCATGTATGATCAGCAACGGGATTTTCAGCTTGGGTATTTTGGCGAGCGAATCGAAACGCTGATGCAGCAGAATATCGGTCGGCATAAAGCCAAATTCCGTCGTATTGACCACGGCCGGCATGCTGGTGAACGATGATTCCTCAATGATACCGGCGGCCTCAGGGTGGTGCAGCGCCAGATCGATGGCGATCGCCCCGCCCAGCGAGTGCCCGTAGATAAACAATCGAGAGGGCGAAATTCCGCGCTGCCCCACCAGATAATTCCAGGCAGATTCGGCATCCTCATAGACCTTGTTCTCGCTGGGCGCACCGCCTTTACTGTTGCCGTAGCCGCGATAATCGATCATCAGCACGTTGTAGCCCATACCATGCATGCTGCGCGCATATTCCAGTTCACGTGCCTGGCCGATATTCTTATCATTACCGTGTAGATAAAGCAGGGTGGGTAGATTCGGACTCTCAGCCGGTAGCCACCAAGAAAATAGCTCGCCGCGCTCAGCTCCAGTGCCCGAGGGTATGTGAATTTCTTCCGCCTGCAATCCGACCCGTTCGGGCGTCGTCTGCAAGGCGGTCATCGGCTCATAAATATAATCGTTTTGATTCGACCAGAACAATAGACTGGCGCCTAGCATTGCCACACCCAAAATAGCCACAATGTCATTCCACGTTGATAAGTTCGCTGATTCTACTCGGAAATATAACGGTTGCGCAGCTTACTGAAAATATATAAGATAGTAACTGATTACTTACTTATTGGTTGATCAAATGAAATCTGCACTGTCGGGTATCAGAAACAAGCTGCATAAAATCATCTCAACACACGCCCCACAGAAAACCATACTGTTGGCGACACTCACAATTCCCGCTTTCCTCTGGTTCATCACCACACAGGGCCCGCTAGCACCCGTGAAAGTGACCACGACCACGCTGCAAACCGGAACTTTATATGCCGACGTGTTTGGTGTGGGGACCGTCGAAGCCCGGCACAGCTACACGATCTCACCCGTCATGACAGGGCGGATCAGCCGCTTGACGGTCGATCAGGGCGACACGGTACAAACAGGTCAGTTGCTCGCCGAAATCGACCCGGTCGATCTGAATGAAAGGCTAACCGGCAGTCGGCGTATGACAGCACGAGTCTCCTATGTCCTCGCTGCGGCAGAGGCGCAACTGGGCGAAGCGCAGAGCCGCCATAAAACCGCCAGCGCGACTTATCAGCGCTATGTCGAGTTGCGCAGCCGCAATTTCGTCAGTCAGGAAATGCTCGATGCCAGATTGCATGAAAAAAACAGCGCCGACGCAGCCCTCACAGCCGCTAACGCCAATCTGGCGGCAGCCAAAGAGGATCTGAAAAAGACCTCGAGCGATACTGAGGGGATAGTCCGGTTACTGAAGCAAACCCGACTGACCAGCCCGGTGAACGGCACCGTCATCGCGCGTCATACCGAACCCGGCAACATTGCCGCTGCGGGCACCCCTGTGTTGCAGATCGCCGATACCAAAGATCTGTGGATCAGGACCCGTGTCGACCAGCAACAGGCAGGCGGATTGCGAGTCGGACAACAAGCCACTATCGTGCTGCGCTCGCGTCCGCAAAATCATCTTGCCGGCACGGTGGCGCGCATCGATCTGGTCAGCGACAGCGTCACCGAAGAACGCATCGTCAATGTCAGTCTGGCAGAGGGACTGAGCCATCTGGGTGAAAACGCCGAAGTCACCATCGCACTGAGCGCCGTCGATATGGCCCGTTCACTGCCAGCGGCGGCGATCAAACAGATAAATCAGCAGTGCGGCGTGTGGCTGCTGCAAAATGGTCAAGCCCGTTTTCACGCGGTCAAGACCGGCATCACAACACGAGACGGGCGCATCCAGATCATGGAAGGTCTGAGCCCGCAGGACGAGGTGATCGTCTACAGCCAACAGGCGCTGAGCGAAGGACTCAAGCTCAAGCTCGTCAGGGAACTGGTCAAGTCATGATCAATCTGGCCGGGCGCGATATTCTGCACAACTGGGGCAAATTCGTCATGACCGGCGCCGGGCTGGGACTGCTGATCGGCGTGACTCTGACCATGGCGGGCGTCTATCGCGGCATGGTCGATGATGCACAGGCTCTGATCGTCAACAGCGGCGCGGACTTGTGGGTGGTGCAAAAGGATACGCTGGGGCCTTACGCCGAGCCCTCCGCCCTGCACGATGACGTGGCGCGCGATCTGCTTTTGCAGCCCGGCGTGATGGCTGCCGGCAATGCGGCCTATCTGACCATGCAGATACAGCAGGGCAAACGCGAGGTGCGCATCATGCTGGTGGGCATAGAAGCGGGAAAACCCGGCACACCGGCCTATCTCGTCGCGGGACGCCCCATCACGCAATCGCATTATGAAGCGCTGGCCGACATCAAGAGCGGGTTCAGCCTCGGTGAACGCATCCGCATCCGGCGCCATGAATACACCGTGACAGGCTTAACCCGCCGCATGGTTTCCTCCAGCGGTGATCCGATGATCTTTGTGCCGCTCAAGGATGCACAGGAAGTTCAGTTTCTCAAGGACAACGACGCGCTGCTCAACGAACGCATCCGCACAAATAGCGCACAACGAACACTGGATGCCTCCTCCCCGAGCAGCAGTCAGATGGTCAACGCCGTGCTGGTGCAACTCAAACCCGGCTTTTCAGACGAGTCGGTCGCCGCTGGGATCCGGCGCTGGAAACATGTGCAGATTTATACCCGCGCACAGATGGAAGAGATTCTGGTCGCCCGCCTGATCGCCACCTCCGCCAAACAGATCTTCATGTTTCTGGTGATTCTCTCCATCGTCAGCGCCGCGATCGTCGCCTTCATCATCTACACCATGACCATGAACAAGATACGTGAAATTGCTGTGCTCAAACTGGTGGGCGCGAGCAACCAGACCATCAGCGGCATGATCCTGCAACAGGCGCTGGGTCTGGGGCTGATCGGCTTCGTGGTGGGTAAAACCGCCGCCACCTTCTGGGCCCCGCTGTTCCCGAAATATGTGCTGCTGATTCCGGGCGATGCACTGCGCGGATTTTTCCTGGTGATGCTGATGTGCGCACTGGCCAGCAGTTTTGCCATCCGCGCGGCCTTGCGCGTCGATCCCTCCTCGGCGATCGGAGGCTGATCGATGAATATCCCCGCGATTGATATCGAGAATCTGACTAAACGCTACGGACATGGCGATACCGCCGTGGATGCGCTCAAGGGCGTGAACATGACGATTTGGCCCGGCGAAGTAGTAGGCCTAGTCGGACCCAGCGGTTCGGGAAAAAGCACGCTATTGAAATGTCTGGGCGCGGTGATCGAACCGACATCCGGGAAAATGCAGTTGGGCGGCCAGACTATTTTCGACAACAAGTGGGAAATTGATGACCTGCGTACCTTGCGACGCGACCGCATCGGCTTCGTGTTTCAGGCACCCTATCTGATTCCATTTTTGGATGTCACCGATAATATCGCCCTGCTACCCATGCTGGCCGGGGTGCCGAACGACAAGGCAAGAGAGCGTGCCCGTGAACTGCTCGCAGCCCTGGATGTCGGGCATCGCGCCATGGCTCAAGTCTCACAATTGTCAGGCGGAGAACAGCAGCGCGTCTCCATCGCCCGCGCACTGGCCAATCATCCGCCGGTAATCCTCGCCGACGAACCCACCGCACCGCTGGACAGCGAACGCGCCCTGAACGTGGTGCGCCTGCTGAACCAGATGGCGCAGCAATATCAGACCGCCATCATCGTGGTGACACACGACGAGAAAATCATTCCAACTTTCAAACGCATTTATCACATTCGCGATGGCCGCACCTATGAAGAGGCGGGCGAAGGCCGCGCCGCATAAAGGAAAAAAGGTTCTATATGAAATAATAAAATTGTGCTCGTTGAGTATCTCCCCTACCCCCTGTGCGCCGCCGAAGATAGTCGATAAATAGCGGTGCAGTTGGGCGAAAACGTGTTGCTATGCATAGCATGGCAACAGTTTCGGCGAAACAAATAACGCGTAAGCAAGCTGAGTCACGACTGTTTGAGCACGTGGTCTCAAAGCGAATCGTGCGAGTTCCGCAGCCCCGCTATTTGTTGGCTATCAAGGGTACGCAGCCTGTCTTGCAAAAGACAGGCTGGCGCGGCAAACCGGGGTCGCCTTTTCTTGGGTTACTTTCTTTTGGCGACACAAAAGAAAGTAACCAGCCGCCGGGCTGCCACCGGCAATTGTAAAAACGAAACTGGAACGCCCACTACAAACCACATAGAGCAGAAATTTATATGAATCAAGAAGTTATTAAAAGACGCATGCGTACCGATGAGAGGCAGAGCGAAATCATCCGCGTGGCCGTCGATCTGGCTGCCGAAAAAGGCGTGGACGGCGTCACCACTCAGGACATGGCCGACGCCATGCAAGTCACTCAGGGCACGATTTTCAAACACTTTGCGACCAAGGACGACATCTGGGTCGGCGCGATGCAGTGGATACGCGACCAGTTGATGAGCGTACTGGAAAAAGCCGCCTCTCAGGCCACCGACCCGCTCGATGCGATCGAACGGATGTTTTTCGCCCACATCGCCTTTATCGCCCGGCATCCCGCGATTCCCCGCGTGCTGTTTTCCGATTTGCTGCACCGGAAAAACAGCAAGCTGCGCGAACTGGTGCAGACCATCATTTCCGGTTATGAAAACAAGATCGCAAACTTGCTGGAAGCGGCCAAACAACAGGGTATGGTATCGCCCGAACTGGACAGCCAGAGCGCTGCCGTGCTGTATATCGGCATGATTCAGGGGCTGGTGATGCAGGTTTCCATCTTCGGCGGCAAGCGCACCCTGCTGGACGAGGCGAAAAAGACTTTCCCGATTTATCTGCACGGGATCGCAACCAGAAATAATTTATAACAATCTGATGAATAAGGAAACAATATGAAAAGCTGCAAACTTAGCTGGAGTCTGGTGGTCGTGCTGTCTATTATTGTGGCCCTGCTGGGCTACAAATTTATCGTCGGCGAAGTTCAACCATCCGACGACGGGCGTCAGGCCGTGATGCTCACCAAGGATGAACGGAATGCCTTGCTGCTGGAAATGCGCAACTGGCTGCAAAATTCACAAGCCATCCTGGCAGCCTCATCGGACAAAGACTTTGCCGCTGTAGTCATGGCCGCCAAGGCCTCTGGCATGGCCGCCGAAGCGAACACCCCGGGCTCGTTATTTAGAAAAATTCCTGTTGAAATGAAAACGCTAGGCTTTGGTACGCGCAGCAAATTTGACGAGATCGCAGCGGATGCCGAACAGTACAAAGACAGCGCACGCACCATCAGCAAATTGAGCGTTGCCATGAACAACTGCATCGCCTGCCATGCAACTTACCGATTTATTGAAAAGACTCAATAAGCCCTATAAAAAAGACCTGCCACGCAGCAGGTCTTTTTACTCTCAATGGCAAAAGTCTTAGCGACCGCCTCGTCCTCCTCCACCCATTCCTCCTCCGCCCATACCTTGACCGCGTGCAGGTGGATTATCCGGCAGCGTAGCGCCCTGCTCCTTAGCGCGTTCCTTCATTTTCTCGTGATGCTCGGCGCGGACTTTTTCTTTCTCTTCCGATGTGCTGCTGCGCATCTTGCTGCGCTGCGCATTGCGCTCCTCATCGGTCATCAACTGACGACCCAACGTCTGACGCGTTTGATCCTGACTTTTTACCTGTTCCTGAATTTTAACCTGACCCTGAACTGCAACCGGCTCTGCCGCCACCGCCACCCCTGCACAGAAAAACAATGCGACAGCCAAACCCGATAATTTAGTGTTCATCATAACCTCCATGGTTTCTTCAACGTTCAACCCCTGTCGGGGACGTCATCACAATAGTCCTTTATTGACCCGGTGACAATAGTCACCCAGACCAGCTCAAGCGCATCCGATAGGGAGTAGATTGCTTCATGCAGTTCCATGTTAAACGTTGACACTTTAGTTGATTGAAAAAAAGCTATCTTACGGTAACGAATCATTCTCTTTGGGTAAAGGATGAGGGTGAGTATCTCCTGAACCGTCCGATCAAATGGCTTTGGGTCGTGTAATTAACATCCTCCACTCCCTCAAAGACGGGATTCCTACGGATTCACGCGCGGAAACTGTCGCCCATTCCATTCTTTTGAAACGCGGAAAGTCGGCTCGTTTTCAAAAAATTTTTTGTAAAATCGCTACAAATCTTTAAGCGCGTGCTGCTATGCCTGAGAGTGCGAGTCATTTAGCTATTTGCTCCCTTGTTCGCGTTTTAAGACAGGTAAGACAGCTTGATACCATTACAGTATGAAGGGCGATGTTTTCCCGCTCAACCGATAAAATCCTAGTCGCTGACAGGGCTAGATGTTGACACAAGTTATCGCTTGGACAACACTGCACTACTTTTAGTCATTTTGCGAATCTGAAACCGACTCATGAACTCGAGCTTCAATATTCCCATGGAGCATCCGGAGAACCCCGTTTCCGAACTGGCTGCCGAACGCGAAGCGCATGCGTGCACGCGCGCCCGTTTGAAACGCACATAACGCACACTATTGCACTTTTTCTGACCGAACGAGGCGCCTTAAACGCGTCCCTTTAACGCTTACCCGATAAAAACTATGCAATCAAACTGGAAAGAATTTCTTAACAAACAAGGCGCAACCCTGATAGACGACGTGGTTTGCGATTTTGGCGATGCCGCAGCCGAACTCACCGCCACCGCACAAGGAACGGTGTTAGCCGATTTAGGGCAATTCGGCACCTTACGCGTTTCGGGCGAGGACGCGCAAAGCTTCTTACAAAACCTGTTGAGCAACGACATCCGCGAGGTGAGCGCCACTCAGTCGCAATTCTCCAGCTTCAATTCGGCCAAAGGCAGAATGCTGGCGAACTTTTTGATTTCACGCGAGAGTGACGACTATCTGTTGCAATTGCCCGCCAGCTTGACCGAAGCCATGCGAAAAAAACTTAGCATGTATGTGATGCGCGCCAAAGTCAAGATTACCGACATCAGTAATGAATTGATTATATTAGGTTTATCCGGAAATTCCGCACCACATATCCTGCAAGCTCAAGGTTGGGCATTACCTGAATCCGTGCTGGGTTTGAGCCAAAATCAAACGGCTTGCATCATCAAATACAGCGACTCGCGCTATCAGATCAATCTCCATCCTGAACAGGCCGAAGCGCTATGGATGTCGCTTCACGCGCTGGCCACACCGGTTGGCAGCGCCAGTTGGGACTGGTTCAACATCCGCGCGGGATTGCCCGTCATCCTGCCAGCCACCCAGGAACAGTTCGTCCCGCAAATGGCCAATTTCGATTTGATCGGCGGCATCAACTTCAAGAAGGGATGCTATCCCGGACAGGAAATCGTCGCGCGTATGCACTATCTGGGCAAACTCAAACGCCGCATGTATCTGGCCCATGTGGACAGTGCAACAGCCCCGCAGGCGGGAGATGAACTCTACGGCACGGAACCTGCCGGTCAGTCCTGCGGCATGATCGCGAATGCCGCTGTCGCACCTCAAGGTGGTTACGACGTGCTCGCGGTGATACAAAGCGAAAGCCATGACGCCAATGCCGTACACCTGAGTTCCGGCGCTCAATTGCAATTCGAAGCGCTGCCCTACCCGCTTCCATGAATTTGCCGGCGCAACTGTTCAGCAGCGACAGTCTGTTGCTGTCCTGCGCACTGTTTGCCTGGTTGCTATATCAGGCAGTGCTATGTGCGCCATGGAAAAAGTTATTCGACAATCCTATCATGTTCAATGCATTGATAGGATTGATGTTTGCTACCGCCGCCTTCTGGCAACTCAACGCGGGCATCCGCCCAGGGTTTAACTTTCACCTGATCGGCTCCAGCCTGTTTTTACTGATGTTCGGCTGGCAGATCGGCCTGACGGCACTAACCTTAATCATGGTCGGCACTTGGCTCTACAGTGGAATGAGTTTAATGACGCTGGGGATAAATGGCCTGCTGATGCTGGCGGTGCCGATGCTGTTTGCCGAACTGCTGCTGCGTTTTTGCCAGCGTTATTTGCCGAAAAATTTCTTCATCTTCGTGCTGTTAAACGGCTTTGCCGGGGCCGCGCTCGCCACCATGCTGATGATGGCGGCCACTTCACTGGTGTTGCTGGCCTTCACCCACTACACCTGGCCGGAGATTCAATACCATTACCTGACTCCCGCACCGATTCTGCTCTTCGCCGAAGCTTTTGCCAGCGGCGCCGTGGTCACCGGCTTCACCGTCTCACAACCCGAGGCGGTGATGAATTTCAGCGTAGACGACTATTTAACGGGGAAGTAATTTCAGGCGCATCTTAATGTGCGGCAGACCTGCATCGAGAAAGACTTCGCCTTCTTTGACGAAATCAAAGCCCTGATAAAACGGCACGGCGTGAATTTGCGCATCCACATCCACCTGTGGATAATCGTGGGCTCGGGCATAATCGAGCATAGCCTCGATGATCGCCGTCCCGACTTTTTGCTTGCGCCATTTGGGCAGCACGGCGAGCCGCCCGATGTGCCCGTCTGCAAACATCCTGGCACAACCAATCGCCACCCCCTGATGACTCAACACTAGAACGTGACGGCAGCCCTCGTCTAGCCCGTCCCACTCTTGTTCGGGTGTAATCCCCTGTTCACGGATGAACACCGCCTCGCGTACCGAACGCAACATCATCTCGCCGTCGTGCCAACTCACCGCACTCACTGTAAAAGGGTTGGTCATCCTATTCCTTTCGGTTATTCATTCAATAATCCGGACGGGAATTCCCGCCGGTACCCGATCAAACAAATCGATCAGGTCTGCATTTCTCATGCGTATGCAACCGTGTGACAACGCCTTGCCCACCGGCTCTGAATCCGGTGTGCCGTGTATATAAATATAGCGGCGCATCGTATCGCTTTGCCCGAGCCGGTTAAAGCCCGTCTCGCAGCCGGACAGCCACAATATCCGCGTCAGTATCCAGTCTCGATCGGGAAATTGCGCAGCCAGTTCAGGCGTGTAGACTTCACCGGTCGAGCGGCGACGCACAAATACGGTATTTTCGGGACAATTTGCGCCGATTTTGGCACGGATGATATGCAAGCCGCGCGGCGTGCAGTGACTGCCGGACATTTCACCGGGACCATTGGCCGCCGTCGAAACGGCATAACGACAGAGCGGCTGCCCCGCGTCGTCCAGCAGCGCCAGCAACTGATCTTTTATGTAAATATTTATTTCCATAGCATTTTTTTCTGTGCACGACGCATAGCAAAAAAATTGCTCAGCATTAGACCACATTCCTGGGCCAGCACACCACCTGCCACGTCAGTATGGTGATTCAATCGCACTGGCGTTGTAAGTGGTGCGTCGGGAGTGGGACTGCCCATTTCACCAAACAGGTTCAACAGACTGCCGCACACACCGGTCTTGAAATCCTGCGCACCATACACCAACCGTGCAATGCGTGCATGCATGATCGCACCGGCACACATCAGACAAGGCTCCAGCGTCACATACAACTCGCAACCGACCAGTCGATAATTACCCAAAAAGTGAGCCGCCTCACGCAGCGCCTGCATTTCGGCGTGGGCGGACGGATCGTGTCGTGAAATGGGCGCGTTAAATCCTCTACCGATGATTTTCCCGTCCTTGACAACCACCGCACCGACCGGCACTTCCCCCGCCGCTTGTGCTTGCTCTGCCAGCTCAAGCGCGGCGCGCATAAATTGTTCGTCACTCATGGGGCCATTAAAACATAAAAATGCCAGCTTGAGGATAGCCACATGCCCGGCACTTTTTTTGCAAAAAAACATACGCTTGTAAACAACAGTGTAAGATTGACGGGTATACTTCAACTCAAGATTCAATACACGTCCGGCAAATCCAGCTTGTAAGTAATGACTATTGCCTTTTCGTTGTACAAGCTGACATTAAAGCAGCATTGCTCACAGCCCGAGGCGCTGGCGCGAATTATGTTCAGTCCACAAACTGTTTAGCTCAACCGCACAAATATCAACTCTGCACAGGAGCTTCACCCTTGCCCAATAAAGCATGTTTGAGTTCATTGGCATTCCTAGGCTTATACGTCAATTCAGCCATCGCAAGTGGTCACAGTGAGTCTGTCTCTTTCGATGAAATATATGCTGGATTGAAGACGGGCACTTTGCTGGAAGTGCTGAATAAAAAAATTCCTGATCATTTTGATTTCAGCTTGTTTCCAGCCGGCAGTCAAAAATGCATTGCACTGAATCGCTCCCTGCATGCCATTGCTGCGGGAATTGAAGGACGTGAACGCAGAAAAGTCGGCGTTGAAACCTCAGGGCTGCACTTAATCCTCGCGCTTATTTTTGAAGCGATACAACACTAACGCATATAGATGCGGGCAAACGGAGTTAAAAACAGCTTCCAAACTTCCAATACCCATCCTCGAACAAGGCTTGCTTTTGTCGCGTTTTTTATCAAGAATGTACGCATTTCTTGAAAGCCGACTATGACAGAAAACATAATTGCCGATTTCTCACTTCCCGCCACCAGCGAGCAGACCTTTACACTCTCGGCCAACCAAGGCCGCAATCTGGTTCTGTTCTTTTACCCCAAAGACAACACACCTGGATGCACCACTGAAGCCCAACAATTCCGCGACCTCTATCCGCAATTTTTGCTGGCCGATTGCGCGGTTTTCGGCATCTCACGTGACAGCCTCAAGTCACATGAAAATTTCAAAGCCAAATTCACCCTCCCCTTCGATCTGCTATCCGATGAAGAAGAAACCGCCTGCAATTTATTCAGCGTCATCAAACAGAAAAATATGTATGGGAAACTGGTGCGTGGCATCGAACGTAGCACCTTCGTTTTTGATCGTACTGGCGCGCTGCGCCACGAATGGCGTAAACTCAAGGCCGATGGACACGCACAGGAAGTTTTAGATTTCGTCACAACGCTAAACTAAAGGAATATCATGCCCAAGCGCGCCGTAGCTGATACCAAGTTGTTTGTTTTGGACACCAATGTGCTACTGCACGACCCGACCAGTCTGTACCGCTTCGAGGAACACGACATTTGCCTGCCCATGTTGGTTCTTGAAGAATTGGACAACAAGAAAAAGGGCATGACCGAAGTAGCGCGCAATGCACGTCAGGTGAGCCGTTTTCTGGATGAAATCGTTAACGACGCGCCGCGCAATATCGAAGAAGGCATCGCACTACAATCTGCGGCGCATAAAAATTGTACCGGACGACTCTATTTACAGACCAGTTTCATCAAACAGGAGCTGCCGCACAACCTGGAGTTGGGCAAAGCCGACAACGCCATTCTGGGCGTGGTGATCGGCCTGCAACATCAGTATCCGAAACGCGCGGTAATTCTTGTCAGCAAAGACATCAATATGCGCATCAAGGCGCGCGCGCTGGGATTGGAAGCGCAGGACTACTTCAACGACAAGGTCCTCGAAGACACCGACCTGCTATACAGCGGCGTGCTGGAACTCCCGGTCGATTTCTGGGAGACGCACGACAAAGGTCTGAAATCCTGGCAAAAAGATAGCCATACCTATTATCAGGTAAATGGCCCGCTGTGCGCCGCGTTTTTCATCAATCAATTTGTCTACAAGGAAGACGACGATACGCCGTTTTATGCAATGGTTCTGGAGCAAAGCGAGGGCACAGCCCTGCTGCGCACCCTGACTGACTATACCCATACGAAAAACAATATCTGGGGCATCGTCGCACGCAATCGCGAACAAAATTTCGTGCTCAATTTACTGATGGACCCTGAAATTGATTTCGTCACCCTGTTAGGCCAGGCCGGAACCGGCAAGACATTACTGACGCTCGCCGCAGGCTTAATGCAAACACTTGAAAATAAACGATATACAGAAATAATTATCACGCGCGTAACCGTCCCTGTCGGTGAGGACATTGGTTTTCTGCCAGGCACTGAAGAAGAGAAGATGACACCATGGATGGGCGCGCTCGAAGACAATCTGGATGTACTCAACAAAAATGACGAGGAAGCCGGCGATTGGGGGCGCGCCGCCACACGCGATCTGATCCGTTCGCGCATCAAAATCAAATCACTCAACTTCATGCGCGGACGCACTTTTCTGAATAAATACATCATCATCGATGAGGCGCAAAATCTGACGCCCAAACAGATGAAAACGCTGGTCACGCGCGCGGGTCCGGGCACCAAAGTTGTCTGTATGGGCAACATCGCACAAATCGACACGCCTTATCTGACCGAGGGCAGTTCAGGGCTGACCTATGTAGTGGATCGCTTCAAGGGTTGGGAACATGGCGGTCACATCACGCTGCTCAGAGGTGAACGTTCGCGCCTAGCCGATCATGCCGGAGAAGTTTTATAAATGGATCAAACAAAGACAGACGCCGAATGGCGCGCAGAACTGACACCCGAACAGTATCAGGTCTGCCGCCAGTGCGGCACAGAGCCACCGTTTACCGGCGCTTATTGGAATTGCCATGAAGACGGCGTTTATCACTGTGTCTGCTGTGATAAGGTGTTGTTTGACGCCGATCACAAGTTTGACTCAGGCAGCGGCTGGCCCAGTTTCTGGCAACCGCAGCAGGCCAATAACCTGTCCATCCGTACCGATACCAGTCACGGCATGCGGCGAGATGAAGTAAACTGCGCGTCTTGCGGCGCACATCTGGGCCATGTCTTCAACGACGGCCCAAAACCTACCGGATTGCGTTATTGCATTAACTCAGCCTCTTTGACTCTTAGCAAAAAATAAAACATGAAACTGCTGTTCGATCTATTCCCCGTCATCCTGTTTTTTATCGCCTTTAAAATCAAGGGTATCTTCGTTGCCACCGCCATCGCCATCGCCGCGACGGTTGCCCAGATCATCTGGACAAAATACCGCCACGGCAAAGTGGACGCCATGCTCTGGGTGAGTTTTGCCATCGTCGGCGTATTTGGTGGTGCTACCTTGCTGCTGCATGACGAAACCTTCATCAAATTCAAACCCAGCGTGCTGTACTGGTTGTTCTCTGTCACCCTGCTGGTCTCCAATGCGTTCTTCAAGAAAAATCTGATGCGCGCCATGCTCTCCGAAAAAATGGCGCTGCCCGCCCGCGTGTGGAACCGACTGAACCTGAGTTGGAGTCTGTTTTTTCTGGTGCTCGGCTTTATCAATCTGTATGTGGCGTTCAATTACTCCACCGACACCTGGGTGAATTTCAAACTATTCGGCTTTACCGGCATGATGCTCGCATTCATCATCGCGCAAAGTGTGTGGTTGGCCAAATACATCGATGAAAAGAAAGAGGAAAACTAATGTTTTATGTATTTATTGGTCAGGACACACCTGACAGCCTGGAAAAGCGTTTGGCAATTCGACCCGCTCACGTCGCACGTCTGCAAGCATTGCAAACGGAAGGACGACTGCTGTTAGCGGGTCCCTTTCCTGCCGTAGATGCGGAAGATCCGGGCGCGGCGGGTTACACCGGCAGTCTGATCGTTGCTGAATTTGCTTCGTTAACCGATGCACAAGACTGGGCCGAGGCGGAACCCTATTTAAGTTCCGGCGTATACGAGAAAGTCACCGTCAAACCATTTCGAAAGACCCTGCCAGCATGAGCCGCATAGAACAAATGTACGCGCTCCTCGCGGTGCTCAATCCTGTTTCAATCAACATCGTCGATGAAAGTCATAAACACGCAGGACATGCAGGCGCTCGCGATGGGGCCGGCCATTATCTGTTACAAATTGTCACATCTGAGTTCGCCGGCAAGACTACGATTTCACGTCACCGTATGATATATTCTGCACTCGGGGATATGATGCAACGTGAAATTCACGCCCTCAACATACAGGCAACAACGCCGAACGAAGTTTGATTAACTTATTTTGAAATTTTTTATTTTTACTAAGGGATTTAACGTGTTGAAAACAAACAAATTTAAAGTATTGGCCATTTTGACTGCACTGGCGATTAACCCGGCTTTCGCCGAGGACAAATCAGCCGCCGTCGTCAATGGAAAAATCATTCCTCAGGAACGTATGGAACTGAACGTCAAGGCAGCCTTGGAACAAGGACAAACTGACACTCCTGAGCTGCGTAAAGTGATTCGTGACGACCTGATCAACCGCGAAGTCATCGCGCAGGAAGCCCTCAAGGGCGGCTTGGATAAGTCAGCCGACGTGCTGCAACAAGTCGAACAAGCGAAACAAAATGCACTGATCAATGCCTTTATTCAGGAAAACCTGAAGAAGAACCCAATCACAGAGGAACAACTCAAGCAAGCTTACGACACGCTCAAAGCTAAGCTGGGCGATAAGGAATACAACGCGCGTCACATTCTGGTTGAAACTGAAGCGGAAGCAAAAGCCATCATCGCCCAATTGGAAAAGAAAGACAAAAAGGCTCCTAGTTTTGACAAACTGGCCGAAAAATCCAAGGATACCGCTTCTGCAACACACGGCGGATCACTGGGTTGGACCGTCCCTAGCAACATGGTAGAACCTTTCGCCAATGCCTTGCTCACCCTGAAAAAGGGCGAGACGACCAAAGAACCCGTCCATTCGCAATTCGGCTGGCATGTCATCAAGCTGGACGATGTACGCCCGTTGCAAGTGCCTGCATTTGACCAACTGAAGCCTCAGTTACAACAGCGCCTGCAACAGCAAAATATTCAAAAGACAGTGGCTGAACTGCGCGCTGCCTCTAAAGTAGAATAATCGTCTCATCAGGCGAAATGAAAAAGGACACCTTAGGGTGTCCTTTTTTGTTACTAACCGTTTTCTGTCAAAGTTGCGCCAGTACAGCCTGCGTATCCAGCAAAGCCTGTCTGAGCAGACTCGAACTGCTGACCCCTTGGATGTCGATTCGCGCATAAAAATGTAACATATTGATTTAATTATATTTTATAACAAACCCCACATCCCCTTCAACCACTGTATTTCAGTGTTCTTAACACCTCAGTTCCTTCAAATCCCCTTCAGATTTTAAGAGGGATAAGCATTACATCGCTAGTAATACCTGCTCAGCAACAGCTCGCACCTCTTTTCGACGACCATGTCCGGGGAATGGCATATCTTCCACTTCAACCAAACCGATTCGTTCCAACTCATCAATATCTCGCTTAACTGCACTGCGATCTCGATGCAATCGTTGCGACAAATCGGTGATCGAGCCTGAACACGCCCTGACCTCTCGAAACAGCACAAGCTTGGCAGTAGTAATCAATCGCGCCAGATCTTCAGGATCTTCAAACGAAATAATACGTTCACGAGCTATACCCTTACCTTGATCTGCCAGCTTGGCGATTTCCTTGCCGCGCCGGAAAAAATCATCCGCGCTGGCAACTTGAATTGTTGTTTTCATTTCTTACTCCTAAATACTGCCCAGTCAATTTGAAATCGGTCTTCAATATCTTCAAAGGTCGTAAAATCAATCGGCTCGACGATCCCCATAAAATGCCGGTGATGAAAACCATGCGCATTATCATAGCCAACCACACGCCCGTTATCACCTTGAAAAATACCTCGATTGATATAAGCCAAATTGTAACGAACCACCTTATTTTGCTCATCCACCCAAACCTCACGACGCAGTATGCCGTTTCCTTTTTTTAAGGATAATGACCACGAATCATCAGCGATTTTAATTTCAGACATGATTCATAATATCACTGCTGCTCTAAAATTGCATAGCAATTCATCCGTTCGAAAAATCCAAAAAACAATGATAAGGTGCCCGAAAAAATGTGGCGAGACTTGGCTTGTCGGATTGCTGACCGTCGCCATGGTGCTGTTTCGCGTGACTATGTGGTCAAGCATACCCACCAGTTCGCCGAGACACTTGCTACTCTCCGGGGACATTATCGTAATATGCCCAACCTTCGTTGCCGGTTATGTACGGCGGCAGATCTAGATACACCTTACCTGCGCCGCATAGCGTGGCGGCAGTGCTTTGGGTGCATGCAGGTTGTGACGCCACATGATCAGGTTGCCCTGCTCACCTCGCCGCAAGCCAGTTCTGTCGCTGACTCCAGCAATTGGCACGGAACATCTTTGTGTGCTTCTTTGCCAATCCAGTTCAATCGTGTGTGCCGAAGCAAGTCCGGCAAAAGTCCGGCAATCACTTTGCTGAAAAGAAAAATCGCCTAGCGGGCAAGCGCTAAGCGATTGATTTAATACAGTAATTTGGTGGGAACGAGCAGACTCGAACTGCTTACCCCTTGGATATCGAGAACGTCCACTGATATTTAAATCATTATTAATCAATACCTTACCAGCGCCCGCCACACTCAAGAACAGTCTCAAACAACTACATGAAGTCCTTCGAATTTTCAAAGTGGTACGGTACTTACTACAGCAATCACCTAGCCTAAAGCCGCAGTAACCGCTTCAGGAGCATGCTGAATCACATTCAGCAACACCAATGAAGCACCATTAGGAGAGCGATCCCCTCGCTCCCAGTGACGCAGTGTTGAGACAGAAAATCCAAACCTTGCAGCAAATTGTTCTTGAGTCATGCCCATTTCCTGACGCAGTGCAGAAACATCCACTGTTCGCGGTCTATAAACCTTAACAGCGACATCAGCACCTTGTGCGTGTGAAATGGCCTCATTCAAACCGCGAGCAATACTTTCAAAAGCAGATCCCATTATTCACCTCTCAATCCATGTCGCAACTAAAATATCTACAAACTTCGCTAAATCGTTACGCTCAGCCTTACTCAAGTTATCCTGTTCGTTTTTGGCGAATAGCGTCAACAGGTAGAGCGGCATCAATTCACTGTGGTAATAGAAAATCACCCTGACACCACCACTTTTACCGCGCCCACCTCGACCCCAGCGTAACTTACGGATACCGCCTGTGCCTTCGATTAAGTCACCAGATTTAGGATGCGCGGCCAAATAGCTGACTATATCTTGTCGTTCAGTTGCACTCAGGAGCTTTTCTGCCTGTCGGATGTATTCAGGAACTTCAGCAATCGTAATCATGCCCATATAATAATCCAATGGATTAGTTTGTACAAAGGATAATTGCGCCAGAATGCTAATCTATCGTAAGCGATCCACAAACCCCAGTCTGTTCAGCTCACCATTTCGCTGGTTAAATCCATGGCATGCAAATTCCACGGCAACAGCGCTTCAATTTCTTCAACCGTCCGAGCTGCTGGCAAGTCACGCATGACGCGACGCAGCCAGGCATAAGGTTCGTGTCCATTGGCTTTGGCCGTTTGTAGAAGCGAGTAGATCACCGCACTGGCGTTCGC
>CAISHO010000037.1 GCA_903885165.1 uncultured Nitrosomonadales bacterium | reverse complement strand
CTGACGTTCCGCTGACGTGCGATCCGTCATGGCATTCCTGACACATGAAGGGTGGACGAGACTTCAGCAGTGGGGTGATGTTGGAACCGTGAGGCGTGTGGCAATTGGTGCAGTCTTCAACGACAGGCTGATGTTCCCACAGGAAAGGACCGCGACGTTCTGCATGGCAGATGAAGCAGGTTTCATTCACTGTATTCTTCTTCAGCAACTTAGGCGCATTAGAACCGTGTGGATTGTGGCAATCTGAACAGACCACTTTTGATTCACCGATCGCGTGGTGAGATAGCTTCTTGCTGTCTGCGCGCTGTTCCTTGTGGCAGGTAAAGCAGACTTCAGTCTGAGTCTTCTTTTCGCGTACCTTGTCGACAGGTGAATGGACGGTATGGCAGCTGTTGCAGGCCAGGTCGTTGTTTTGATGTTGAGAACCTTCCCAGTTGGTGCGCGCCGTGCCTTTATGGCAGGTCAGGCATTGACCCGAACGGGTTCTTTCATCGGACATGGCGTAAACGCCTTTTTTGAAGATGACATCGGGTGAAGGACGACCTTTGCCCGTCGTGTCACCTTTCAGGTGGTTTGCGCTCTCGCCGTGGCAGGTCTGGCAGTTAGGCGTGCGGGCATCGCCTCGTACACCGTGTTTAGTCTGATAAAGGGAGAGAATCGGTGCCTTTTCGCTTTCATCGTGACAGCGTGTACAAATAGCATCTTTTTGTAAAGAGGCTTTGGCTGAATAGGCAACCGCCGCCTTGGCTGCCGCGCTTCCACCTAATTCAGGAAGCTCGTTTGCCATCAGGCTGCCCGCTGTTCCCATGCCGGCGATGAACGCGCATAAGACCATAATTTTCTTTAAAAATTTCATGTTTCTCCCCTTATTTTATTTATTGCAATGGACTAATGGACTTCTCATTAGCCCGGTTTTACTGGTTGCAGACTAGAGTGACAGAATCCAGTCGGCCAGATTTTTGATGGCGTCTGGCGTTGCTTTGCCCTGGATGTTTTTGTGATCTTCTTCGTGGCCATCAGGGAACTTGGCTTTTTCTCCTGATGTGATGTGATGGATTAGTTTGGCTTCCGCATCGGCTTTTCCGTGATACTTTTCAGCGACCTTTTTATAGGAAGGACCGTCCTTTTCCTTGTCGACGCCATGGCACTTGAAGCAGTTGTTTTCACGAGCGAGAGATTTTGCTGCTTCTACATCGACAGCGGCTGAGGCGTTATAGGAAAAGGCCAGTGCGGCGAACAGTAATGCGGTTTGAGCTTGACGGATCATTTGTATCTCCTGAAATTTAAAGTGGTCGTGCACTTAATAAGGTCGGTGTGCAGCGAAACGGTATAGCACACAAGAATTAATTAAAAATTACAAATCGATATTTCATGGCGCATTGTCAACTTTCTACCATGTCGATACTACGGTCTATTAGCGCAAAATATCTCAGACTAAAGTCTCGATTTTCAGTCGACTTAGGTCTGAGGTAGGTGTAACGGTCGCGTGTTAGTATCGGCGCTATAATTTCGCCTATATTTTCAGGATGGTCTATGCTGATTTCTTTAAAACGCGCCTTCGATCTGTTGAGTTTCTCACGCCAATTCATGCTGGCCCTCGTCGCCGTGCTGGTGACAGGGACGGTGGTGATCGGCTCATGGATAGGTAATCAGATTGAGAGCAGTGAGGTGAGTCGCGCCGCTTCCATTTCGGCGGTTTATATAGAAAGCATTTTTGGTGCGCAGTTACATGACTGGCCTGGCGGAGAAATCGTCGATGAAAAAACGCATGCGGTGCTGGATCGTGTTTTTGTCGAGGGTCCGTTGCATCGCGAGGTGGTTCGTTTCAAACTTTGGGATTCCAGCGGTCGTATCGTCTATAGTAGCGATAGCGAACAGATAGGGCGCCGCTTCCAGCTCAGAAAACATCTGGCCGCCGCCTTTGCCGGTGAGGTTCGCTCTCGTATCAGTACATTGAATGATGCGGATAATTGGCCGGAACATGCACGCTGGCCGCGATTGCTCGAGGTCTATGTGCCAATCCGCTCGGGTGCGCACAGCGAGGTTATCGCGGTGGCCGAAGTTTATTATGCGATGGATACGCTGGAACGGGAAATACATGCGGCGCAGCAGCGCAGTTGGGCGTTGGTCACCTTCGCTACGCTGGCCATTTATTTGCTGCTATATGGTCTGGTGCGTCGTGCAAGCGAGACCATACATAGTCAGCAGCGGGATATGAGTCATCAGCTCCAGCAGTTGCGCACCGTGCTGGAGGAAAATGATCATATGCGCGAGCGACTCAGAGAGGCGGGGGTGAGTATGACCACGCTCAATGAGGAATTTTTGATCCGCATCGCGGCCGATCTTCACGATGGGCCCGCGCAAACCATTGCTTTCGCCTTGATGCGACTCGATGAGTTTGCCGAGACGTGTCACGGCTGTATCGCGTCTACGAGTGATGCAGCGCAAGAACTCCCCAGTATTCAAGGGGCGCTACAATCCTCGCTGCGTGATGTACGCAAGATTTCTTCCGGGCTGGCGCTGCCGGGTATGACCGAACTCTCGCTCGCCAATACCGCCCGCCGCGCAGTACGGGATTTTGAACGCATGACGGGTCAGAAAGTGATGCTGGAAAACGACGAGGTATTGGACAGTGCGCCGCTGGCCGTCAAGATTACCGTCTATCGGCTGATACAGGAGTCGCTGACGAATAGCTGGAGGCATGCGCCGGGAGGTCAGCCCCTGGTGTATGTGCATCAACTGGATGATGAGGTGATCGTCACGATTGCGGATCAGGGCGTCGGTTTTGATACCCATGCGGCAGCCGTTGGCGGCAGGCTGGGATTGGCGTTCATGCGCGAGCGTGTCAGATTGCTGGGCGGTGTTTTTGATGTTGATTCTGCCCCCGGACGTGGTACTGTGATACGCGCCCGCCTTCCCCTATCCACTGATGAGATGATCCATGCTTAATACCATCCACATTCTGCTTGCCGATGACCACCCTTTGTTCCGTGAGGGGGTGGCGCACTCGCTGGGTTCAGAACCTGATTTTGAGATTGTCGCTCAGGCAGACTCTGGCGAGGAGGCCGTCGAGATGGCGCTGCGCCTGCATCCTGACATCGTGCTGCTAGATGTCTCTATGGCCGGCATGGGCGGAATTGCAGCGGCCGGTAAGATTGCCGCCGATTCGCCCGGTGTGCGCATCATGATGCTGACGGTCTCTGAAAACAGGGAGAACCTGATGGCGGCGTTAAAGGCAGGCGCGCATGGCTATGTATTGAAGGGTGTCTCTGCCAGTGAGTTGCGCGCCATCACGCGGCGTGTGGCGGGAGGCGAGGCCTATGTCACCCCTGCGTTGGCGGCCGATATGTTGACCGAGTTTTCTCAGCCGCATCCTATCGATTCATTTGCTGAATTGACGGCGCGTGAAACCAGTATTCTCAAGCTGGTCAGTCTGGGGCTGACTAACCGGGAGATAGGCGAACAGATGTTTATTGCGGAAAAAACCGTCAAACATTATATGACCAGCATTTTGCAAAAACTGCACGTGCGTTCACGCACCGAAGCGGCTCTGATTGCCATGCAGCGCGGTGTTTCAAAAACGGAGTGATGAGTCGGCGCGGTGGTGCAGTTCGTGGAATCTTATGACGAGTATGGGACATGATATGAAAAAGAATATGCGGAATTTTTTGATTTTATTGGCTTTGTCGTCGAGTATTGCAAGTGTGGAAGCGGCTGTGCCCACCGGATATGTGACGCCGGGTGTGCCAACCATGCATGAATTACGCACGCGTGCAGCTAGCGGCGATGTGGCAGCTCAAATGAGTGTGGCCAGCATGTATTTTAAGGGTGAAGAAGTTGGCCAGGATTTTACTGAGGCGGCCAAGTGGTTTTTGCTCGCCGCTCGTAAAGGAGACGCGCAGGCTCAATATAATATCGGCATGATGTATGCCAGTGGGCGCGGCGTGCCGCAGGACTCGGTCAAGGCCGTATATTGGTATCGTGCGGCGGCCAAACATGGGTTGAGTCTGGCGCAATTGAATCTCGGCGTGGCTTATGCAACCGGGCAAGGATTGGCTCAGGACGAATTTGAGGCTGTGAAGTGGTTCACGCTGGCAGCTAATCAGGGGGATGCGCAGGCGCAATTCAATCTGGCTGTGATGTATGCCAATGGTCAGGGGGGGGGCTATGATCTGGTAGAAGCCTACCGCTGGGCGAAGCTGGCGGCTAATCAGGGGGGCGAGTTGGCGCAGTCGCTGAGTGCCGATTTGTTAAAGCTGATGACACCTGAGCAAATTGAGAGTGCGCGTAAGCTCATTGAGGACGGATCAGATCATCTGCCGGCAAATCCTGCCGTCAAGCCGTTGATTGAGTTGAGGGACGCATTGAAGTCCGGTCTGGATGCCCGGAAAAACGGTGATTATTCGTTAGCGCTCAAGTTGCTCGTGCCGCTTGCCAATAAGGGCGATGCCATTGCCCAGCGCTGTCTCGGTGAGATGAATGAAATGGGGCAAGGTGTTCCACGCGATGAAAAGCGCGCGATGAGTCGTTATCGTCAGGCGGCCGAAGCGGGGGATGCAGAGGCAGCGTTCCGGCTCGCAGAAAAATATGAGCAAGGGTTAGGCGTCCCGCTGAATAAAAAAATTGCATCGCAATGGTACGTTAAGTCGGCTGAAGGGGGGTTTGCGCCAGCGCAAGCAAAAATCGTTGCACGCGAGGAAGCGCGAGTGGCGCTGCGTGATAAGGAATTGATTCAAGCCAGAGCCAAAGCTGAATCCGATGCGAAAAAGTTAGCGCCGGTGCAGGAGATTGACGAGCATAAGGCGGCAACCCTCGTTGAAAAACCGGTGGAAGCCGTACCCTTGACGACAGACAGTAAATCGCCATTGCAAGCCGGATTGGATGCTTATCAAAGCGGTGATTACGCAAGCGCCTTGCAGGTGTTGCTTCCCCTAGCGAATAAGGGAAATGCGGTCGCGCAACTTTATCTGGGTATCATGAATGAGATGGGGCAGGGGACGACGCAAAACTATCCGCGTGCGGTAGTGCGTTACCGTCAGGCGGCAGAACAGGGAAATGCTGAGGCGCAGTATCGTCTGGCGGGTCGATATGCGCTCGGTTTGGGGTGTGTCAAGGATAAGAAGTGGGCTGACGTATGGTATGGAAAGTCGGCCGCGCAAGGGCATCCGGCAGCGTCGGCTCAGTTGAAGGCTGAACATGAAGCCGAAGCAAAGGCGCTGGCCGATAAAAAACAACAATTAGCGCAGGCTAGGAAGGACGCTGAGGCAAAACGTGTTCAGGCCAAGGCAGAAGAAGACGCCAAGCAGGTTGAAAAACTGCGCATTGTTCGTGAAGAAAAGATGAAAGCGGATGCGGCCAAGCTGGAACAGGACAAGCGCATCGCAGAAGCCCGTGCTGCTGAAAAGGCGAAAGAGGCCGTGTT
>CAISHO010000036.1 GCA_903885165.1 uncultured Nitrosomonadales bacterium | reverse complement strand
TTGGCCAGTGCCGTGCGTCCATCCAGACTCATGCCGATCTTGCTACGCAGCAAGGGGCGACCGCGTGACATACGCGAGACAAAACCCGCATTCAACGCCAGGGCTGCCGCTTCCATCAGGCCGCACTCAACTTCAATCCCGGCAGCACGCAACTTTGCAATTCCGTTGCCCGCCACCTGAGGATTCGGGTCCTGCATCGCCACCACGACCCGCGCCACACCCGATTCGATCAACGCATCGGCACAGGGCGGCGTTCTGCCATAATGAGAACAAGGCTCCAGCGTCACATAAGCCGTCGCACCTATCGCCTGTTCTCCCGCTTCCCGCAACGCATAAACTTCGGCATGCGGCTCGCCCGCTCTTCTGTGCCAGCCGCTAGCTATTTGCTTCCCGTCTTTCACCAGCACGCAACCCACGCGCGGATTAGGACTGGTACTATTCAAACCCAACGCGGCCAATCGCAGCGACTCGGCCATCCAGCGGCTATCGTCCTCGCTCAACATCAATCAGTTTTATCAATAACGCGCGTAGGCGCACGCCGCACGGCCTTGACCGCATCGGCGAAATCACCGACATCCTGAAAGCTCTTGTAAACCGAGGCGAAACGGATATAGGCCACCTTGTCGAGTTTCAACAATTCCTGCATCACCATCTCACCGACGTGACGCGAGTCGATTTCCCGTTCGCCCAAGGCATAGAGGGCGTGAACCACACGATCGATCGCCGCATCCACCAACTCGGTCGAAACCGGACGTTTGTGCAAAGCGCGCTTGAAACTAATACGCAGTTTTTCCACGTCGAATTCACAGCGGATGCCGTTGTGCTTGACGACCTGAGGCATACGCAACTCCACCGTTTCAAAAGTGGTGAAGCGCTTATCACAGGACACGCAACGGCGGCGACGACGTATGCTGTCGCCCTCCTCGCTCTCGCGTGTATCCACGACCTGAGTCTCGTGACCTTTACAGAAGGGACACCTCATAGGATTGAGGATAGTGGATTGAGGATTGAAAAGCGAAAACCAAGGTTTTTCCTCGATCCTCGATCCTCACTCCTCTTTCCTACCCTAGGCTCCGTACACCGGGAATTGGGAGGTCAATTTCTTGACTTCACCAATTACACGAGCGGTCACCGCTTCGTCGCTCGGTGCATCCAACACATCGGCGATCAGGTTCGCCAGCACTTCGGCTTCGAGCTCCTTGAAACCACGCGTCGTCATTGCCGGACTACCGATACGGATACCACTGGTTACGAATGGTTTTTGTGGATCATTCGGGATTGCGTTCTTGTTGACGGTGATGTGAGCACGACCCAGCGCTGCTTCCGCATCCTTACCGGTCAGATTTTTTGCTTGCAAATCAACGAGAAACACATGGCTGTCGGTGCGACCGGAAACGATACGCAAACCACGCTCCGTCAAAACACGCGTCATCACACGGGCATTTTCCACCACCTGACGCTGATAAATCTTAAATTCAGGACTTGCCGCTTCCTTGAAAGCAACCGCTTTAGCTGCGATCACATGCATCAGCGGGCCGCCTTGCAAGGCCGGGAAAATCGCCGAATTAAGCGCTTTTTCGTGCTCAGCTTTCGCCAGAATCAGGCCGCCGCGCGGACCGCGCAGCGTCTTGTGTGTCGTGGTCGTGACGAAATCCGCGATACCAACCGGAGAGGGATAAACACCCGCCGCAATCAGACCGGCATAGTGCGCCATATCGACAAAAAGATACGCGCCAACGCTGTCGGCGATTTCGCGGAAACGCTTCCAGTCGATCACCAGCGCGTAAGCGGATGCGCCCGCGACGATCATCTTAGGCTTGTGCTCCAACGCCAACGCCTGCACCTGATCGTAGTCGATTTCTTCTTTGTCATTCAGACCGTACTGAATGGCGTTGTACAACTTACCGCTGATATTCACCGATGCGCCGTGGGTCAAATGACCACCGTGTGCCAGCGACATACCCAGAATTGTGTCGCCCGGCTTCAGCACGGAAACATACACAGCCTGATTTGCCTGAGAACCTGAATGCGGTTGCACATTCGCGTATTCCGCGCCGAACAAAGCCTTTGCACGATCGATGGCGAGTTGCTCGGCCACATCGACATATTCACAACCGCCGTAGTAACGCTTACCCGGATAACCTTCCGCGTACTTGTTGGTCAGTTTGGAACCTTGCGCTTCCATCACCGCACAACTGGTGTAGTTTTCAGAAGCGATCAGTTCGATGTGATCTTCCTGACGCTGGTTTTCATTCTGAATCGCTGCCCACAATTCCGGGTCAGTGACGGCGATGGTGTTTTTGCTGGAGAACATAGCGGTTATTCCTAAAAAAATATAAAAAGCGGGATAGTCGCGAATTCTACCATGTACGATGAAAATATCGGTAATGCAGGTTTAAACGCGACACAGGGCGGAACGGTTAAGGCTCCGCCGAAATATCAGGGATGAATGGACTTAGAACTTGATCGCCGAGAAGATTTTCTTAGCCAGCGATCCGGCGGCCTGCATAGGGTTAGCGCGTATCGCCTGCTCCTGTTCTGCCATCATCAGGAACAAGCCATCCATCGCCTTGCGAGTAATGAAATCCTCCAGATTCGCATCCTTCTGGTCAACCAAACCCAAACCCACGCCACGACCTGCGAACTGGTCGTATTTTTCGGCCAGCTTCACTTTTTGCATGGAGTTAACCACGATAGGCCTGAATTTCCCGGTTAATGCCGCTTCGGTATTTTTACGAAAATACTGGGTCGCCGCATCGTTGCTCCCCATCAAGATGCCTTTGGCATCAGCCACCGTCATATTCTTGACCGCCCCCACCAGCAACGCTTTGGCTTCCGGCACAGCCGCTTCGGCAGCGCGATTCATCGAGGTATTCAACTCGTCCGCATACTTTCCCATGCCCACTTTACGCAGCATAGCGTCTGCCTTTTGCAAACTAGCCGGCAGCGGAATCCTCACCTTGTCGTTGCCCAGAAAGCCATTCTCTTTGGCCAGACTGGCGACTGCGGTTTCCGCGCCTTGCGTCAACGCCTGCTTCAAACTGCCCACCTGATCGGCATTGCTAAAACCCGACAGCCCTGCCGCATTGCCCGGTGCTGCCGCAGGAGCTGTTGACGCCGGTTGCGACTTGTTCTGCACGGCTTTTTCCAGCTTGCTCAATTCATCCTTATTGACCAGCGAGCCAAGATCGAAAGCGCACGAGTAATTAGCCAATAAAATCAATGCAACAGAAGACAATAAACGTGATTTCATCATAAACTCCAGTTCTAATATAAAGGGCGGATGTCCTGAGACAATCCGCCACTCTCAACAACTTGTTACGACACCCAGCTACTTACTTCTTGCGTGGTGGCAACAGATCGGTAATCGTGCCTTCGGCCATTTCAGCGGCGAAGCACAGCGTTTCCGACAAGGTCGGATGCGGATGGATGGTCAGTCCGATGTCTTCCATATCTGCGCCCATTTCCAGCGCCAGCACCGCTTCCGCGATCAACTCACCCGCATTCACCCCGACAATGCCCGCGCCTAAGATGCGGCGGGACACAGGATCGAGCAACACTTTAGTTGAACCTTCTTCGCGACCGACCGACAAGGCACGACCCGAAGCCGCCCAAGGGAATGAACCCTTCTCATAGGCAATGCCCTGCGCCTTGGCTTGAGTTTCTGTCAGCCCCATCCACGCGATTTCAGGATCTGTGTAGGCAACCGATGGAATGGTCAACGGATCAAAGAACGCCTTGTGTCCGGCGATATTTTCTGCCGCCACTTTGGCTTCATGTACCGCCTTATGCGCCAGCATAGGGTCACCCACGATGTCGCCGATCGCATAGATATTCGGCACATTGGTGCGCTGCTGTTTATCCACCGGAATAAATCCACGCTCGTTGACCGTAATACCAGCAGCCGCCGCATTGATCTCGCGACCGTTAGGACGACGACCGACCGCCATCAGTACGCGATCGTACAGTTGCGGCTCAGGTGCCTGTTCACCCTCAAATGTCACGCGCAGCCCTTCCGGCAGCGACTCGATTTTGGTAACTTTAGTCTTGAGATAAATCGCCTCGTAGCGTTTCGCGATACGGTTATGCAAAGGCTTGACCAGATCCTTGTCCGCACCCGGGATCAACTGATCCATCAATTCAACGACGGAAATCTTGGAACCCAAGGCGTCATAAACCGTCGCCATCTCCAACCCGATAATGCCGCCGCCCAAAATCAGCAAGCGTTTCGGTATATCTTGCAACGCCAGTGCGCCGGTCGAATCGATGATGCGTGCGTCTTCGTATGGAAAACCGGGGATACGCGCCACACTGGAACCTGCTGCGACAATCGCGTTGTCAAAGGTGATGATTTTTTCGCCATCCGCCGTTTGCACCGAGATGGAATTAGGCGACGTGAATTTCGCCAACCCGTGCACCACATCGACCTTGCGCTGTTTAGCCAACTGTTTCAACCCGCCGGTCAATTTATTGACGACGCTTTCTTTCCAGCCGCGTATCTTGTCGATATCCACAACGGGTTTAGCAAAGGTCACACCGTGGTGCGACACTTCTTCCGCCTCACTAATAACCTTGGCGACATGCAACAGCGCCTTGGATGGGATGCAACCGACATTCAAGCACACGCCGCCCAGGTTCGCGTGCTTCTCAACCAGCACCACCTTCTTGCCCAGATCAGCAGCACGAAATGCAGCGGTATATCCGCCGGGGCCGGCACCGAACACCAATACTTCAGCATGCATATCTGAGGATTGAGGACTGAGGATTGAGGATTGAGTCGAGGCAGCCGTTGCTAACTCCTCACTCCTCGCTCCTAAATCCTGCGCAATTTCCAGCATCAAAATAACCGAGCCTTCCGAAACTTTGCCGCCCACCTTAACCTTAATCTCTTTGACGATACCCGAGAAAGGACTAGGCACCTCGATCGAGGCCTTGTCTGTTTCCAGCGAAATGAGCGTCTGCTCCTTTTCGACTTGATCTCCGACTTTCACCGCAACATCGATAATGGCGATGTCTTTGAAATTACCCACATCAGGAACTTTGACTTCAACTGTTTGGCTCATTCTGCTCTCTCTTTAGTAACTGACTAAAATTGCTACGAAATTTTCTAGATTGCCGCGCTACGCTCGCAATGACAGCGTAAAAACCGGGGTCAGACCCCATTTTCTCCAACTGTTTGGCTCATTCTGCTCTCTCAGTAAAAACCGGGGTCAAAAAACCGGACAGTAAAAACCGGGGTCAGACCCCATTTTCTCTTCGCTCGTAAAAACCGGGGTCAGACCCCATTTTCTCTTCGCTCGCAATGACGCAGGAAACGGGATCGCCCCCCATTCCCTTATTTGCTACGTTCTGATCTGCCCGCTACCCAATACGATATATTTCTGCGAAGTCAGCCCTTCGAGCCCGACCGGTCCACGCGCGTGAATTTTATCGGTGGAGATGCCAATTTCAGCACCCAATCCATATTCAAACCCGTCTGCAAAACGCGTCGAGGCATTGACCATCACCGAACTGGAATCCACCTCACGCAGGAATCGCATCGCTTTGCTGTAATTTTCCGTCACGATGCTGTCGGTGTGTTGAGAGCCGAAGGTATTGATGTGCGCAATCGCCTCATCCATCCCGTCAACCACGCGTATGCTCAGGATAGGCGCCAGATATTCGGTATGCCAGTCATCTAATGTCGCCGGATGCATTTGATCGATCAGCGCACAGGCTGTCGCATCGCCGCGCAACTCGACCCCCTTATCCAGATAAATCTGACACAGCGGTGGCAACACTTGTGCAGCCACACTGTGCGCCACCAGCAAGGTTTCCATCGCATTACACACCCCGTAACGGTGCGTCTTGGCGTTATCGGCAATGCGGATGGCTTTCTTCAGATCCGCCTCATCGTCGATATACACGTGGCAAATCCCATCCAAATGCTTGATGACAGGCACTTTTGCGTCACGCGAAATGCGTTCGATCAGACTCTTGCCACCACGCGGCACGATCACATCCACATAATCCTGCATGGTAATGAGTTCACCGACCGCCGCACGATCCGTAGTGGCGACGACCTGCACCGCCGTCTCAGGCAAACCGACTGCGCGCAATCCGGCATGGATACAAGCCGCAATCGCCTGATTGGAATGAATCGCCTCAGAGCCGCCGCGCAGTATCGCCGCGTTGCCGGATTTCAGACACAAGCCCGCCGCATCCGCCGTCACATTGGGACGCGACTCGTAGATAATACCGATGACACCCAGCGGCACGCGCATCTTGCCAACTTGTATTCCCGAGGGGCGATAGTTGAGATCAGTGATGCTGCCGATCAGATCAGGCAGTTGCGCGATCTGGCGCAATCCTTCAGCCATTCCGGCAACAGACTTTTCAGAGAGGAACAGTCGATCGAGCGAAGCTTCATCAAGCCCAGCCTCTTTCGCCGTCTTCATATCCTGATGATTAGCCAGACGCAGTTGCTCGCTATGCCTTTCGATTTCATCGGCAATCGCCAGCAGCGCCTGATTTTTAGCTGCGGTATCAGCCTGCGCCATGATGCGAGATGCGACGCGCGCCGACTGACCGACTTCTTTCATGTATTTTTTGACGTTTTCCATGCCCACCTCACAATTCGAACTATCCGTCATTTTATCACCTCGATGGATGATAAAATGCACAGCAACACTCATTAATTCTGAAAATCGTCATGTCTGACATCTTAAATAAGATACTCGCCGTCAAGGCACAGGAAGTCGCTGCCGCGCAAAAACTCAAGCCCATTGCAGAAATGCGCGCAGAAGCGGAACAAGCTGCCCCCACCCGCGATTTCGTTGCAGCGATACGCGCAAAACTCGATTCCGGGCGACCTGCCGTCATCAGCGAGATCAAGAAAGCCAGTCCGAGCAAAGGAATTTTGCGCGCAGATTTCAATCCGGCACAGATCGCCGCCAGTTACCAGCAGCACGGCGCAGCTTGTTTATCCGTATTGACCGACGAACAATTCTTTCAAGGTTGTCAGGCTTATCTGCAACAGGCGCGTGCCGCCTGCGATTTGCCGGTATTGCGCAAAGATTTCATGATGGACGAGTATCAAATCTATCAGGCGCGCGCGATGGGTGCGGATGCCATCTTGCTGATCGCCGCAGCCCTAGATACAAAAACAATGCAAACATTTGAATCTATTGCATTTTCACTTGGAATGGCAGTTTTGGTAGAAGTGCACAATGGCGAGGAACTCGATTCCGCGCTGCAACTGTCGACGCCCCTGATCGGCGTGAACAACCGCAACCTGCGCACCTTCGAGGTCAGTCTGCAAAACACGCTGGATTTGCTTCCGCGCATCATTCCAACCACCTCCTCCTGCAAGGGAGAGGGCTGGGGAGGGAGTAGTCGAATTGTCGTTACCGAGAGCGGCATCATGAATGCGGATGACGTCAAACTGATGCAACGCCACGGCGTCAACAGCTTCCTGGTCGGCGAAGCCTTTATGCGTGCCGAAAATCCGGGCGCGGAACTTGCCCGCGTGTTTGGCTAAAATCAATATATGAAAGTCAAGATCAATGCCCGATTCCAAATTAACCAATAAGGCATCCTTTAATCTGGCTGAACTAACTCCTCAACTTCGTGACCTAGCAAGGACATCCCGCAACCGTCATCGCGAGACCGCAGGTCGTGGCGATCCGGATTCGTTTAATATGCCCCTTTAGAATTCGCTGGATTACTTCTGCAACTTCGTTGCATCGCAAAGACGATGCCTTCATTAACCCGCTTATGCGGGCGCAATGACAAACCAACAGGACAAAAGTAAGCCTCTCGTAAGAAGCTGTTGCAAAAATACAACACTTTGTGAAGGTTTTGTTAAAAATATCAAATTTCAGTTGCAGCCATTTTTTCTATCAGCATAATCACCACCCAGAAGTTCCGGCTTTTGAACTTTCATTCAGTTGGCAGCTAATACTACCAACCACAATTAACCAATTAGGAGTCTCACATGCAAAAGAAAATTATCGCTCTGGCTATCGCCGCTGCTATCTCTGCTCCAGCTTTCGCTGACACCAGCAACGTTACCGTTTACGGTAAGGCTGACCTGTCTTACGATTCAATCAAGACTGGCACTGCTACTAACGGCACTGCGGGCACTACATCAAACCGCGTTTCAAGCAACACAACACTGATCGGCCTGAAGGGTTCTGAAGATCTGGGCGACGGTCTGTCAGCTATCTGGCAAGTTGAGTCTTTGATTCTGGTTGGTAACACAGCTGGCGTCGCAGCAACTACAACTGCAGCTTCTAACGCACAAATCGGCAACCGTAACACGTTCTTGGGTCTGTCTAGCGCTTCTGCCGGTACTGTTGTAATGGGCCGTCACGACACACCATACAAGATTTCTACACGTGCTTATGACGTTTTCGGCGATGGTATTGCTGATAGCCGTGCTCTTACCGGTGGCGGTGTAGCTGCTGCAGCTTCTTTCGACGGTCGTCAAGATCAAGTTGTTGCTTACATCTCACCTAAGTTGGGTGGCGTAGCTACTCTGGCAGTTGGTTATGTAAACTTGGCACCATTAGACAACGTTGCCACACAAGCAAAGAACAGCGCTGTTTCAGTAGCGGGTATGTTTGACATTGGTTCTGGTTTCGGCGCTGCACTGGCTTATGAAGCTCATGACTTTGGCGCTGCTAGCGTTACTGCAGCTACTAAGGAAACAGCAACTAAGATTGGCGCTTCTTACACTATGGACGCTATCAACGTTAACTTCGCTTACGAAAAGACAAGCGATAACCTGACTGCACTTACTGCTGCCAACAAAAATGGTCATAGCGACTACTACCTGTCAGGCAAGTACAGCTTAACTGCTAACGATGCAATCAAGCTGGCTTACACCAAGGCTAACACCATCAATGGCTTGACTGGCACTGACGCTAAGCAAGTTACCATTGGTTACGACCACGTTCTGAGCAAGCGCACTAGCGTTTACGCTCTGTACACAAAACTGAGCAACGGCACTGCTGCTAGCTACGTTCTGGGTTCAGGCACTTCATCAGTTGGTGGCGCTACAACCATCGCTGGTGCTGGCGCATCCCCATCTGCTCTGGCATTTGGTATGAAGCACACATTCTAATCACTCGCGTCCTTATGGACGCTTGTTGATTTGAATCGCAAGACTTCTCCCCTAAAAACATAGTTTTTGGGTGAGAATCAAAACGGACACCTTCGGGTGTCCGTTTTTTTACGTCTGTCATTGCGATAACCAGCGACTTGGCTGTCGTTGTTTGACAGCTTAGTCGAATGGCTATCAATGATGGCTTGGGCTTTAGCCCTTAGCCAGAATTGAGTATTTTTTTCAGTAGTTTCATCAGAAGGCAACGCCGACGCAGCAATCCAGATACTTTTTCGACAGACTGGATTCCCGCCTTCGCGGGAATGACGGCATTTTTTTGCCAAACTAGATTGCCACGGCACTCCGTGCCTCGCAATGACGTCGCACTCGGGTGTCCGTTTTGCATTTGACAAAGCTCGACACTCTGTGCAGAATCGCGACACTATGACAACCATCACTTTTGACACACTTAAATATGTCGAACGGCTAGAAAAAGCCGGGGTAACCCGCGATCATGCCAAGGCAGAAGCTGAAGCACTGGCGGACGTACTATCCACTGGCACACAAGAATTGTCGACTAAGCATAATATCAGTGACGTTCGTTCTGAAATGCGTGAAATGCGCACTGAAATCAATGGCGAGATGAAGCTGATTCGCTGGATGGTCGGCCTGTCTCTTGCTTTATCCTCTGGTATCCTAGCCTTGCTTGCCAAGCTATTTTTTGCCCTGCCGCACTAACACCCCCAACTCTCCGTTTTTTCGGCCGCTGTCATTGGGATACGGGGTCAGTTCTCACATTCCAATGAGGATACGGGGTCAGTTCTCACATTCCAACATTTTCAATTCGATCTATGCAGCTTCGAGTTATCGCAATTCATACTGTTTTCCATTTGACGAAGTTCGACACTCTGTGCAGAATCGGACCACTATGACGACGATGCCTTTTGACACACTTAGTATGTCGAACGGCCAGAAAACGACTTCCAATACTTTAGCTACGAAACAGGATGTGGCAAGGCTGGAATTGAATAACACTCGTGGTCAGGTCTTGCATTAACACAAATGTGTTAATGCAAGACCTGACCCCACCTAAAAAAGGGTATACATCATGCTAAATCTTGATCGTTTTATCGTTGAGTTCGACAAAGGCTTGCGCACGCTGTTTAGCCAAGCGCACAGCGTACGCCCCTATCCTGATGCGGATTTACCGGATGCGCCGATGACAGAAGCTGAAAAGAAGCATGCTGCCGGACTGATGCGCGTCAATCACAGCGGCGAGATTTGCGCACAGGCGCTATATCAGGGACAAGCGCTAACGGCTCGCGACCCGATCGTTCAACAAAGATTACAGCACGCAGCACAAGAAGAAACCGAGCATCTGGCCTGGACGTCTCACCGAGTGCATGAACTGGGTGGAAGTCTTAGCGTATTCAACCCGATCTGGTATACCGCCTCACTGGGACTCGGCGCCTTTGCAGGAATTCTGGGCGACAAATGGAACTTGGGTTTTTTGGCAGAAACCGAACAACAAGTGGGCGGACATTTGCAAAGTCATTTAGCCAAACTCCCGCCGCAAGACGAAAAGAGTCGCGCCATCGTGTCACAAATGTACACCGATGAAATCGGACATGCGGACATGGCAGTTGAATTGGGCGGCGCACCTTTACCTAACCCGGTTCCGGCAGCCATGAAACTCAGCGGAAAAGTCATGACCAGCATGGTGTACAGAATATAGGATTGAGGAGTGAGGATTGAGACCGCGTTTTGAGCGAAGGAGTGAGGAGTAAGGTGCTGAAGTGAAATATAGCGAGCTGATTGTATGGCAAAAATCCATGAATTTAGTGGAAGCAATTTATAAAGCTACAGCCGAGTTCCCCAGCGAAGAGCGTTTCGGCCTTTCCTCTCAAATCAGGCGCGCGGCCGTTTCCATTCCGTCCAACATTGCCGAAGGGCATGGTCGAAAATCCACGGCCTCATTCATTAACTTCTTATCTATCGCTTTCGGCTCTCTCATGGAAGTAGAAACTCAGATTCAAATTTCAGCGAGACTGAATTTTCTAAGCGGAGATAAAGCAACTTCCCTGCTATCCCAAACGGATGAAATCGGCAAAATGATCTCCGGCCTCAAAAAATCCCTTGCCGAAAAGCAATAAATCTCAATCCTCAATCCTCAATCCTGTCTTTAGTGTTGCAAAAAAACAACAGTATTAAGATTTTTTTGACAGTTTTCTACCCTATTCTATAAAGTACGTCCCAGTGAAGGCAGGGAGGGCTTGCAGTCACTTCAAAATATTCCTAAGGATAAATCATGAAGAAAATCGTTCTATCTATCGCAGCCGTTATGGCCGCCGCAGCTTTCGCTCCAGAAGCGTCAGCATTGCCAGTATTCGCACGTCAAACCGGCATGGCTTGCTCTGCATGTCACTTCCAACATTTCCCATTGCTGAACGGTTTTGGCCGTGCATTCAAGGGCGCTGGTTACACCATGATGGGCGCTCAAGGTAAGATCGAAGGCGAAGAGCTGTCAATTCCTGACACTCTGAACATGGCGATTTTCACAACAGCCGGTTTCCAAACTCAATCCAACCAGAATGCTGTTGGCGCAGTACCTGTCAACAAATGGCTGCTTCCTGCTAACGGTGGCGAGTTTTCACTGTTCGTTGGTGGTCGCATGTCAGAATTTGCCGGCTTCCTGGCTGAAGTTGGTTTGACTGGCGCTGCCGCTGCTACAAACTCTGCAAAACTGGCATTATTGTTCCCAGTTGGCGATGCACGCGTAGGTCTGGTCATGCATAGCAGCAATGGTCAAGGCGCAGCATACAGCTTTGAAACACTGAATACCGGCGCTGTCGGCACCCACAAGATGATGGGCAATGGGGGCATAAGCGGTCAACACATCACAGCAGCCTATGCTTCACAGTATTTAGGCACAGCGATGGCAGGTACTAGCGGCGTTTCTTTCGTTGCTAACAACACCATGGGCTTCGTCAACATCGGTCGTTATGAAGCTGCTGGCGTTGCAAATGGCGGCGCTAACACACTGCCTCTGACTTATGCTCGCGTTGCCGGCACATTCGACCTGGCTGGTTTTGACTCTGCTGTCGGTGTTCAGAATTTCAGCGGTCAAAGTGCTGTCACTGGAAACGTGACGAAAGCAACCATCATCGATGGTCAAATGCAAGGTGAACTGGCTGGCTACGCAACCGGTCTGTACGCGTCTTACGGTCGCGCACCAGCAGTTGCCTTCACAGGCGTAACGATTGGCGGCGTAGCTTCACTTGGAAATGCTCTGAATACAAGCCAAACCGTTACCAAATCAACATTCAACTTCGCTGCTGAAATGGGCTTAATCCCTCACGGCACTGTACAAGCTGCCTTCCGTATGGCTAGCCGTGAAAACTTTGCTGCTACTGGCTTGTCAGAAAAAGACAATGCGTTCCTGGTTGGTGCAACATACGATCTGGCGCAGAACATGGGCTTGAGCCTGCATTACACAACTCAGTCAGGTAGTTACTGGGCTAATCAGGTTACTCCAGTTGGCAAGACTGCAACAACACTGTTGCTCGAAACAGCATTCTAATTTCGAGTTGATTGCGAGTTAAGCAATCAACAAAAAGTTAGCATGATGCAAACAGGGGAGACTTCGGTCTCCCCTGTTTTTTGCTTTTTAATCAGAAAGTTTGCTAAACTGCACGCATTGAATATGTGAAGGAAAAGTCATGAGCGCAGTCACATTTGACACATTAAAATTTGCAAAGCGACTAGAAACAGCTGGCGTGCCTATACCCCAAGCAGAGGCTGAAGCACTTGCATTACAGGACGCGCTATCTGAATCAGATTTGGCCAGCAAACAAGATATATCTGAACTACGCCATGAGCTCCGGGAAACAAAAACAGAAATCAATGGCAAATTAGCATTAATGCAGTGGATGTTAGCGGCCGTACTGGCTCTGGCAATCGCCAACTTTGCAAAACAATATTTTTAGCCTCGCCATGTACGACACACTCAAGCACTATAATGCTTTCATTAATTCCGGCATGAATGAAAGACAAGCTGAAGCGCTGGTTTATGCGCTTCGCGATGCAGGGCAAGAAATCAGGCAATTACAACAAAATCCCCCCGCCCCCCTTCCTAATACTGCCAAATCAACTTTCATCAATCGGCTATTCAACCGGTCTTGACCAAGCCTGGATTGCCGCGCTGCGCTCGCAATGACGCCCTCCCCTGTTTTTTGCTTTTTAATCAGAAAGTTTGGTAAACTGGACTCATTGACTATGTGAAGGAAAAATCATGAGCGTTGCTATTTTCGATACGCATGCCTATATCAAAAGAATGAAGGCTGTCGGTTTTACTGAAGAGCAAGCCGAAGTTCAAGCCGAAACGGTAGCTGATTTGATTAATGAGCGTCTCGTAACAAAAGCCGATTTGGATTTACGTATTGCGGAGTTAAAAACCGAACTGGTGAAGTGGATGCTAGGCATTGCGCTAGGCCA
>CAISHO010000035.1 GCA_903885165.1 uncultured Nitrosomonadales bacterium | reverse complement strand
GACACGGCGATGGTGGATATGACTATCGTCAGCGACAAGTCGGCGAAACTGACCGGCTTTACAAGTCCTGCCAGCCAGTCTGCCGAAATGCACAGCATGACGCACGACAAGGGCATGATGAAAATGAGGGAAGTCAAAACGATCGAACTGCCAGCCGGTCAGCGCATTAATCTGGGTGAAGCTGGTTTTCATCTGATGCTGCTCGGTTTGCGCGCACCGCTCAAGGCGGGGGATAGCTTGCCGCTGACTTTGAATTTACAGGCTGCGGATAATTCATTAGTCAAAGTTGACGTCAAAACTGAGATCAAGCCGTTGACCGATATGTCTCATGATGAACATATGCACCACATGCATCACTAGGTTGCATGGATACTCGCTTGAATGCTGCTGTGACTCCCATCGTATCGACTAATACGGTCTGGCATTAGGCTACGGTGCCCGTGTGCGGCGTGAGCTGAAAAACGGGCATAGGCGGTCAGATTCGGATCAACAGCTAGCAGTATCTACTCGGATTGCCTAATTGAGTGCATATTCCACGGAGTACCTCGTTTTTTTTGGTCAGTTGCGCTAGAATCTCGGCACTTTTATAAGTCGGGCATATATCGTGGCATTAATAGTACAAAAGTACGGTGGTACATCGGTCGGCACGACAGAGCGCATCAAGAATGTCGCTAAACGTGTCGCAAAGTTTAAGGCTCAAGGTCATCAGGTGGTGGTGGTGCTCTCCGCGATGAGCGGGGAAACTAATCGCCTGATCGGTCTGGCCAAAGAAATTCAGGAAAATCCCGACCCGCGTGAACTGGATGTCATCGTCTCTACCGGAGAACAAGTCACCATCGGCTTGCTGTCTATGGCGCTCAAACAATTAGGGCTCAAGGCTAAGAGCTATACCGGCGGACAGGTTAAAATTCTGACTGACGATGCACACACCAAGGCGCGTATCGTCAGCATCGACGAACAAGCCATGCGTGCCGATCTGGCCAATGACTATGTGGTCGTGGTGGCAGGTTTTCAGGGGATGGACAAGGATGGCAACATAACCACCTTGGGTCGCGGCGGTTCGGACACCACGGGCGTTGCGATTGCCGCAGCCCTCAAAGCTGACGAATGCCAGATCTACACCGATGTGGACGGCGTCTACACCACTGACCCGCGTGTGGTTCCCGAGGCGCGTCGCCTGAAGAGCATTACCTTCGAGGAAATGCTGGAGATGGCCAGTTTGGGTTCTAAAGTGCTGCAAATTCGTTCAGTGGAATTCGCGGGCAAGTACAAGGTTAAGCTGCGCGTGTTATCGAGCTTCGAAGAGGAAGGCGAAGGCACACTGATTACTTTTGAGGATGAAGACAAAATGGAACAAGCCATTATTTCGGGTATTGCGTTTAATCGCGATGAAGCTAAGGTCAACGTGTTGGGTGTACCTGACAAGCCTGGTATCGCGTATCAAATTTTAGGCCCGGTTTCCGATGCCAATATCGATGTAGATATGATCATCCAGAACGTCGGTGTAGATGGCACGACGGACTTCTCGTTTACCGTACACCGGACCGAGTTCACCAAAACCATGGAAATTCTTAACAACGAAGTGCTGCCTCATATCGGCGCGCGCACGGTGGTCGGTGATAACAAGGCGGCGAAGGTATCGGTAGTGGGTGTCGGTATGCGCTCACATGTGGGCATCGCCAGCAAGATGTTCCGCACCCTGGCGGAAGAGGGTATTAATATTCAGATGATTTCGACCTCGGAAATCAAGATTTCCGTGGTGATCGATGAAAAGTATCTGGAACTGGCGGTACGCGTACTGCATAAGGCATTTGATCTTGATCAGGATGGTGCATAAGCTGTCTTTGTAGTCTACTTTATCCAACCCCCGGCCCGACCGGGGGTTGTTGTTTCAACCTGTCTAAAACCTTGTGCCGTCAATATTTCAGTTATGCTGACTATTAATCATTTTATTTCGATATATTCGTTCGATCTGACTCGAAGAAGCTTTAATTTGTTAGCATGAGCGTCTAACTTGATTGATCTGTGAGGCTAAATCGTGTGTTTGGGTATTCCCATGCAAGTGTCCGAAGTGGAAGGCGCGTTTGCCTGGTGCGTGGGGCGGGGCAGGCGTGAGCGCTTGAATATCCTCTGGCTGGAAGCGGTTGTGCCCGGCGACTGGGTCTATGCCGTACTTGGACAGGCTCGCGAGAAACTCTCCCCGCAGCAGGTGACAGAAATAAACCTTGCGCTCGATGGAGTCGAGGCCGCTTTGCTGGGTGTCCGCAATCTCAATGCGTATTTTCCCGGCTTCATGCCTCAAAAATGACGACCGGACAGGTGCGTATAAAACTAGTCTCATCTGACGGACAGATCAGTTCAGTGCAGATTAGCTGCGAACGCCCCGATGTGACACCGTGTTTACGCGGACAAACCAAAGCAGGCGTGCTGCAACGAATTTCACTGCTGTATGCATTGTGCGGCAAAGCTCAATTGCGTGCAGCTCAACTGGCGCTGGCTGCATCGACAGGTCAGGAATGTTTGCCGATCATAGATACAGAGGTTCAGCGCGAAGCCATGCGCGAGCACCTGTGGCATTACCTGATCGTTTTACCTGAATTATCCGGACAAACACCGCAGAATCAGGAATTTGTCCGCGCGGTTAAATGGATAGCGGAGGGCAGGCGAGCAGAACTGCATGAATGGCTGAACGGCACCCAATTAGCGCTGATACCTCAGGATGAAGAATCATCATTTGTATCTAACCCGTTGCCACGATTGGATGCGAGAAGTTCGCGGGCGGTATGGCCGCGATTGACGGAAGCATTTTGTCGTTACCCCACATGGCGAGGAGTTCCCGCCGAAACCGGTGCTATATCGAGAATAAATACAATAAAAGGCACGCACGCACGCTTCGATGTTTTGCGATCTTGGGCATCTGGCGAGGAGCCGAACGGTGGGATGGTCAGTTCGGTAAACGTTGCCACCGGCGTCGGACGCGCGCTGGTCGAAACCGCCCGTGGTTTATTGATGCACGAAGTCGAGCTGGACGGGGGGCGCATCGCCGATTATAAAATCGTTGCACCCACCGAATGGAACTTTCATCCTAAGGGTGCACTGGCCACTTATCTTTTGGGGCAGCCAGGTGGCGATCGCGGTAAGTTGGAGAGGCGAATAGCGCACCTCGTCGCTGAGCTTGATCCCTGCGTGCCCTGGACATTGGAATGGTGTGAGACGCTATGAAGCTATTGGTACTGGGCATAGGCAATACCTTGCTTGCCGACGAAGGGGTAGGCATTTTTGCGATGCAGGAACTTCAAGCACGATACGGCGATCGCGAGGACTTGGAATTCATCGATGGCGGGACGTTGTCCTTTACGCTGGCTGTGCCGATTAGTGAGTGCACGGCGCTGCTGGTGATAGATGCTGCGGAACTGGGTGCACCGCCCGGTACGGTCAGGTGCTTCGAAGGGGATGAGATGGACCGGTTTCTGGGCGAGAATCTCAAGAGCAGCGTGCACGAAGTGGGGTTGCTCGACTTGCGGGCGATTTCGTTGCTGACTGGAGTATGGCCGGAGCAGCGTGCCCTGATCGGCATACAGCCTGAATTTGTCGGTTGGGGGGAGCATCCTACACCTGCCGTCGCAGCGGCCTTGCCCGAAGTGTGCGGCGCAGCGACAAGCATCATTGCACGTTTTATCTCAGTAAAGGATTGACCCGGACACGCCTGCCGCGCAGAATAGCCGAAAGTTGCAAGTTTATTCCGATCACAAGGAGTTAACATGAAATCTTCAATAAAATCAGATGCTTTCCCTGGAACCGTGGGGGAGGGGCTGTCAGCACACGGCGTATCGCGACGCGAATTTCTGGCATTTTGCACATCCTTGACGGCGATGCTAGCCTTGCCACCCGCGATGGCCGGTGTGATGGCCGAGGCTATATCTCACGCACGCAGACAATCGGTGATCTGGCTGTCATTTCAGGAATGCACCGGCTGCACCGAATCCCTGACGCGCTCTCATGCGCCGACGCTGGAAAACCTGATCTTCGACCTGATCTCGCTGGACTATCACCACACCTTGCAAGCCGCATCGGGCGAGTCCGCAGAACAGGCGCGGATACAGTCGATGAAGGACAACGCGGGGAAATACCTGTTGATCGTGGACGGTTCGATTCCGATGGGTAATCCGGGTTTTTCTACCATCGCCGGGATCAGCAATTACGACATGCTGATGGAGACGGCCAAAGGCGCGGCGGCCATCGTGGCGGTGGGCACCTGTGCGGCATATGGCGGTTTGCCCGGCGCCTCACCGAATCCGACCGGCGCTGTTTCGGTGGGCGAACTCATCCGCGACAAGCCCGTTATCAATGTGCCCGGTTGCCCGCCGATACCGGTGGTGATGACAGGCGTGCTGGCGCATTTTCTCACCTTCGGCAGCCTGCCCGAACTGGATGCGCAGGGGCGTCCACGCGCCTTTTATGGCGAGACCATACACGACCGCTGCTACCGTCGACCTTTTTATGATCAGGGCAAGTTCGCACAGAGCTTCGACGATGAGGCGGCGCGTCACGGCTGGTGTCTGTTCAAGCTGGGCTGCAAGGGGCCGGTGACCTACAACGCTTGCGCCACCACCAAGTGGAACGACGGTACCAGTTTCCCGATACAGTCAGGCCACGGCTGCATCGGCTGCTCCGAGCCGAATTTCTGGGATGCAGGTCCCTTGTATAGCGCCTTGTCCATGCCGGTATCGGCCACCTCTGCCATGCTGGAAGGCGCGGCGGGGATCGGAACAGCCGCCGGAGTGGCGATCACCTGGCATAACCGTAAGACCAAGTCTGCGGCAAAAGCCGCGCATGAAACCGTCACTGTGCAGGAATTGATCAGGGAGGAGAAATGAATCCGCTCGATCTGTTGACCTTCGCACGCGGCAGCGCTATGAATTGGGCGCTGATGAT
>CAISHO010000034.1 GCA_903885165.1 uncultured Nitrosomonadales bacterium | reverse complement strand
TGCTGCACGTCATGCCGAACGTTTTGAAGTGAGCGGTGAATCGGTGTTTTGCTATGTGAAAGACGCGCATCCTTTGCTGCGGGAGTTGCAGCAACATCCAGAACTTAGCTACGTGCATCGGCCTGCCAATATGGAAGACGTCTTCCTTAAACTGACCGGCAGGGAAATGCGGGAATGAATAAGGAGTTGAGATGAGCAACGTTAAACTATTTGAATCTAAACAGATTCGTTCGACTTGGAGCGAAGATGATCAAAAATGGTATTTCTCCATTGTTGATGTGGTCGCGGCGTTAACCGAGAGTCAGAACCCGCGCGACTATTGGTATCGAATCAAACAGCGTGAAAAAATCAGCGGCATGGAACTGTCGACAATTTGTCGACAGTTCAAGCTTGAAGCCCCAGACGGCAAGTTGCGTGAAACGGATTGCTCGCATACAGAAGGTCTGCTTCGCATCATCCAGTCTATCCCTTCGCCTAAGGCTGAGCCGTTCAAACGCTGGTTGGCAAAAGTTGGCTACGAGCGACTGGAGGAGATCGAGAATCCCGAACTCGCTGCGGCACGGATGCGCGGACTATATCAAGCCAAAGGTTATAGCGATGAGTGGATAGAGAAACGCGTGCGAGGCATCGCCATTCGCGACGAGTTAACCTCTGAATGGAAAAAGCGTGGCGTGAAGGAACAGCGCGAATATGCCATCCTTACCGCTGAAATCAGCCGCGCTACGTTCGGCATGACGCCTGCAGAATACAAAACGTATAAAAATCTGGATAAACCGGCAGACAATCTTCGCGATCACATGAATGATTTGGAGCTGATATTCAGCATGTTGGGTGAAGCCTCCACCACCGAAATCGCACGCAACAAAGATGCGCAAGGTTATGCCGAAAATCGTGATGCAGTCGTAGCGGGTGGCGCAGTCGCCGGGAGTGCCAGACGCGATTTGGAGAAAAAATCCGGCAAGCGCATTGCCAGTAAAGAGAATTACAAACAGCTCTCGGAAGCGACTGCGCGTAAACAGGTGAAGAATGAAAACTAATATTTTCGCATTCCCGCAATTTAGCAGCCGTTTCATTCCGATCTGGCGTCGCCATTACATGGTCTGGAAGAAGATGGCGGGGCCATCCATACTGGGGCATCTGGCTGATCCGGTAATCTATATGCTGGGCTTGGGCTACGGTCTGGGCGGGATGTTGCCCCAAATTGGCGGTATGTCTTACATCGCCTTTTTATCCGCCGGGACGGTGTGCTACAGCACCATGAACAGCGCGAGTTTCGAGGCGCTGTACTCCGGATTCGCGCGCATGCATGAACAACGAACCTGGGAGGCGATTCTCAATACGCCGATCACACTGGATGACATCGTGTTATCCGAAGTAATCTGGGCGGCGAGCAAGAGCCTCTTGTCCGGTCTTGCCGTACTGCTGGTGATCTGGGGATTAGGCCTGATGCACTCGCCACTGGCGCTGTGGATTATTCCGCTGTCCCTGCTGGTGGGGCTGTGTTTCGCCGCGATGGGGCTGATCGTCACCGCGTTAGCACCCGGTTATGAATTTTTCATGTATTACTTTACCCTGGTGATCACGCCGATGACGCTGTTGTGCGGCGTATTCTTTCCGGTCGATCAGCTGCCTGGCATGCTGCAAACCGTCTCATCCCTTTTACCACTGACTCATGCCGTCAATCTGGCCAGGCCACTACTGAACGGCGCGATTCCGGTACATTTTATGGCCGATATCGCGGTGCTGCTGGTTTATGCACTGGTCGGATTCTATGTCTCGCTAGTCTTATTCAGGAAACGGTTGCAGACGGGTTGAAGCCCGTCTGCCGCCGAACTTTGAGGGCGTTATCCCTGAATTGAATAGCGAGGGTTAGGTCTTTTCAATCTCGACCAGTGTTTCATCGGGTGCCACACCGTCACCCTTCTTAACGTGGACGCTGATGACCACGCCACTCAATGGTGCCTGGATTTCGTTTTCCATCTTCATGGCTTCGATGACTAACAAGCTGTCTCCCGCCTTAACCTGATCCCCGACCTTCGTCTTGACTTCGACAATAACGCCGGACATGGCGGTTGTCACACAGCCCTGATGAGTAGGGCGCGAACGGCTGGAAGAGCTTGTGCTAGCACCTGATGAAGACTTTTTCTGGCCACCGCCATTGTTGCCTGAAACTTCGATTTCATTCAGTGTTTCAACGATGACTTCTTCCGAAATCCCATCCACGGAAACATAGTAAGGACGCTGTGTTTCACGATGGTGACCGCTGCCGGTGAGTTTGATGTGGAAGGTTTCGCCGTGCAGCGTGACATTAAACTCATTCGGCGCAAAACGTTCAGTCGAGGCCGTGGCAGTTTCCTTAGCTAACAGTTGCTCAGGTTTAAGTGTATTGGCGTTGCGTTCCTGCAAGAAAGTCTTACCCAAATCAGGGAACATCGCATAAGTGAGGACATCTTCCTCGCTCAAGGCAAAGGTTTCACTCTCAGCCTGAAGTTTAAGCATCTCATCTTCCAGCAAATCGGCCGGGCGACAAGTGATGACTACATCGTCGCCGACAGCATCTTTTCTGACTTGCTCGTTAATCTTGCCCGACGCTTTGCCATAGTGACCAAGCAGGTAGTTTTTAACTTCATTGGTGACGGATTTGTAACGTTGGCCGGTCAGCACATTCAGCACAGCCTGAGTGCCGACGATCTGCGAAGTTGGAGTCACCAGGGGCGGGTAACCCATGTCCTCGCGTACGCGCGGGATTTCATCCAGCACTTCATCCATGCGGTGCAGCGCGTCTAGTTCTTTGAGCTGGTTGGACAGATTCGAAATCATGCCTCCTGGCACATGGTTAACCAGTACGCGAGTATCCACGCCGGTGAAGGCACTTTCGAACTGCCAGTATTTTTTGCGCACTTCGGTGAAGTAGGCGGTCACTTCCTGTAATGCGCCCAGATCAAGTCCGGTGTCGTATTCCGTGCCACGCAAGGCGGCGACGATACTCTCGGTAGATGAGTGGCTAGCACCCTCTCCGAACGATGAATTGCAGGTATCCAGCATGGTCGCACCCGCTTCCACGGCTTTGAGGAAACACATCGACGACAGACCTGAGGTCGAATGGCTATGCAGATGAATCGGAATACCTACCGCTGCGCGCAACGCCGTGACCAGTTCAAAGGTAGCGTAAGGAGTCAGCAGACCGCCCATATCCTTGATGCAAAGGGTATCGCAACCTAACGCTTCCAGTTCGCAGGCCATATTCACGAATTGTGGAATGTCATGCACCGGGCTGGTGGTGTAGCTGATACAGCCTTCGGCATGCTTGCCGGACTTTTTCACCGCATCGATCGAGACGCGCAGGTTGCGCATGTCATTCATCGCGTCAAAAATACGGAATACATCCACGCCGTTATTGGCTGACTTGCTGACAAAAGCGCGCACTACATCATCGGAATAATGACGATAGCCAAGCAAATTCTGACCGCGCAGCAACATCTGCAGGCGGCTGTTCGGCAAGGCCTTGCGCAATGTCTTCAAGCGCTCCCACGGATCTTCTTTCAGAAAACGCACGCAGGCATCAAACGTAGCTCCGCCCCACGCTTCCAGAGACCAGAAATCGATGCTGTCCAGTTTCGCGCAAATGGGCAGCATGTCCTGGGTGCGCATGCGCGTTGCAATGGTGGATTGGTGGCCGTCGCGCAGGACCAGTTCGGAAATAAGGGTCTTTGACATGATATTTAAGCTAGGTTAGGTGAATTAAATGCCTTCATGCGCCGCGATGGCAGCCGCAATGGCCGCCGCCCGGAGCTCGGGTGGAATCTTGGTGACGTAATCGATCAACTCAGGATGCGCTTCAACGAAACTGGTGTTGAACTGGGCATTCCTGAATTCAGGGTGTTGCAGAATTTCCTGATAATAGGGAATCGTGGTCTTCACGCCGTACACCACCATATCGTCCAGGGCACGGCGACCGCGTTCGATCACACCTTCCCAGGTAAGCGCCCATACGGTGAGCTTGGCACACATCGAGTCGAAGTAGGGAGGGATCACATAGCCGCTATACATGGCCGCATCGATACGCACGCCGGGACCGCCCGGTGCATAGTAACGCGTAATCTTACCAAAGCTGGGCAGGAAGTTGTTTTTCGGATCTTCCGCATTGATACGGAATTCCATCGCGTAACCGCGAAAACCGACATCCTCTTGTTTGTATTGCAGCGGCAAACCATCGGCAATGCGGATCTGCTCCTGCACGAGGTCGATACCGGTGATCGTTTCCGTCACGGTATGTTCCACCTGTATGCGGGTGTTCATTTCCATGAAATAGAAATTATCATTTTCATCGAGCAAGAATTCGACCGTACCCGCATTCTCGTAACCGACGGCACGCGCAGCACGCGCACCCAAGTCGCCTATGTAGTCGCGCTGTTCCTGATTGAGCTGCGGCGATGGTGCGATCTCGATCAGTTTTTGATTGCGGCGCTGGATGGAACAGTCGCGCTCGTACAAATGGATCACGTTGCCGTGGCTGTCGCCGAGTACCTGCACTTCAATGTGCTTAGGATTGACCACGCACTTTTCCAGAAACACTTCCGGCTTGCCAAACGCTTTGCCCGCCTCCGATATCACCCGGTCGTAGTTGCTGAGCAGTTCTTTTTCGTTGTCGCAACGGCGTATGCCGCGTCCGCCACCACCATTGGTCGCTTTGAGCATAATCGGATAGCCGACTTCGCCAGCCAGCATGCAAGCTTCTTCCAGATTGGCCAGGTTGCCTTCGCTGCCAGGCACACAGGGAATGCCTGCGGCGATCATCGCGGTGCGCGCCTGTATCTTGTCGCCCATCTGGCGTATGGTATCGGCATTGGGGCCGATGAATTTGATGCCGCGACGGGCGCAGATATCAGCCAGCTCAGGATTCTCTGACAGAAAGCCATAGCCCGGATGCAAGGCGTCACAGCCTGAGGTGACCGCGATATTGACGATGTTGTGCGCATTCAGATAGCCGGCAACAGGTTCTGAACCGATGTGATACGCCTCATCTGCTTTTTTGACGTGTAGCGCATGGCGGTCCGCATCGGTGTAGATAGCGACCGATTTGATACCCATTTCAGAACATGCACGCACAATGCGAACCGCAATCTCACCCCGGTTGGCAACGAGTATTTTTTTAATCACAAATTATCCTAAATCCAGCTTGCTAGCAGTCGGGTTAAATGTTTTTATGTCGCAGGCTACTGCGACATAGTTGGCGGCATTATAGTATTCGGCAACGCTATAGTGTTCGACGCAATTATAATCTCCGTCATTATTATACCGATTTAACCCTGTTTAACTCGATGTCTTAGCGAGATACAATTCAAATTGCGTGCGACGCGTCTTGACATTTCCTCGCCGCCACTTTGATTTTCCGATTCCCTGGTGCACGGGCGGTGCGCTACCCGTATAATTGCTCCATTGTAAATTGCACCGGTTTTTCAACATGTTGTGGCTCAAAGCGTTTCACATTATTTTTGTCGTCTCCTGGTTCGCCGGCTTGTTTTACCTGCCGCGCATCTTCGTCAACCACGCGATGGCATCCGAACCTGCCGAGATAGCACGTCTGAAACTGATGGAAGGCAAGCTGTACCGCTTCGTTACGCCGATTTCCTGGCTCGCGATCGCATCAGGACTAAGCCTTTGGTTTATTTATGGTTTTAGCGGAGAATGGCTAAATATAAAGGTCGCTCTGGTGACGGGCTTATATGCTTATCACCACTATTGCGGCATACTAGTCAAACGCTTTGCCGACGATAAAAATGTCCGCAACCATGTTTTTTACCGGTTTTTCAACGAAATCCCTGTTCTTATCCTGACCGCTGTGGTCATCCTTGTCACTGTCAAACCATTTTAAAATTTCTTATGACTGATTTTTTTGCTCCCTGCCCGCGCGGCCTCGAAACCGTATTATTCAACGACCTGGTGGCGATGAGTGCGCAAAACGTGCGCAGCACCGAGGGCGGTGTACATTTTTCCGGTGACTGGCCGCTGTGTTACCGCGTCAATCTGGAGAGCCGCGTAGCCAGTCGCGTACTGTGGCGCGTCAAGGAAGGCTACTATCGCACTGAACAGGATATTTACAAGGCGGTGTTCGATCTGCAATGGCAGCGCTGGTTTAACGTCACGCACACCATCCGGGTGAATACCACCGCGATCCGTTGCGCGCTCAAAAGTCTGGAGTTCATCACTTTGCTGGTCAAGGATGCCGTATGTGACCGTTTCCGCGCGCATTGCGACGAACGTCCCAGTGTGGACACCTTGACGCCCGATGTGCGCATTCATGTGTTCCTCGAAGATGAAAAACTGATGCTGTACCTGGATACCTCAGGTGATCCGCTGTTCAAACGCGGTGTACGCCAACATACCAATATTGCACCAATTCGGGAAAATCTAGCGGCAGGCATCTTGCGTCTGTCCGGCTGGAAACCAGGCACGCCGCTGCTCGATCCGATGTGCGGTAGTGGCACATTTCTGATCGAAGCGGTGCAAATGTCGTTAAATATTCAGCCCGGTATTGCACGCAGTTTTGCCTTCGAAAAGCTGCTCAATTTCGATAAGGCAACATGGCAGGCGATGAAAGAGGCGGCAATCGCAGCGCAGTTACCACCTAAGCCGTTGGAAATCTATGGCAGCGATATGTATGGCGATGCGATGAAAACCGCCTGGCGCAATCTGAGCGATGCGGGCCTGGTGGATTGCGTCGAACTCAATCAGGCCAATATTCTGGAAATATCGGCACCAGCCGACCACGGTATTATGGTGGCGAATTTGCCTTACGGCGAGCGCATGGGTGAACTGGATGAGCTGGCGGAGCTATACCCTAAGCTGGGTGATGCGTTGAAACGCAAATTTGGCGGCTGGACAGCTTATCTATTTACTGCCGACAAGGCCATTCTAAAGCTGATGCGCTTGTCGCCTTCAAAGCGCACCCCGCTGTTTAACGGTGCGATCGAATGCCGCTTGCTGGAATACAAGATCGTCTCAGGCAGCAACCGGCCAAGCAAATAAAGTTGGCGGTGTTTACCGCAGAATTGACTGGTAACCGGCGGTCAGACACCTTTCAAGATTGATCCGTTACGTTAATGAGTACAGAGATGACACCCGATGTTGTTCAGGTACATACGCTACCGGATTATTTTCTGGAGGCTATTTCGCGAACGGGGAACGCCGCCGATTTGATATGAAGCCTTATTTGTCTTATCAGGCTTTTTCTGCTCTTACAGATGCAAATTATTTTCTGAAAGCACATGTGGCTTACTGTGCGGTGGTGTGGAATGAGATTGATCTGTCGCCTGATACGCTTTATTTGCGTGGCGAAATCATTGAGCCATAAGGTTAGGCCTATCAAGACCGCATGCGCTGATTGCATAATGCGAAAAGCGATTTTGTCGCTATACAAAAACCCCGTCAGTTGCTAAACGTGAAATAGCCTTCCCGCAATTTCCGCTCTTAGATTTTGCCGAATTCTCTCGTGACAGTCGGCTATCGGACAAGCGAATTTCAATCATCTATACCCGCACATTGCTGCCTGTCACGAATATCCACTTTGTGCTGTCTGTTTTTATGAATGCGGTGGAATTCATCGCATTACAAATTTTTGTCGTGCATTATGCTTCGAGAAGGCTTTGTGAGCTATTGGAGAG
>CAISHO010000033.1 GCA_903885165.1 uncultured Nitrosomonadales bacterium | reverse complement strand
CTGCTCAATATCACAGCCCGGGTGCATCAACGGATTACCGGTACGGCATGCACCAGCGCAGCGAGCCATTCAGGTGTTGACAGCGCTGACAGCTCCAACAGCAAGCCAGACGGCAACGCCAGTGTGCAGTTCTTGGTTGTGATACGCCGGGCGCAATGCGTAGCGCAACAAACTTACTGTTCGGCAGCGGGATGTCTGTCGTGTCGGACTTTTTCAGCTTGCGCCGCCAGTAATACAGCGACTTCACAGCAATTCCGTGCTGCCTTGCGTATTCACTCGCTGGAATCAATTCTCGCTGGATCGCCGCCACATGTGCAGCCCAAAATTCCGTTCCCATCTTCATCATTCACAACCTCCGTATTGAAGGCATGAATCATGCGAAATTTAAAATCAGGCAACAAGTCCGTGGTGTATGGAGCGCTTACGTTTTTTTGCATTATGGCAATTTATGTCATAAACTGCCATGATTGGAGTGTAAATAGTATGAGGAGAGTTTGCCATGTCGATGAATGTATCTTTACCCATTGAGTTAGAGGCTCGTGTCCGTCAGCGCGTAGAGTCTGGCATGTATGGCTCCGCAAGTGAGGTAATTCGTGAAGCTTTACGTTTGTTTGAAGCCTATGAACAGGTGAAAACATCCAAGCTTGATAGTTTGCGGCAAGATATCGCCAAAGGTATGATTGATCTAAAGAATGGTCGTACAAGGGAGGTCGATTTTGAAAGTTTGAAGCAGCAAGGTCGGCAGATTTTACAAACGCGCAAAGCTGCTGCCTAATGATCGGCGTTCGTTTTACCAGATCAGCCGAAACGGATCTGCTGGAGTTGTGGCTTCATGTTGCTGAAGAAAATTTGGTGGCAGCGGATGAGTCTCTGGATGTCATTCAGGCGGCTGTATCAGTTTTGAGCAACCAGCCAGAAATGGGTAGAGCGCGTCCCGAGCTGGCAGATGGTCTGCGCTGTTTTCCGACGCGCACGCCCTACATCATTTTTTATATGCATGGCGAGGATCACATATTGGTTGTTCGTGTATTACACCATGCCCGTGATATAGACGCAGATAATTTTTCTTAAGTGAAAGCGATTTGCATCATGTCATGTACAGATTTTTTTCGTGTCTGACGCACCCATATTAAATTGCAATGGTGACTGTCCAGTGCCCAGATTTGTCCAGGTTGGGGAGTCAATATTCAAGCCACTTCTGTAAAAGGAAGTGGCTTTTTACTTTGCTCTGCAAAATTCGTGTTCGGTGGAGTCGGTATAGATTTCGCTTCAGCGTTCATACAAGGATCGGTCACACGTCTTCGTGCCAATCAAATATAATCACTGTGATTAAATCTGATTTTCAGGAGATTCAGTATGCTTACTAAAGTGCTCACTGCGCATGTTCCCGTTACACTCGTTGAGAAGGTTGATTTAATTGCCGCTCGCATGGAGCGTTCTCGCGGATGGATCGTGAAGCAGGCATTGTCCGCTTGGGTTGATCAGGAAGAATTGCGTCGTCGTATGACACTGGACGCGATGGCGGATGTGGATACGGGCCACGTCATCGACCATCAATCCGTGCAAGCTTGGGCTGACAGTCTCAGCAGCGATCAGCCACTGCCGGTGCCGCGTTGATGGAATTGAAATGGACGAGCAAGGCATTGTCAGATTTGGCAAGGCTGCATGAATTTCTGTCGCTATTAAACAAGCAAGCTGCTGCCGTCACTGTGCAAACCCTAGCGGCAGCACCTGCCAAGCTCATGGAGCAGCCACGTCTGGGAGAAAGGCTGGAAGAGTTTGATCCTCGTGAGGTACGGCGTATTTTAGTTGGTCACTATGAAATGCGTTACGAAATTCAACATTCCACAATTTTCGTGCTGAGACTCTGGCACACGCGGGAAGATCGCTAGATGATTGGCAATGTAGTCAAAACGATCATGACAGTGCAACGAAACACAACAAGTCAGGACGACCCTCATGCAATAAATCGAATTTCAATTGAACGGCGGTCGAACTCAACCAACTGCTCAAGTTGGTCTGCCTGTGCGACAGTGGTGGTGCTGGCAAGGTCATGGTGGCTGAGGGCGTTGTCTCCGTCGATGGCCAACTGGAGCTGCGCAAGACGGCCAAGATACGTGCCGGGGCGGTTGTGAGGCTGGGGGGTGTGGAGATTAGTCTGACACCGGGGGGTGGTGCGTCTGTATAGATGTTGTGTTGATCCAAAGAAAATCAGATTTTCCCTATATCCGTTCATCATATGGTCAGTGTATTCTGCCATCCGAGGGTATACACAATGAATCTTGAAATTTCGATGCATGAGAACATAGTAATTGAATGATGAAAATGAATTTCTCAGATGCAATGATTTTCTCGGATGCAATCAACGTCCACATGGATTGGTTTGCAAAGTTTCAAGCGGCAATAGAGCAAGGCGGTTCGCCACAGTTAGACGTTGAAACTATCGGTTTGGATAATGTGTGTGCGCTCGGTAAATGGCTGTATTCTGAGTTTGAAGGCTATTCCGATCGCGAATCGTATCTTCAGCTACAGTTCAATCATGCGAGCTTTCATCAGGAGGCCAGCAAGATTGCACGTCTGATCAATGAAAATAATCCTGATGCTGCACGAAGTATGCTGAGTTCTTCAGGTGCCTTTTTCCGAGCTTCCAGACGGGTGATAATGTCAATTGATCAATGCTGCAAGGAATTTTCTGCCGCGATTCCTGAGCAATTAGGTGCACAATGACCGTCGATTCTCTGCCTACATTCACACCTCTTGCTGCGAAGCTGTGGGCTGTCATTCCCAGTGACAGTCGAAAGAAGCTGCTCTGCAATGTTTACTGCCGAAGATGCGGCATGACTACCATCACGAATTTCTCCGGCGCGGTCATGTCAGGTGATCTGCTGCTGGTTGGCAAATGTGCAGAGTGTCACGGCGATGTGGCAAGGCTGATTGAGTCGAACTGAGTCTTTCCCATTGTCTGTTGCAATCGAGTAGTTTTTCAGCTCCCCAAATTTTCAGTTCCCCAGTTCCCCGGCTTTCCAGAATTCTGCCTCCCCACCCACTCCCTGACTTTTCTGCCGTCCCCTGCCGGGAAAATTAGGTCTGCGCAGAAAAAACTCTCCCCGCCACCCGTCGCACCCGACGCATCGACGCCAGTCATTTGCCGCAACTGGGGACTATAGGGGGTGAGTGCGATGCAGCATGGTGCCGAGGTGGGCCAGAAATACACCCAGTCGGAGCCGATGCCTGACCGTGGTGACTGCCCCGATCGAGTGGGGTGGGTGATGCGAGACGGGAAAAATTTTGGATGCAGGGTGCGGCGACAGATCGTCGGGTGCGTCGGGTAGGGGCAGGGTGGATGCAAAAACTGGGGAGCTGGAATTCTGGAATTCTGGCGAACTGATTTTCTGGCATCAGTCGAGTCGTATTTTGCAGTCAGTTTTACGGATGTGCAGAATGTGCCGGTGGGTGTAGTATGGATACGGAACTTTCGTGTATGGCTTGTTGGTGTGCAGATTGTCCAGATGCAGAGGCTGCTAGAAATAAAAAATCTACGGAATTTGTGGTATGTGTTTGGATTTATGAAAATCAGATTAACTAAAAAATGTACATTAAAAAACAATTAATTCAACCTTTATTGACTGTGCCGACTGAACTGCTAGAGAGCTTGATACAGTGAGGTATCTTGATCAGCAGAAGCCGGATCAGAGCACCTTACGAGAAAGCGAAGCCTTTTTTCGCCAGTTATTTGTTATGCATAGTGATGTGATGTTATTGATTGATCACCAATCAGGCATCATCGTTGATGCGAACCCTTCAGCAGCAAAATTTTATGGTTACCCGGTGGAAATCCTGCGTGGCATGAGCGTAAGTCAGATCAATGCGCAAACTGAGTCAGCAATCCATCAACACAGACAGAAAGCAATCAGCGGAGAGCAGAATGTATTTTCCTTTGAGCATCGATTGGCTAATGGTGATGTCCGTGAGGTAGAAGCGCATATTTCAATTGTTAATTACAGGGGAAAGAGCCTATTTTTTTCAATTATTAATGACATCACCGAACGCAAACATGCCGAGACAGAACTTCGCATTGCTGCAGCCGCATTTGAATCTCAGGCAGCGATGGTCATTACCGATGCAAATGGTGTGATCATGAGGGTTAACAGCGCTTTCACAGAGACTACTGGCTATACCTCAGCAGAAGCCTTGGGCCAGACGCCCCGAATGCTTAAATCCGGTCTTCACGATGCGGATTTCTACGGCGCGATGTGGGAGTCGCTCAACTTCACCGGAAAATGGCAGGGAGAAGTATGGGATCGACGCAAAAATGGCGAGATATATCCCAAATGGCTGACAATTACCGCCGTCAAAGGAGAGGATGGCGTCACCACCCACTATATCGGGTTACAACTCGACATCACGGAACGCAAACAGGCAGAGAAGCAGCTCCTGTTGCTTGCCCACCACGATCCATTGACTGGCCTGCCCAACCGCGCGTTATTCCATGATCGTCTGGAATACGGATTGCTACTGGCGCGACGTCATCAGCAGTCAATGGCGGTGTTGTTCCTTGACCTTGATCATTTCAAAGATATTAATGACACACTCGGTCATGACATGGGCGATGTGCTGCTCAAAGAAGCGACTAAGCGCCTCCTTGCCTGTGTGCGTAAAACCGACACGGTGGCACGTATGGGGGGCGATGAATTTACCTTGATTATCACCGAGATAAAAGCGACTGAAGATGCGGAGCTTGTCGCAACAGATATTCTGAAAGCTTTTTCGCAGCCATTTGAACTGAATGAAAAGTTCTATAACGTGGGCTGCAGCATCGGCATTGCCATTTTTCCAAAACATGGAAAGGACCTCAAAACACTTCTTAAGCATGCTGATTTAGCGATGTATTATGCCAAAAGACAGCGGGATACATTCTGTACATTTGGTAATAACCTCTAATGAAGCTCCTGTTCTCGCCTCCTGCCCGACAAGCTGCAACGAGATGAATTTTAGCTATACACACCAAAACAAAACGGCTACGTGAATTGAGGTGACTTGTGAAACGTCGCTACCAAACTGCTAGAAAACTTCGCCTATGCTCAAGATGGCCGGCCTGTGCGACGGTACAGGTAAGATGATGGTGGGCTCTGTCGATGGATATCTGGAGCTGCACAAGATATCCAAGATACGTGCAGGTGCTGTTGTGATGCTGTGTGGTGTGCAGATCAGTGTGGTTGCAATAGCGGGTGGTGTGGAAGCGGTAGGTCTGTCTTTATCGATGTTACGTTGAGCCAATGAAAATCAGATTTTCCCTATATTCCTTCATCATATGGTCAGTGTATTCTGCCGTCCGGGAGCATACACAATGAATCTTGGACTTTCGATATATGAGAACAGAGATAGCAGAGCTCAGAGCCAAGTACGAGGAACTTGTAGTTCAGTGTGAACACCTCGCTGACAAGATTGACCATATTCGAGTCGACAAAGAATATCTAACAGAAGAAATGAAGGCAACGGCTCGTCGAGTGCGTCGACTTGACGGGATTTCTGGGTGCTAGCCAAGTCAAAATTCTGTGCTGTAGGTTTCGTGCAAGGAGAGCAGCGTATAGTGCGCCTTTAGATTTTGGGGCATCCCGTAATACTGGAAATCCGAAGGAGGTCGGACTTTCTGTACAGGTAATGTATGCCCCATAAAGTATATCCAATTACGAATTTTTGACTAAGATTTACGTTTGGTTTCTGCCATAGAAAATGAATATGCCGATCGATAAATCGTTGGATCCTTTGCTGATATTACGCTCATACCGCTTGCGGCAAATTTCCATCTTTATCGGCGGAGCGATCTTGCTGGTTATCCCTATCTACTGGGATGCGCAAGCTTGGTCAACGATTATTCCGTTGCTGTGCGGTCTGTTTATGATGGTGGTTTGTCAGATTTTGGATCACAGAGGAAAGTCGAATGTCGCCAGCATAACGCTGGTGATTTCTTTGGCTATTATGTCAGCCGCTCTGCAATGGGTTGATCAAGGCTTGCGAGATGCTTCTGTGCTGGCCTTTCCTATTGTATTAATTCTTGCCGGTATGTTGATCGAAGTCCGCAGTTTTATCATGTTGCTGGCCGCCATGACTGCTTTTTTAATCTTCATGACGATATCTACTGAAGTGCTTCACAGCCGTCAAAATTTGGCTGAATACAATCCATTTGACCATTTGCGTGATGCTATCATTTATTTGCTTATCGCCGGGTGGTCTGTCTGGTTTGTCGTTAATGACTTACGTAAAACACTATTGCAGCTTCGTGAGCAATTTGAAAAATATCAAGCTTCACAACAACAATTGATTCACATATCTCAGTACGACATACTGACAGGTCTGCCCAATCATTTTCTTGAACGTGAACTTGTTCAGCAGGAAATCGCTCATGCAACTCGTAACTCTAGTCGCATGGCCTTTATGTTTGTCGATGTGGATAACTTCAAAGATGTTAATGATTCGTTGGGACACTCTGCTGGAGACGTATTTTTGAAATTGGTGGCGGCGCGGCTCAAAAAAACAGTCAGGGAATGTGACATCGTCACACGGCACGCTGGAGATGAGTTTGTTATTGCCCTTAGTCAGATATCAGAGATTCATGAGGCAACAGTGTTTGCATCGGCAATACTCCGGAATATGAAACAACCGTTCATGGTCTGTGATGCTCAGGTTATGACATCTTGCTCTATTGGTATCGCTATATTCCCAGACGATAGTCAGGATTACGAAACACTGCTCCGTCTGTCTGATATTGCTATGTACCAAGGGAAAAAGGCGGGACGTAATACACTGTGTTTTTTTGATCCACTGATGCAATCTGCGATTACGCAGCGTGTTGCGTTGGAATTAAATTTACGAAAAGCGATAGAGTCCAATCAGGAATTTCAATTGTATTACCAGATACAGGTAGATAATTTGAATCGCCCATTAGGAGCAGAGTCGCTGATTCGCTGGATACGCCCAGTTCACGGGATGGTGTCACCTGCAGACTTCATTCCATTGGCAGAAGAAACAGGGTTAATACTACCTATCGGACGGTGGGTGCTGGAGGCTGCTTGTATCCAGCTCAAAAATTGGCAGAAAGATGAAGTTGCTCGTAATCTCGTTCTATCTGTTAACGTGAGTGCCAGACAATTTCATCAGCCTGATTTTGTGGCACATATACAGTCATGTATTCAGCGTCATGCGATTAATCCTTCCTTGCTCAAACTGGAATTAACAGAAGGCATGCTGCTGGACAACGTCGAAAATACCATTGTAATCATGAATGTATTGAAGAAAATGGGCATCAGATTTTCACTTGATGATTTCGGTACAGGCTATTCCTCGCTGCAATATCTTAAACAGCTGCCACTCAGTCAACTCAAAATTGACCAGTCATTTATACGTAATCTTGCCTCAGACAGCAGCGACAGGGCAATTGTCAGTACCATTATCGCTATGGCACATAGTTTGAGTCTTGAAGTCATTGCTGAAGGGGTGGAGACGGAAGAGCAGTGCCACATTATTTTGGATAGCGGCTGTAAATGCTATCAGGGTTACTTGTTTGGTCGGCCGATGCCAATTGAACAGTTTGATGAATTGATCAAGCGGTCAACTGAGTCTGAAACGCATGCGGTATAGATGGCGGTGGAATTCCCGCCAGCAACTCCATCTTTTGTCACATTCCTGCAGTAATCGTAAGTGCTCCATTAACAGCAGGATTTTTTCATCTGTTAATTTTTGCATGATTGCCACCTCGATTACGAATGAGGTGAAAGATGATTCAGAAAACGACATTCTGGGCAGCGCATGTTGCAGCGCTTAAACTGGAAGCGACTACGGCAAGCCAATATGCAAAGCAGCACGAGCTTTCCGTGAAGTCGCTGTATTACTGGCGGCGCAAACTGGCTGTCACAAAGCTGACACATCAAGCTGAAACAAAGCCGATCTCATCGGTGCTGAGCAATAAATTTGTCGCGCACAGGTTGCAACTCCCCGGCAAACGCATTGCACGTTGATTCTGCCGTCCGGTCTGCGTCTGGAAATATCGGCACTGCAGGGACCCGAATGGCTGGCCGCATTTGATCGCGCCGTACAAAGCATGCCGGGACTACGCTGATGCACCCCGGTTGTGATATTCAGCATGTCTATCTGTGCCGCGAATGATCGGCGTTCGTTTTACCAGATCAGCCGAAACGGATATGCTGGAGTTGTGGCTCTATGTTGCTGAAGAAAATCTGGTGGCAGCGGATGAGTCTCTGGATGTCATTCAGGCGGCTGTATCATTTTGAGCAACCAACCAGAAATGGGTAGAGCGCGTCCCGAGCTGGTAGATGATCTGCGCTGTTTTCCGACGCGCACGCCATACATCACTTTTTATATGCATGGCGAGGATCAAATATTGGTTGTTCGTTTATTGCATCCCCACCATGCAACAAATCGAATTTCAATTGAACGGCGATCGAACTCAATCAACTGCTCAAGATGGCCGGCCTGTGCGATGGTACAGGTAAGATGATGGTGGGGTCTCTGTCGATGGATATCTGGAGCTGCACAAGATATCCAAGATACGTGCAGGTGCTGTTGTTATGCTGTGTGGTGTGCAGATCAGTG
>CAISHO010000032.1 GCA_903885165.1 uncultured Nitrosomonadales bacterium | reverse complement strand
TTCAATTGAACGGCGATCGAACTCAATCAACTGCTCAAGATGGCCGGCCTGTGCGACGGTACAGGTAAGATGATGGTGGGGTCTCTGTCGATGGATATCTGGAGCTGCACAAGATATCCAAGATACGTGCGTGCTGTTGTGATGCTGGGTGGTGTGCAGATCAGTGTGGTTGCGATAGCGGGTGGTGTGGAAGCGGTCGTGGCGGGGGGGTGATCTGGCAGAGTCGCGTAACAGACACTCAATCTTGCAAATTTTCATATTGACTGAGATACTGCACTCATTACTGTCAACAGATGTACCAAACCCTAACATTACGGTGAGGCTGGACTGGGCAGGAGCGCCAGCCTCTTGTGAAACGAGTAAAGTATGAATACGCCGATCAAAACATTTTTTTACGGAATAGCGTATGCCGCATTAATTGCTGCTGCGGGGTGTTCAAATACCTTTCGACTCGAATCTACCCTTCACGAACTTGAATTGGAGTGTGTAGGGCAAGGGCGGCTGGATAGTAAGTTTGGTGAACCCTTGCAGTTAGTTTGTGATTCAGAATCAATCGTCAATAGTTCTGGCTTACCTAATGTTATTCAAGCGAAGATAGTCCAAACTCAACATGATGTTTTGTTGTCAAAAGAATGGCCGTATTTGCTTTCACTTGCCGTTTTTCTTCTTTTTTCGACACCGTTGTTGTGGAATTTCCTGTTGTAAAGAATTCGTGAGCTTATATATGCCGTCGGTAAGTAATATATCGAATTAGTCAGCCAAGCGGGATTGAACAAAAAAACGTAACTTGGTTTCACATTGCCTCGCTGCTCCCTGTGTTTGTCTCCGGTTGCACTGCTGTTTCCATTGCGGTTGCATCGGCAGTTCTACTATCAGTGTGGTGGTGGATGTTGCGGGGGCGGTCGTGGGTGGTTCTGGCGAGGGACATAGCTCGGTTGGCAGGCAGGGGCTGCATTCGCACGAGTGACTGAGCCTCACGGAAATTTTGGCTGGCGAACGCAGCTATTCGGATAGGGCGAGTTCGTGACATCAGCCTTAACGGCTCAGGATCTTGGTGGAAAGAGCATGATAATTTTTAACCTTATCTGGTTTTCGTCAGCGGAAAGCCCTGGCCGGTAGGCGACACAATGGGAAATTGCTTATGATTGAAAAGTCGCTCGGCGAGTTCGGGCACCTGATTATCAACATAATCAGCCAGTTCCAGCGTTTTTACAAAACCGTCGTTATCCGCATCCGCTGCGCCATTGAGTCCTTCCACGACAACATAGGTAAATAATCCGTGCCCCTTATAACCCTCCAGCGCTTCCTGATTGGACATGCTGGCGGACAAAATCGTTGACCCGACAGCTCGTGAAAGCACTTTCATCGCCGTATCGCTGCTCATTCCGCGAGTGAGCATGGCAATCTGTAGCGCATCGCCCAGCTTGCCTGCATCGCAGGTGTCTAGCACAACGAGCTTCTTGGATGACGGAATGTTGGAGATCAATTCTTTCAGTTTATCCTGTGAAAGCGCATCCTGTTTCAGGTGCGCCGAGGAAGTGGAACCCACATTGGAAGTAATCAGGAGATATTGTCCGTCATCTACCGTCCCATGGCTGGCCACATAGAAAACGAACAAATCTTCCGGATGTACTTCTTTCCTTGCCTGCATCAGCGCAGCAATAATTGCGTCACTGGTCGTCTCCTCCGGTTTTAGCATGCTGCGTATGTGAATAGCGCTGAACAAGCCACGCCCCTTATCCAGCAATGTGGATGCAAATAATTCTGCATCAGCCACCGGATAGGTGAGCGCAAGTCTTGGATTGACATAATCCTTGATGCCGACCACAACGGCATACAGTGCAGGAAGTCTGGATGCGAAGCTGGCCTGAATTTCCGCCGTTGCATCGGTACTTTGCATACTGTTGTCACTATTGAATGCCACGGCACGAATGGTATTTTTACCGGCTTCCAGACTCACCGTGTAGCGCAGCACCTGACCGCCGGCCGCATCAGCCTGTAAGTTTCGGGTCTTTTCGAGTAGCACCGCCGTACCGTTACGGTATAGCCGCACATCACCAATACCGCCTCCCTGATCCTTCACTTGCAGCGACACAGTTACCTGATCTTCAGATGCCGAGGTTGGCGTGTCGATGATGGCGATAACCGGAGGCGGTTTTATATCTGCAATCTTTTTAAATTCACTCAGTGTATCGCCTGCAAGCGCCACCTTAACAAGATCCGGGCGGTAGAATGATTCACGCAGTTGAGAGGTGGAATAAGGCTTGCCAGCGACAGTGACACTTAAATATTGGTCGCCTTTCTCAGAGGAGTTGTAATACCCGCTGGGTGTCGTCACCAACCATTCGCCGTCATCGAAGGCGATCATTGCGGCCACTTCGTCGCCGCTAGCTACATTGAACAGTCTTACGGATGCTGCTGAGGAAATTGCGACCAGTTTGCCACTGGGTGAAAATGCAGCATGAGCGGGGCTCATATCCAGCATCATTTTTTCATCCGGGCGTTTCAATTGTTTGATTAGTTGCCCGCTTGCTATATTCCACAATCTGTATTCACCGCGCTGATTTCCGGTCATAAAAACGCTGCCATCCGGAGAGATGACTAAACTTTTCAACTCCTGATTGCCCTTCTCGTGTGCAAAAAAGGTGCCTTCCACGCTGAAGTTCACTAGGTCCCGGACTTTATTTCCCGTTGCAGCATCCAATAGTTCGACAGACATGGTGGCCTGGCTACCCAATGTGCCGTGGAATTCCGTACGCGATGCAAGCAGGTATTTATGGTCGGGTGTGAATGCAACGGCAGCCACCCCGCTTCCGACGAAGTTCCCCGCTGTAACCGACTGCTGCCATACCTGCATTCCGGACTTCAGATCGAATAGGGCGAGTCCTGTTTCACTCACCAGTGCCGCATGAGTCCCGTCCGGTGAAATGGCGCCAAACTTGAATCCATCAAACGTCCTGACAACTGCGCCGGTCTGAATCTCCAGCAATTTCGTCGAGAATGATATGCTAGCAAGGCTGATAGACACTGTGCTGCCCAGAAGATATTTGCCATCCGGTGAAAAAGACAACTGCCCGCCGAAATTATCATTGATGGACTTTAATTCAGTACCCGTAACTGCATCGTACAGGCGCGCAACGTCGCCGTTGAATATCCCGGTCCTGCCCGATGCCGCCAAAATCTTGCCATCCGGTGAGTACGCTACATCGGTCGCACCATATTGAGCGTGCAATGGAATCGAAATAGTGCCTTTGGCATTCTCCATGTCCCACAACTTTAAAGTGGGACTGGCGCCGCCGGAGACCAGGCTTTTTCCATCTGCAGAGTAATCGAGGAGGCCGACGATCAGGACCTTGCTCTTTACCTCCATTTTTTGATCATTTGACGCAAGATTCAACTGCGGTGCGACCGTCATCATGCTCTCACAACCTGTCAATAGGAGCAGTAGTACTGGCAGAAAAAAAATTCCCGGCGTTTTCATAAGATCTCCTTTAGATGCGACTGCAACGAAAAGAATCAGGTTGAACAGCCCTGTCCGGCGCTGGCCCACCACTATTGAAAATTGTTTTGCAGGTGCCTGTCAAACAGCACTACGATGACTGAATATTATGCAGCGCTGCCAACCGGAATCGTGGAATCATGATACGCCGAAATTCTGCCGTTTGTGCATCCCGTTCAGTAAAATAAACCTTGCCGCCAGATAGTTCAGATTCGTCGCTAAACGATACAAAGATGTAAAACTTGTTACTTCCGCAGGTTCGTAGGCGTTATTTTGGATGTGCAGGAGTAGGTGGCGGGTGTAATATCGGCAGCGCAGGAATGTCTTTGGTTTATTCGACGATGTATGTCATTGATTCAGACATTATTGTGTTAAATATCTGTTTTTATTTGATAATTTATAGCGGTTGTTTATACAATGAAAGAAAAAATTCAATTCAATGTGCTTTTATTGGCGAGTTGTTTGGCTGCACTATCTGCACAGGCAAGCGATTTGAGCAATTGTGCTTCTATAGGGGATGTTAGCGAACGCTTGAAATGTTACGACAAGTTGGCACAATCGGAATCTGACGCGAGCAGTCATGCAGGCAGTCGTCAAAATAATTTTCCGTCGCCCATTGCCGATAAACCTGACATAAAACAGCGTAGTTATTTGGTGCGTTCCTGGAATCTAGATGGGTTGAATCACAGCAATTCTGAGCATGATATTGGGCGGCTTAGTCCGCATCGTGCCAGCTATTTCATTGCGAGAGAATCGACGCGTACAAACCCGAATCCCAATACGCCTTCACCGGGGCATAATGCATTGACACCTTTGATGATTAACGATTACGAAAGTAAGTTTCAAATTAGTTTTAAGTCTGAGGTGTGGGATGCAGAACAAATTCATTGGATGGGATTTGAAAATCTTCATTTTTGGGCTGGATACACGCAGCAATCTAACTGGCAATTATTTACACCGAACAACTCATCGCCATTTCGAGAAAGTAATTATGAGCCTGAGCTGATTGCGACATTGGGTACGGGTAACCTATCAGGCCTGAAGTTGATCAATCTAGGTATGCTCCATCAGTCGAACGGTCAAGCTCTGCCTCTTTCTCGCAGTTGGAATCGATTGTATGTTCAGGGCGGTTGGGAATGGGGGGATTTATCTTTGTCGGGGAGAGGGTGGTGGCGTATTCCAGAGAGTGCGCAGCAGGATGATAATCCTGACATCACAAAATATCTTGGGCATGGTGATGTTGTTGTGCATTGGGAACCGAATAAAATCGAGTCAGTTAATTTATTGCTGCGCAACAACTTAAGGATTAACCAGAATTATGGATTTATGCAGTTGGACTGGGCAACGCCTATGCCGCTGGGGAACTTCGCAAAAATGCATGTTCAACTGACTTCTGGGTTCGGTGAATCATTGATTGATTATAATCATAGGCAAACGACAATCGGTTTGGGGTTTTCATTTCGGGACTGGTAGCTTGTAGTCATCTTTCTCAAAATGTATCGGGCGTTTTCGCCTGAGTCGCTTGTAGGCCTCCGCGAAAGGCAATGATATATGTCCGTTGAGCCGTCGGAGATTGTTGTGGCGTTGCTGGCGTAATGGCTATTGTGGGTAGTTCTGGCGAGGTGAGGTAGGGTGTTGATTCTTCGAGTCCGGTAAGTGGGGTTAGCACGCCAACCGCGCTCGGTTATAACGAATCATGAATTTTTAAGGAGATGCTGATTTATTCTTCATCCCCGTAAAACTGTGATCCAACGCCTTGTGTGACTGGATTCCCGCCTGAACGGGAACGACAAAACCGAGTAAATCAGCGCTTTCTTAAGTCGATCAACTACAAAAAGTAACATTTTGGCTATCTGCCATTTTTATCATCTCTGCTGCAAGTATAATTGAGCGAGTTGCGTTAAGTGGTTCCCAGTATTTTTTGTAGTTACAAATCGATGAAAGGATAAAATGGATGGCAGCTCATTCAAAGGCAATACACAATCTCAGTCCTAATGACTACATTCTTATTGAAATGGAGCATGAAAGAATTAATCGGTTTATGGATGACCTTAGGAACACCTGCTGCAATTTGGAAACAGATCTTGACTGTTCGAGCTGTTCCCGTGAAAAATGGGGATCTTGCAGTGGCCTTCTACCTGCCTTCATTCATGATCTGAATACCCTGGCCGGAAAGCATTTTTCCCATGAAGAAGCTATCATGTTAAGCCGACCGCACGTAACAGATGGTTACGAATATTTTCGTAAACATCGGGAAGCACACTTTGAGATTCTAAGTCAATTGCAAGTAATAGTCCGTGAATGCAAATCATTGCGCGGTCAAGTCAGCACCGCTGCTAGCTACCGATATCTCTACACCAATATATTACATATATTTGAAGAGCACGACCGCACTTTTGATGATCCTTTTATCCTATCCACCATCACCTAGGCCTAGGCACATTTTCAGCTATTCAGTTTTTCAGAACTATGTCTGCTCATCCACCTCTGAATTTTCCGCGTGCTCATACCTATGAATTTAAAGCACAATGAGAAATATCAATGAATAATGTCTTTTCATGGCAACGAAATTTTCTTGCTTGATCCTGATGGAAAATTGTATGTGTTTAAATTGCTTTTTCGGAGACTCTGACGACATGGTAATGCATACCATCCCGGTAGGACATGGCAGAATCCCCGCCACAATTCACTCCTAATCCCTCGTTCCTAAAGAGTATTTCTGTTTTACCCACAATTTCTGTGGATAACTCTGTGGATAAAATTGGGGATGTGCCCTCTAAAGTAGTGTTCTGCAAGGCTTTTTCTTGTGCTGCTTATTTTTTGTCATCTATAATAATCATTAAAAAACAATATGTTATCAAAATCGTGAAAGTTTTGTGAATAGCCGTATGGTGCTATCTCGCATGCTGTCTGACTTTGTGGGTAATCATGAAAAGTCAATCTATTTCCCCCGCTAAATTTTGCATGAAGCAACTCTTCTTCCCAATCAGTCACTTAGCTATTAGCACCCCTCCTGAGTTAGAGACACTTGTTCGTCGCCACGGCATTTGAACCCCATAAAGGGGTGCTCATTACCTATGCCGATGCACTAGTGTCCGGTGCTGCAAGACATTGAAGGCACTATCGTCAAGATGGGCGTGCTGCAAGCTCATGGAATAGGATTTTCTCTGGATCATTTCGGTGCCGGCTATTCATCGCTCGCTTATTTGAGCCGATTGCGTTTGGATCAACTGAAGATAGACAGGCCCTTTGTCATGGGTATTGAGTTCAACGATAGCTCCGTGGCCATCTGCGCTGGTATCAGCAGCCTGGCTCATAGTCTGAAACTCAAGGTGGTTGCAGAAGGCGTCGAGACAGAGACTCAGAGTTACATTTTGAGCATGGGACAGCGATATCATGCAAGGGTATTTGTTTGGAAAGCCGGTGCCGATAATCTCGTTTGAGGCGGTGCTAAACCGGCCTTGAATATTCAATTCAAGACGGTTTGTTTGTGGGTGATTTTTATTTCAGTCTGACATTGCCATGCAGCATCCAAGCTACACAGTTTTTGTGCTATTGACATAAGTTTGCATAATCGAAGCGTGAGTTGGAGATTGAACGCCTGTGCTGGCTGAGAACCTGAGACAGTCTGTCTCAACCAGCATTTGAAAGTGCACATCTCAAACATCAGCAATCAGGCGAACTAATAAAAAATAGCTGAGCTGCTTCTATTTGCGAACCGAATTCTCAATTTTCAATCCTGTACGTTTAATACGAGCAACTGCTTTAATAATTTCAGCGACAGACACTTCATTCAATTCTGCTGCATTTTCAATGGCAGATATAACGGCTGTTATGCCGGAACTTTCTTTGGTCAGTTTGATTTCTTTGGGGGTGATAGATAGTTCTTTGAGCTTCTGAATTTGTGCTTCAAGTGCTGCAATGCGCTCTTCTTTTGTTTTACGTACGGCCATTTTTTTCTCCGAAATGTGATTGATTGATTGATTGATGCGTAAATTTTAACAAGTAACTCAGGTTTCATGTTAACTTTTTATTTAAAAACACAACGTTTCTAAAATACAAGTTTGCTGACATGGGGCGACCAATAGCAACAATACCTAAGCGTTTAAGCTGGCGGATATTGAGGGGTGAGTGAAGTCGATGTGGCGCGAACTCCTCAAAAGGTATGCTGATTTTTTCCCAGTTTGAGGGTGCGAAAAAACTCGCACGATAAGACTGCCAAACAAGGGTGGTATCGGAAGTGCGCAAGTGTAAATTATAAATTTCATTGTTGCCATAAACTTCAAACGAGATGCCTAGATAGTTGCTGGCATCGAGGATCCCGTTAGTCGACAAATCTATACTGGCTTGCAGAAAACCGCCATTTCTTTCTAAGCTGACCACGCCTGAGAGGTGCAGACAGTTTTTTCCTTCAACCTGTGCAGGTGTTAATGCTGCATGTGACACGCCACCCATCACGGAGTCAGAGACGGCTCTCCATACACACCTGTTGTTGGCCAGCAAGGTATTGCTGGTGCGGTCATCTAATATTAGCGATTGAGTAAGCATTATTTGGTTGTCGCAGACTCGCATAGTGGCTGCTTCACTGATAAGCCGTTTGTTTGTATGGTAGTGATAAGCTGGCAAGTGTCGTAGCCGTTCTTTTGCAGATTTTTCACAATCAAAGCGATATCTGTCGAGGCAAGACGAGGGGTCGCTGCCAAAACCCACGCATATTTACGATTCGGGTGTCCAACTACGGCATAACGATAATCCGTTGCCAGGTCGATTATCCAGTAGTCACCGCCAAGCAAATATTGCCAACCAAAGATTTTCACGAAGGTAACTTCTAGTTTTGCGCTATCCAGGGGGTCTACAAGGCGCGCGTGGCCTTGCGCAACAGAAGTACCTTTATCCGTTGTGCAACGATTGGTGACCGAAATGCCGCCGTCGTTTAGCGCATACTCGGCAGTAACGTCACGAACACACATCCGCTGAAAGTATTGAGGAATAGCGGCAATCTCGTACCACCTACCCAAGTAACGATTGAGGTCAACATGATCAACGGTGGTGACGGGTTGGCCAAAAACCAGCGCCGGCAGCCACATCACAACTAACATTGAGTATTTAAACATCCCGAAATGCATATGTCCTCGATTCGCTATTTACTTTAGCATCTCAACGACTTTATTGAGTATGGCTGGATTGTCCGGCTCAACTTCGGAGGGAAAACTGTAAATAGTTTTACCATCGGGCGCGATGAGGTATTTGTGGAAGTTCCATTGTGGTTCGACGCCCGTTGTTTTGGCTAAAACTTTATAGAATGCGCTAGCATCTTTACCGGTTACTTTGCTCGGCTCGCTCATTGGAAACTTTACTTTATAGGTGAGCTTGCAAAATTTCGCGATTTCACCGTTATTAGTAAGTTCCTGATTAAAATCATTGGAAGGGAAGCCTAATACGAGTAAACCTTGCGTTTGATATTTCCCGTACATGTTTTCAAGCTGCTCAAACTGCGGGGTGTAGCCACATTTGCTTGCAGTGTTTACCACTAAAATTGGCTTGCCGGCATATTGGCAAAGATTAATCTTCTCTCCTTGTAAAGTGGTAATCGTCCGGTCAAGTATGGGTGGGCAATTAGCAGAAAATGCGAGATGTGAAAAAAACAAGATGCAAAGGGTGAATGGAATTTTCATGTGTTCTCTCCTGGTAGTGCATCAATAAAAGTTAATTTAACTTCTTGCTATACGTTTTACAAAGCGCATCAGGCTGCCAATTAGCGGGATTTTTTCATACATACCTGCAGCGATATTCCGGCAGTTGGTGGTGAACAAAAAACGACAGTTCAATCCAGAACCGATGACGGGGATACGTTGATTTGAAGTATTAGCTTTAATCAAGCGTGGTCGTCAAAGTTGTCATGGACAAATAAAAGTACTTTGAAGGATAATAGATTAAATCACTAATAAAAGTCAATCGTGTCTAAGACAAAATTTGAATTGTTTAATATCGGGATAGTAGAGCGCGAAACGGGTATTGGTAAAGATACGTTGCGCGTTTGGGAGAAGCGTTATGGCTTTCCGCTCCCTATTCGCGATGAGCGTGATGACCGTTTTTACCCTGCTGAGCAGGTTGAAAAACTACATTTAATCAAGCGATTACTTGATTCTGGTATGCGTCCAGTTAAGGTGGTTGGTTTAAGTATGGAGGAGTTGAAATGCTTGCTTGAGCGGCTCCCGCAAAATCAAGCAGTGCCTTCGGATGAATTGTTGATGCTTTTTAAGTTAATCAAAGCCAATCAAGCCAATCCACTACGTCTTGCGCTGAGTCGATCGATGTTGCAACAGGGCTTGGGCGATTTTTTGTCTAAGACGTTGACCCCATTGAACCATCTGGTCGGTGAGGCTTGGATGCGGGGTGAGATACGTATTTTCGAAGAGCATCTGTATAGCCAGCAAGTCACTACTGTACTGAGCGCTGTCATTGCTACCCTGCGCGATAGTAACGGCAGTCCGCGAGTGTTACTGACTACTTTGCCAGGCGAGGCGCACGCACTCGGTTTATCGATGGTCGAGGCCACCTTGAGTTTATCTGGCGCACATTGCATCATGCTGGGAGTACAAACGCCGATTAGTGAAATTGTGCTGGCCGCAAATACGCAACAAGTTGATTTGGTCGCCCTTTCATTTAGTGCCGCGATGACACCTGCCCAGATCAAAATTGGTTTAACAAAAATGCGCAATGCGTTGCCGCAAGAAGTAGCGATTTGGGCGGGGGGGAGTGGCGTTTCTCGTCACTTGACTGAGGGAGTCTGGGTGGTGAAATCACTCTTTGAGTTGACTGAGGCCGTTGGTGTTTGGCAGGCGAAATGATCGCTATTGTGATCTCAATACTAGATTTAACTTAACTGACAAGCCCGTGAGATCCTCATCAGTGTATCGGCCAGCACGGACCTGGGTGAGGCGATATTCAGTCTCATGAAACCGCTGCCGCCCTGCCCGAAAACCGTGCCGGGATTCATGCCCACGCCCGCTTTTTGCACAAAAAAATCACGCAAGGCTTCATCATTCAAGTCCATTTCACGGCAATCGAGCCAAAGTAAATAAGTTCCTTCCGGCTGAATCAGACGAATATAGGGCAGATTTCTTGTTAAATAGTCGCTGACAAAATCGCGGTTAGCGGCCAGATAGCGCATCAAACTATCCAGCCAGTCTTCCCCGCCGCGATAGGCCGCTTCAAAAGCGGCAATACTGAACGGATTGAAATTCCCCATATGCAGACTGTCAAAAACCGTCCTGAGCGCTGCGCGATGTGCCGGATCCGCTGCGATGACACAAGACAGGCCTAAACCCGGAATATTGAAGGTCTTGCTTGGTGCCACGGCGGTTATCAGCTTTTCGGAATCGCCTGAAAGCATCGCCAGCGGCGTGTGTGTCTGTCCGGGGTAAGTCAAATCAGCGTGGATTTCATCCGACAAGATGGTCAGATCATAACGACGCGCGATACGCAGCACGTCCTTTAATTCGGATTCTCGCCATACTCTACCCACCGGATTATGCGGCGAACACAGTATCAGTAGGCGCGCGCCCTCTGCCGCACAGCGTTCGAGATGCTCAAAATCCATCACGTATCGGCCATTTTTCAGCAGAAGCGGGTTTTCGATCAGCCGGCGCGCATTGGTTGTCACCGCAGAAAAGAACGGGAAGTACACCGGTGGTTGCACAATGACGCCTTCATCCGGTTTGGTAAACGCCAGCACCGATGCAAACAAAGTCGGCACCACACCCGGCGCCATCACGATCCACTCGCGCGGCACTTGCCAGTCGTAGCGCTTTTTCAACCAGTCTATCAGCGCCTGATAGCTGCTTTCTGGATATAGCGTATAACCATAAACCGGATGGGCCGCGCGCTCGGCCAAAGCACGGGTCACCGCCTCGGGGGCTGCAAAATCCATATCCGCCACCCACAGCGGCAGCACCTCTTTAGTGCCGAAATATCCCTCACGGCCGTCATGTTTGACGGATGAAGTGCCGTTGCGATCAATTAACTGATCGAAGTTGACACTCAAGCGATGCGCTCCCAAAGTGTGACTTGAGAAACAGAGTGCTGAAATTTACGTCGCGTTTCACGGATCACAAAAGGCACATCAAGCGGCGCCTGCAACAAGCGAAAATGTCCACCCAGCATCTCTTTCAAGCCATCCAGCGTAGTGAAATTTTCGCCATTCTTCTTGAATCCGCCTACCCATTCCTCGCGACGGGTGTGCTCTTCCAGCCAGGTATAGGGGGAGGCGATCAGCAAAATACCGCCCATATTGAGTCGCTCATGCACCGTACTTAAAAACTTTACCGGGCTGTATAAACGGTCGATCAGGTTGGCGGCGAGTATCAAATCATAGCCACTAAATACCGGCTTGAGATTACAAGCATCGCCCTGAAAGAAATCCACCCGGTTCCTGGTTTCTTCCAACCGCATCTCGGCCAGCCTGCGCGTCTTGTAGCTGACCAGCTGCCCCTCCTCGGTCAAGGTATAACGTAACACACCCTGTTCGGCCATCTGCGCGCAGACCCCGACAAATCTTGCCGAAAAATCGATGCCGGTAACCTGATCGAAATGGCGTGCCAGTTCGAACGTGGAGCGACCCGTTGCACATCCAAGATCCAGCGCTTTTTTGGCGGGTTTGTCTGCCATGGCGCGTATCGCAATATCTGCCAGCGCTTTGGGGAAATTGGTCACGCCGAAATGTTCATCGCCGTAGTGAAATTCAGCATACTCTGACAGCAGGCGATCGGTTTCATAATTCGAGGCGGCGGCAACGACAGGCGCATCGGCAATCACATAGCGAAATCCGGCATGCTGGAAAAAATGTCGTCTGAAGGCATAGCGCGCACCTGCCTGTGCTTCGTTGCCACAGGATATCCAGGAACCGCCTTTAATCAGATTGTGGCGACCGTCAAAAGTAGGCGTAGTAAAATCATCATAGATGGGGTGTACTACAAAGCCTTCCAAAGGATAAATCGGCGTTTGCGTCCATTGCCAGACGTTACCGGTCACGTCGAACAGTTCACCATGTGCAAATTCGCTGACCGGACAAGGCGAAGCATAATGATCAAGATGGATATTAGCTGATGCTGGATGATCCGCCGCTATCGTCGCCGGTGCGCAAAAATCATACATCCGATGCCATTCATCCTCGGTGGGCAGCCGAACAGCCAGTCCGGTTGTGGCTTTTTTCCAGTTACAAAAAGCAGCCGCTTCATGATAGTTAACCTCGGCCGGCCAGTTCCACGGCATGGCGATCAGCTCGGCCAGCAATCTCAAATCCCACGCTTCGCCTTGTCTGACCCAGAAAGTCGGGTGTTTAGCCAGACTAAATTGCTTCCACGCCAGCCCTTCCACATCCCAGTACGCATCCGTCGTGTAACCTTTATCATCCACGAAATCAAGAAACTCACCATTACTGACCAGATAGCGGCTGGCAGCAAACGCAGGAACACTCGCTTCGTGCAAACCGTATTCGTTATCCCAGCCATAAACCGTCTCTGATTTTTCACGACCCAGCCGTATCACACCGGCGGGGATCGTTACCATCTGGTTTTCCGGTGCCGTGCCTGATACTTGGCAGGCACCCCAAGCGGGATGGGGTTTAATATTTATCAGCTCATGTTGGCGGATCAGCACCGACGAGGTTTCCAGATGAATGCGTTCATGCTCGATCCCCATGACGATCGTCCACCAGGGATGATTCCAGTCAACCGGCAAAGCAAGCGGCAAACTCTCAATCAGTTGACTAACCACTAAACGAACCTGCTGCCGGTAGTCCATCACTTCTACTACAGTCGGCCAGGCATCACTGACCTCATCCAGATCATCCCAGCTCATCTCATCTACACCCACGGCAAAAGTGGATTCAAAGGACGCATTGACGCGCTGCGACAATAAACCGGCTAACACCAGCTTATTGATAAAAAAAGTAGCCGTGTGGCCCAGATAGAAAATCAGCGGATGACGCAGTGAAATGGGCTTTACATAGTAGGCCTCTTCGCTCGCCAGCAATTCGAACAATTGCTCATAACGGTCGAAAGTGGTGAGAAAATAGGACAATATTTCCTCACGTTTTGCTGCAACATCCGTACCTGTCAATAAAGGGGTTCTCTGAAATAACGCGTTTTGCATAGTGCAACTCCGGCCTGTAAGTTTGCGCGATTCTAACAGCGAATCAAGATGTTCATAACCGTCCTGTCAAAACAGTGATGTATGCGCTCTGTGGCGGGATTGCAGAAAGTCGTCGATGGCTTGCAAGACTGCCTCGCCAGCTTCCTTGAGTCACCAGTCTATCGCGACAGTTAGCATTACGGCGGTCTGAAAAATTACCCGAGTAAAAAACTCCATCTCCCACTTTTTGCCGTGTAATAATGATGATTGATCGTGTTCTAGTGCGATCCGGACAGCACTTGAATCCCGAGGGTATGTGCCGTACACGCAATGTGCTCATCGAACTTTCATCATCTCAGGCAGAGTTCGATTGCTTGAAGTCACCTGAATACCAACAGGCGATTATGCTGCGGTAAGACGTTTTCCTCTTGATCACGTGATCATAGAGGGAGATGAAGGCACGCAGTTCGCTTGACCGTGAAACGTACCATTACATAATGATGGCAAATCAAAAAGGAATTCACATATGACACACGTAATCAAAATTCATCAAACTGGCGGCCCTGAGGTATTGCAATGGGAAGAGACCGAAGTCGGTGAGCCGGGCATCGGGCAGGTGCGGATAAAGCAAACTGCAGTTGGGCTAAACTATATTGATGTCTATCACCGCACCGGGCTTTATCCACTTCCGCTGCCCTTTGTACCGGGCATGGAAGCGGCGGGCATCGTTGATTTTGTCGGCGAAGGCGTGACCCATCTAAAGCCGGGAGACAGGGTGGCCTATGGATCCGTGATCGGAGCCTATACGGAACAAAGAGTCATTGCGGCGGACCGCTTGGTTAAACTCCCGGATACCATTAACGACCAGACTGCGGCAGCAATGATGTTGCAGGGCATGACCGCACGCTATTTGATACGGGATATTTATAAAGTCGGGCCGGGTGATACGATTCTTATTCATGCGGCTGCCGGAGGCGTGGGTTTGATCGTTTGCCAATGGGCTGCCGCACTCGGTGCGACGGTGATCGGCACCGTGTCCAGTGAAGAAAAGGCGGCGCTTGCCAAGGCGAATGGCTGCCACTATCCGATTATCTATACTCGTGAAGATTTTCAGGCACGTGTACTTGAAATTACTGGAGGAGAAAAACTGGCTGTGGTCTATGACTCGGTGGGTAAAGACACTTTCACGAAATCTCTCGATTGTTTGCGTCCACGCGGACTTCTGGTTCAATTCGGTGCGTCATCAGGTCCCGTTCCTCCCTTTGATTTAGCTATCCTGGCACAAAAAGGCTCGTTGTTAATCACAAGACCAACACTCGCTACCTTTGTCGGCACAAAACCCTTGCTGGAAGAAAATTCGGCGGATCTTTTTGAGGCGGTAAGCGCTGGTAAGGTAAAAATACATGTCAACCAAAGCTATGCTTTGAAGGATGCAGCGCAAGCTCACCGTGATCTGGAATCGCGCAAAACAACGGGTTCGAGTGTTTTTACCATTTGAGTTGGCTCGTCAATAATGGATCCCGGCGGGTTCATGAGGCCAATATATTTTCATTGTATTTGTGTTCAACAGCCGTTGGCGATAGTTTTTCTAACCGCGCCTGCGCAGGTTGCCAGCGGTAAATTATGTTGCTCGCAAATAGATCAAATTTTTAGGATCGTGTATCAATTCACCAAATTGGTGATGATTCATACTCGTATAATTATATGAATTTGTTCGGGTTTTTCATGTCTTTCGTGGGTAACTACTGTTTTTCAGTTGATGCTTAAACCCAAATAATCCATTAGTAACGTCATTCCCGCTTTCGCGAGAATCCAGCGAGAGATACACTCCGTGACGCGGACAAAATATCGATATTGCACTGCTGCTCAGAATTTTTTTAATCAAATGGATTTCCGCCTTCGCGGGAATGACGCGTTTTCGTTCTTAGGTAGGGGTTCTGTGCCATTGCTTCCTCTGGTAAAATGATCACCCGCGCGCTGCATGAGTCAAACACCGAAAAAATACTTGTCGAGGTTGCTTGAAATCAATCAATTGATCCACCTCAGACTCAATTTTATTCCCTGATATCCATAACAGTATTACTCTCGTTTTCAAAATTATCCAGTATTAGGAGTTTTTCATGGCACTACTTTTTTCCACCCGTACAGTAGGCATATTTTTGTTTGCGGTGCTGTCTATCACGAGCATTCGTGCTCAAGAGATTTTAGTTTTTCCTGATGCGCCCAATGTGGATGCTCGCCACTATGTATTACTGGATCCCGCATCAGGCCAAATTCTTGCTGCACGTGCGGCCGATGAGTCGACCCCGCCTGCAAGTATAACTAAACTGATGACGGCCTATCTTACTTTTCAGGCTCTGGTGAATGGAACACTGAAGCTTGATCAGCAGATCCCCGTGAGTGTGGCAGCCTGGAAGGCTGGCGGTTCGACGATGTTTCTCGAGCCTAATTTGCCTGCAACCGTTGAGCAGATGATAAGCGGTATGGTCGTTGTGTCCGGCAACGATGCGGCAGTGGCACTAGCTGAAGCGATTGCGGGTAATTCGGCGAGCTTCGTGCAAATGATGAATGCAACAGGACGTCAGCTTGGAATGACAGAAAGCCATTTTGATAACGTCAATGGGTTGCCAACAGCCACTCATCTTGTGAGTGCGCGAGATATTGGTTTGCTCACTCGGGATATCATGAAGCAGTTTCCGCAATATCTTCATTATTTTGGTGATCACACGTTTACTTATAACAAAGTCACACAGCAGAACTGGAATCCACTGATTTTCAGCGACGCTAGCGTGACCGGCATGAAAACGGGGCATACTGATGAAGCGGGTTATTGCCTCGATGCAACCGCTTTGCGCAATGGTCGTCCTCTGATTGCCGTAGTCCTGGGCTCTAGTACCCGTAAAGCGAGCGCAGAAGCTGCTGAAGCGCTGTTGGATTATGGCTATCATTTTTTCGAAACCCATCTTGCCTACAAAGCTGGCCAGGTGCTTAAAACCGTGAAAAATATCCAAGCTACGCCCGCACAAATTACGTTAGGGGCTGCTGCAGATGTATGGGTCACTGTGCCTCGCGGACACTATGCGATGCTCAAGCCGACGGTGGATATTCCAGTCAATATGCCGTTGCCATTGAAGCAGGGGCAAGTTGTTGGACGATTGATTTTAAGCGACGACACGCATGTGATTTCGATTGTCCCTCTGGTTGCGTTGGTGTCTGTGGAGAGAGCGGGATGGTTTGTGCGTCAATGGCATTCTATCAAATCCACGCTGGGTATCATGTAATCGCTGATCAAATAACGGCCAATCGATGAACATTTATTATGAAATTTAACGACGATATCACACAGCGGATTGTGCTTAACTCATCCACATTGCCGTGGGTTGATTCGCGCCTATCTTGCATGAAGTGCAAACTTCTTGAACAGCGTGCCGATGAGGCTGCGCGAATCACTTCAATCGAAAGACACGAGGCAAATACACAACTTGTAACTCAAATATACCCTTTAGGGCAGGAGATTCTGGTTCTCGAAGGTGAGTACGAGGACGAAGAGGGTATTTATGGTGTAGGAACGTATATTAAAAATCCACCTAAATCATCCCGCACGATTGGATCCAAATCAGGTTGCACGTTATTCGTTAAAAATAACTATCTGACGTTAGATGATAATCAGCGTACGATTCTTGATACGCGAAGTGCCAACTGGTTTCAGGGCCTTGTGACAGGATTGACCGTTCTGCCTCTGGCTGAATTTTCAACAAAACATACGGCCTTGGTGCGTTGGGCACCTGAAACGAAATTCAATCCGCACCGTCATTATGGTGGAGAAGAAATCCTGGTGCTGGAAGGAGTTTTCGAGGATGAGTTCGGCAAGTATCCTGCTGGAACCTGGATGCGCAGCCCTCACATGAGCGCCCACCATCCCTTCAGTATTGAAGGTTGCCTCATACTGGTGATGACAGGTCACTTGTTGGATTGAATAACGGCGTTCCACTTAAATAAACACATCTACTAGGTAAACCACGTGGCACGCTCTCCGCTTCCAGCTTCTTTTTTTGGGATGGTTCTGGGCCTTTCCGGACTCGGTCAAGCTTGGCGTCTTTCAGTTCGACTCTGGGGTATGCCTTCGGTAATCGGAGAAGGTGTGCTGCTGTTATCTGTACTGGTATGGTCGTTATTGCTTGTAGCTTATCTATTGCAAGCCCTCAGGTATCCGGAAATCGTTCGTAAAGAATTACAACATCCGGTACAGGGGAGCACCCCCGCGCTGCTGGCTGTTTCGACACTGCTGATTGTTCTAGCGGTATTGCCTTACTCACGCTCACTTGCATGGATGCTTGCCGCAGCAGGAATTATCTGGCATTTGGCTTTCTCGCTCTGGCATACCGGCGCGCAATGGCAAGGTGGACGCGATAATCTGGATACGCTGCCAACCCTTTATTTGCCCACTGTGGCCGGTAATTTTACCAGCGCAGCGGCGCTGGGTGGACTCGGCCACCCGGACTGGGGCTGGTTGTTTTTGGGGGCCGGAGTTTTTTCCTGGCTGGCGCTTGAATCGCTCATCATCCAGCGTCTATGGCACCCCAATGCCTTGCCGGCAGCGCAGCGCCCACTTCTCGGCATCCAGTTTGCGCCGCCGGTGGTTTGCGCCATGGCTTGGTTGATGCTTGAACCGGGTTCCCAAGATCATTGGCTGTTGATGCTCTGGGGCTACGGCCTGTTTCAACTCTTGCTGGGTTTGAGGCTTGGGCCATGGCTCGGCGCACAACCCTTTTCCCCTTCCTATTGGGCCTATACATTTGGCATTTCTGCTGCAACAGTCTGCGCACTTAAATTAGCATTGGCAGGGGTTGGTGCAGCGCAGCTACTCGCTATACCAATTTTTGTGGGTGCCAACCTGTTTATCGGTTATCTCTCGTTTCGTACTGCATGGCGTGCTCTTAGTAACACCCTGCTGCCCAATATTTAAAATGTTGTGGGCAGCGCGGTCCAGCTAGATGAAATAGGCGTCCATGTTAACGTAGACACCTTAGTTGTCTTGACGGAGAGGTTCGCTTTACCGCCTCCAGAATGTATCTTTTCCTGTAAAGCTCAGGTGCGGCAAAGTGGCTGTTGGGCTCAGTTTGGGTTAATCGGTCATTCGCTGTACTATCATTCGCCTGCAAGTGAATTGATAAATGGTTTATTACCAAAGGAACGTGTCAGGCATGTCATTCTCGATATTTTTGGATTTTGGTGTCGGGCTCTTGCTTGGCTGTGTCGGTGGGGTATTCGGGATTGGCGGGGGGTTGATTGCTATTCCCGTGCTTGTATGGTTCTTTGGGATGGATCAGCAACTGGCTCAGGGAACAGCTCTGATCATGATTGCGCCGAATGTCATCTTGGGCTTTTGGCGTTATAAGCAACGCAATCCCATTGATTTGAAATCAGCATTGTTGCTTGGGCTGTCTTCCATCGTTTCAACGTATGTGACGGCCAAATATGCATCTATGCTAGATTCCAAGACGCTTAGTGTTGTATTTGCCTGCTTTCTTATCGGCTTGTCGGCTTTTCTGCTCTTCGAATTGCGCCCTCAAAAGGAAAAAATCCTTCCAAGTCGTGAGCTTCCCCAAAATTGGCTCAGCGTGTTGGGATTGATCAGTGGTGTTTTTTCAGGCTTATTCACTGTGGGAGGCGGACTGATCGTGGCTCCGTTTCTGACTAATTTTTTTGGCATTAAGCGGCAAACCACCGCTCAGGGTCTCGCTTTGGCGACTGTGTCACCAGGAGCCATTGTCGCACTGCTTGCTTATTCGTCGGCAGGAAAAGTCAACTGGGATATGGGTATACCGTTGGCGCTGGGCGGGATGCTCAGCATTTCATGGGGAGTGGCTTTGGCTCACCGTCTTCCTGAAAGGCTGCTGCGTTTGTTATTTTCATGCCTGTTATTTTTTGCTGCGTTGATGCTTTTTTAAAGGGTAAATATTGCCCGCTGATTTTGGTGAGTGCCGAAATGCTTCTTCCCCTGATTTTTTGTGTGAGTCTGTCGGGAAATTGGCTGTGTCCAAAATGGTTTCATGAAAACATGTCTTATTTGACACATTGACTCACTGGTACAGTCCAGTCATTTGACATACAAGAGAGTGGCGCGCAGACTGCCGTGCGTTCACAAAAACTACGCATCAACTCAAGGGGGAAGAGCATGTCTAAGAAACTGTTTCATTGCCAAGTAGTCACTCATGCGGGCATCAAAAGTATCAGCATCACCGATGATGACCATCACTTCTGCCTTACATTGGAAGACGCGGGTAACAGGTTAAATTCTTTAAATGAAGCGATCGCGGCTGGAAAATATCCCATTGTGCTGGAGTTGGTGAATTCCTGTCCCAAGTTAGTCACCGGCGCAACGGTGACATATCGCGTGACAGAGCACGATGCAAAGAAATTTCTCCATTCACTCGAAAAAGCACTAAGCCATTAATAGTGCCAATTTGCATCGACCAGGCAAGTTTTACTACTTGTTCGCCCGGCTTGCGTCTCCGGCACGGGGATCTTTGGCGGGAGCTTTCGGGTTTAATTTTGAGGAAGGGCGTCGCGTTCGCTCTACTTTAAGTATTGCTCAATGCAGTGCGGTGATTGCAAAAAAATGCCCCTGGCACATTTATGCTCAGGGGCGAAATGTCTCAACGGGGTGTTAAGACTCATGCTCAGGGAGGACATGAGTAAGCTAATGCTCACGGTAGCTCAGAGTAGTCTTCGGTTGAATAGTTCAGATTTTTACAATTAGTTACATTTCTTCCTGTCACAGGCACACTCGTTTTTCAGCTATTAGAAGCTCGTTTGGCAACATTCCGTTTCGCGGATTCCTGACTGAAACAAGGTCGGCTATCCTGCATTGATTTCGGCTAGCCCCTTCGCGTGTGGTGCTGCATCTCAGAGGATCTGATGGCGTATCAGGCGGGCTCCAAACAGCCTTTCCATGCGGCTTGAACAGCACAGGCAGGCTGGTGTTGACCGCTTCCTGATCGATGGAGGAGTAGTGTTTGCCGTCATAATAAAATAGCTGAAAGCGGTATGCCTTGCTGGAAATTCTCGCCGTGCCGACGATCAAGTTGTGTGTAATGCCCGCATATTGCTGCTGCAACTGCGTGTCACGGTTGGCATCGATAATATAGGAGAGGCTTTGTTTCGCCAGCCAGTTATGTAAAGCGGATGTGCCCCATTTCGTGTCGCGGTAGGTGGTGTCGAGAAAGGGGTTAACGCTGGAGCGGCCATTTTTCAGCTCCACGTTCATCGCCGCACGGGAAAATTCAAACATCAGTTTCGGTGCCATCGGCAGCCCGTTGTTCATCGCCAGAATCAGGCTATCGCTGTCGTCTGGAATGGCTTTGCCAGTGTTCTGATTGATGACGCCGTCCAGTGTGCCGGGTCCCAGATAGGGGATGACGCTGTCATTGGATAAGCCGGTGAAGACGTTTTCAAATGGTGAACGCATTGGGGTAACTCCTCGAATAAGTTGACGATGTGTTACCTTGCAAAAAGCGAGCTAGCTGGTGCTCTTCAGGGCTGGCGCAGCTTGCAGCGTGATGGGCTTTGGCATAAACACGACAATGCCGGAAATTTGTCGCACAAGGGGGCGGGGTGGAGGCTGTTTGACTCCAAATGTATTAATGCAAGACCTGACGCCATAGGCGCAATGGTATGATGAAGCGCATAAATTCAGAATTGATATTCCATGAGCCTGATAGACGATAAATCCATTTTTACCGCGATGAAACAGAACGGTCCGTTCGCCGTGACGGATAGTTTTACGCTGGGCCAGCCGTTTTCAAAGGATATGCGGATCTGGGCCAGACAGTTTGGCAACGATAGATTATCTGCCACCAAGTACCGCGTGGTTCGCGCTCAAATCTTCGACTTTCTCGGGATAGAGAGTTTCGCCGAAATTTCCGCGTTGCTGGCCAATCCCGCCTTGCGTAGAGAGCGCAGCGAACGGGCCTGTCTGCTGTTGGGTAATTTGTTCGGCATCACGGGCAGCACCTCCGAGATACGCAGCAAGATTCGTGAGTACGCCAAGACCGCCGATGCCGTCATCGACCTGTTGCGCGGCAAACTGTTCGCCCCCTACGCTTCGCATGTTGAAACCTGCAACGAGATCGAAACCACGCATGACCCGGTGGAATTGCTGTTGTGCGTATTTGACGACCGTTATCACATGAAGGCGCGCTTCGAAGCCAAACGTAAACTCGTGTTGATGAACCTCGCGGGCTCCATCGACCAGCGCGAGCGTGAAACGGATATCGAAAACAAGTTCTATGCGTTTCTCGAATTTTTGAATCGCAACGTCTGGAGTCCCAAACTCAAGATCGGTCAGCTGGAGAGCGTCTATCTGTTTAGTCAGCATGATGCAGAGGATTATTGCTGCACGGATGTGAAGGTGATCGATGCGGCCAGTCGTGCCAGTTTGGGTGAACTTGCCGAAGGCCAGAAACTCACGCTGCTCAAGCGGCGCATGTTCAACGATGGCGAACGTGACATCCCCGTTTACGTCAGTGTGCGCAAGAAGGGTTCGGCGGCCAAGGTATTGAAGCTGTTGCGCAAGAACGAAAAGAATCCGGCGGTCGCGGTGGATGACGAACTGGGTTTGATGGCCGTGCTGGACAATATCGGCGATGTGAAACGCTTCGTGCGCCACATGACCCGCTCAGCCATCAATAGCGGTTCCCTGATGACGCTGGAGGATATTTCCGACACACTGACCGGCGGCACTTACAGTTCGAGCAACGTCGGCAGCAGCAGCCGGACGCAAATGCTCAAGTTTTTCGCCCGTATGGGCGGTATGCGTGTGGAGCTGATCATCCACACCAATCAGTCATATTTAAATTATCGTTTTCAGCGTGACATCGCGCACGACGAATATGAGGTCAAGCGCATCTTTGATTCTGGCGTGGCAGAATTCCTCTTTCCGGGCGAAATCTACAAGCTGAATATGGAGCAGATCCGTGAGGTTTTGCTGGCACAGTTTCGCAGCAATATCGAGGGCTCAGGTCGCTTGTACGGCAATATTGGCTAAATGAGGTTTTGAAAGTGCTATGAGTGTCAAATATATTTGACGCTTTGCGAGTAAACCGATTATGATTGCTAACATGTTGATCGATATCAAAAATGTGGGGCGTCAAATCAAGCAATCTCGACTGCACGTGAAGCTCAGTCAGGCCGAATTCGCGCGTCTAGCCGGGGTTTCCCGCGCCACAATCAACGGTATCGAAAATGGCACCATCAAAGAGATTGGCGTAAACCGCTTGAACAGGGTGGTCAGTGCCAGTCAGAATTTGAGCTTGTCGGCCAGCATGCCGATACACCCCGATAGAAAATCTGCCAGTCTCAACTTGTCGTTCCCCTATGATTGGAGCAATTCGGCCATGCCGGACGCGCTGATGATCGCTAAAGTGGTCGAACGTGGCTTGTTTGAAGATTTGGTAAAGGTCGCTGTGCATTACGGGATAGCGGCGTTGCGTGATGCTGTCAGTACCTTTGCCGCGAAGAATCCTGTCGCATCTCCTTCACTAAACAGAATGTTGAGTAATATCGAAACGGGGTTGCGTGCTGCGGCTTGATTTTATGCCGGAGCGCACCCGGCGCGTCTTCGAGGCACTCGCAAAAGAGCTGCTGATGCAGGAATTTGTATTGATCGGCGGCACGGCGCTGTCCATACAGGCCGGTCACAGGTTAAGCGAAGACCTTGATTTCTGGTATCCAGCGACATCGATGTCGAAAGAGCGTGTGGATGCTATCCTGTTTAACTTGGCTAACGCCGGTTTTTCGCATGAGTTCACCACCCCGGCATGGCGACTTACTCAGGCGCGAATCAACGGGATCGATTTGCTGTCGCAAAGTCGGGATCACACGATAGATGGTGTCAAAGTGACCTTTTTCGCCAGACTGGATATTCCGTACCGGCATTTTGCATGCATGGAACTTATCAAAGACCAGGCAAGTTTTAGCATTGCCGCTTCTGACACTATTTTTGCCATGAAGTCCTGGCTCATCTCCCAGCGGGTCAGGTCGCGCGATCTGTACGATCTGATGCTGTTGATGCAGCGAGGTAAATCTATGCAGCAACTCCTCGATGCGGGGGCTCATGCTGATCCGTCTTTCCAGCGCGAATATGCAAAGGAAGTTCTGCTGGGCAATGTGCCGATCGAGGCCGGCGATGAAGGATTCGAGTCTATTAATCTAGATGCATCAATCGGCGACGTGTACCGGTATTTTCTGGCGGCAGTGAACGAATATGAAGTGAGTGTCGCTTACGCGATTTGTCGTGCCGGGATCAATACGTAGTAAGGAAAATGAAATTTATTCCTAACTTCACCCGATGATCTCACGTGTTGGGCAATGATATATTTTTCCGATCCCGTCATTGCGAAGCCTGCAGGGCTGTGGCAATTCAGATACCCCCCACCCAAAAATAATCCATTAGCCCGTCATTTCCGCGCAGGCGGGAATCCAGTAAAAAACATCCGGCGAAGCCGACAATACAGCGGTGTTGAGCCGCTACACGGAACCTTATTTAATCATCTGGATTCCCGCCTGTGCGGGAATGACACATTTTTGTGCCAATGAATTATCTGGGTTTAAATTGCTTTTTAGTCGCCAAGATAAATATCTTTAAATCAATGCGTTATGTAAGTTTGGTGAAAGCTTGATATGTTAGCATCATGACGTTGACCTGAGTATTGGCCTAACCCAAGTTTTACAGCTCGTACATCATGGCCAGAAAGCGTACACGACGCAACAATGATTCCTCTATGTTTGCCATCGCTCTCAATTCTCATTGGGGTGTATCGGCTGCGTTTTCGGCGCTGATTTTTGGCTTTGCTTATGTGATCGCTCCCGCTTTCGCCAAAAGTAACGTGTTTCTGGCTGCGATGTTGACGGGATTCAAACCGTTCATATTTCTGTTGGGCGGCACGTTTGCCCTGATTGCGATCTTCAATTTTTTCCGCCAACGCACACCGTCGGAAATCACCTCGACGGCTCCAGCGTATTTTCCTCGTAAACAAACCGGATTTATCACTACTGGCGCTGGGCAGAGCGCAGCCCAAATCATACCGAAAATCGGCACTCAATCGGTGACTTCGGCTACTCAAACTCCGCAGACTCCAGTTGCAGAAATTGTCTTGGCAAGCAGTCCGCCTGATAAGCCCGCATCCTGGAGTCTCGAATTGTTGCAGAAGATCGAGTGGAAACTGTTCGAAGATTTGTCGGCAGCGTATTACAAGGAAATGGGCATACGAGCTTGGGTGCCGATGGCGGCATCGACATCAAATTATTTCAGGATGACTCGGAAGTACCTACGGCGATCGTTCAGTGCAAAGCATGGAACTCAAAGCTGGTAGGCGTGAAACCGATCAGGGAGTTTCTGGGAGTGATGAGCCATGAAAAAATTTCCAAGGGATTTTTCATGGCGTCAGGTGTCTATTCTGATGACGCGAAGGAAATCGCCAATGCCAACGGGATCACGCTGATCAATGGCGTGATGTTCCTCGCGATGATTAAGCACCTTTCTGAAGATGCTCAGCTGCGACTTTTAAGTCTCGTGACATCGGGCGAATTCACCACGCCGTCATGCCCGTCCTGCGGAATAAAGTTGGTCAGACGTACCAGTAAACGCGGCGACTTCTGGGGCTGCCAGAATTATCCGAAATGTCGCCAGATGCTGAATATGACCAAAATTCATCAAGGGAGTAAAAATGAAGAATTTACAAGTTCAGCAGTTACAAGCTGAAAATGTCTATTTGCGTTCACAAGTAAAATTTTGGCGTAACGCGCAAATCATTACATCTTTGTCTATTATTATTTTTGCATGGGTGTTTTTAGGCGATCATTGCGTTTCAGCGACTAAAAACCGTGGTCTGTCCCTGATTACTCCTGATTACTCCCTCTGATTACTGCTGATTACTGTAATTACTGTATTGCTTGTTATCATGCAACTATTCTGACGGGAGTTGATATGCGTATTTCGATGGCTACCTTGCTGTTGCTGGGTTTGATGAGTGTAGAGGTGTATGCGGGAGAAGTTCGGGTTGCGGTTGCATCGAATTTTGCCGCACCGATGGAGCGCATTGCGGTGGCGTTTCAGCAGCAAAGCGGACATACGCTTAAACTTAGTCCGGGGGCCAGCGGTAAGTTTTACGCACAGATTGCCAGCGGTGCGCCCTTCGATGTATTTCTTTCGGCTGATGAGACTAACCCGCAGCGTCTGGAACAGGATGGGCTGGCGGTAGCTAATTCCAGTTTCGTTTATGCCTTAGGCAAACTGGTGTTGTGGAGCGCGCAGCCGGGTCTGGTCGATGCAAAAGGATCCGTATTGGGTAAGGGCAACTTTAACAAGTTAGCCTATGCCGATCCTAAACTGGCGCCCTATGGTCTGGCCGCGAAGGAAACGCTGGAAAAACTGGGGTTGTGGAACAGCGTACAGGGCAAACTGGTGACCGGTGAAAATATTACTCAGACCTATCAGTTCGCCGCTACCGGCAATGCAGAACTGGGATTTGTCGCGCTGTCGCAAGTTTATAAAGACGGCAAAGTGACCGAGGGTTCATCGTGGCTGGTGCCGTCGAATCTGTATAGCCCGATACGTCAGAGCGCGGTGCAGTTGAAAGCGGCTAAAGACCCGGCTGCCGCGCGAGCCCTGATGACTTATCTGAAGAGCAAAAAGGCGGCAGAAATCATACGCAGCTTCGGCTATGAGTTGCCCTGATGTTCCAGTTAGCACCTGAAGATCTGCAATCGGTCTGGCTGACGCTCAAACTGGCGAGCGTCACCACGGTACTGTTGCTGTTGATTGCCACGCCGCTGGCCTGGTGGCTGGCAAACAGTCGAAAGTGGTATAAGGGCCCGGTGGCGGCGGTGGTCGCCTTGCCGCTGGTGATCCCTCCCACCGTGCTGGGGTTTTATTTGCTGTTGCTGATGGGGCCGCACGGCGCGGTGGGGGAGTTGACCACATCCCTGAATCTAGGCCGCTTGCCGTTTACCTTCGCCGGTCTGGTGATAGGTTCGGTATTGTTTTCTATGCCATTCGCCGTACAGCCGATACAGAGCGCCTTCGAGTCTATCGGCCGTCGACCGCTGGAAGTAGCGGCCACCCTGCGTGCCGGAGTATGGGACCAGTTTTTCAGCGTGGCGCTGCCGCTGGCACGCCCGGGCTTTATCACCGCGAGCATACTCGCCTTCGCGCATACGGTCGGTGAATTCGGCGTGGTGTTGATGCTGGGCGGCAATATACCCGGCGAGACTCGCGTGCTGTCGGTCGCCATTTACAGTCACGTTGAGGCAATGGAATACGCATCGGCGCACGTGCTGGCGGGCGGCATGGTGTTGTTTTCCTTTATGGTGTTGCTGGCGCTTTATCTGGCGGGCGGTAAGGTTGCGAAAGTATGAGCCAGATCAACGCGCAGTTTTCGTTAAAACGCGATGGCTTTGCACTGGATGCCGATTTCAGTGCGCCAGCGTCGGGCGTCACGGCCTTGTTCGGCCCTTCGGGTTCGGGCAAGACTACCTTGCTGCGTTGCATCGCGGGCCTTGAGCGCGCGAGTGGCACGCTCAGCATGAACGGTGAAATTTGGCAGGATAAGACGACGTTTTTGCCTGTGCATCAGCGTCCGTTAGGCTTCGTATTTCAGGAAGCCAGCCTGTTTACGCATCTGTCAGTGCGCGCCAATCTGGAGTATGGATACAAGCGCATCGCACCCGCTGAGCGTAAGGTTCCGCTGGAGCAGGTAGTGGAGTGGCTTGGTCTGAGTCATCTCATCGAACGCGGCGATCCTGCAAAACTATCAGGCGGTGAGCGCCAGCGCGTCGCGATTGGCCGTGCGCTATTGACTAGCCCGCGCATCCTGTTGATGGACGAGCCGCTCTCCGCGCTCGACACCCGCAGTAAACAGGAGATACTGCCTTATCTGGAACGCCTGCACCTGGAACTCGATATTCCCGTGCTCTACGTCAGCCACTCGATGGATGAGGTGGTGAGACTGGCCGATCATCTGGTGCTGATAGAACAGGGGCGAGTGATTGCCAGCGGCGCGTTGCGCGAGACTTTATCCCGCCTTGATTTACCGACGGCACATTTCGATGATGCAGGCGCGGTGATAGAGGCTACCGTGGCGCAGCAGGACGAGACCTATCATCTTACCCGGCTGGATTTCGAAGTCGGCAGCCTTTGGGTGAGCCGGGTTGAACAACCGTTTGGCACACGCGTGCGCGCCCGTGTTCTGGCGCGCGATGTTAGCATTGCCACACAAGCGCCGCATGGCTCCAGCATCAACAATATCCTGAATGCGCGCATCGAAGAGATCTGTGATGAGAGGCCGGATAAGGTGATTGTGCGTATGAAGGTGGGCATTGATGCGATGCTGCTCTCGCGCATCACGCGCCGTTCACGCGATCTGCTGGCGCTGTCCGTGGGCATGGAGGTCTACGCGCAGGTCAAGAGCGTAGCACTGATGGCATGAATATCGATTTCGGCGCCGCAAGCGATTTGCCGCAAATGGCGGTTTTACTGGAAGAGTTGTTTACGCTGGAAAGCGATTTTCACCCCGACCGCGACAAACAGTTGCAGGGCTTGACGCTGATTCTGGAAAACCCGGCCTGCGGGCAATTGTTTGTCTTGCGTGACGGCGCGCAGATCGTCGGTATGGCCAACGCGCTGATCACCGTCAGCACGGCGGAAGGCGGGCGGGTGCTGTTGCTCGAAGATGTCATCGTGCGATCTGAATATCGGGGCAGGGGGTTTGGCCGACAACTGGTTAATCATGTACTGGATTGGGCGCGTGAACAAAAAATGACACGCGTCACGCTGCTGGCCGATTGCGATAACCGCGCCGCGCTGAATTTTTACGGAAAACTGGGTTTCGAACCGTCACATATGACGGTGTTGCGCAAAACGCTCGTTTAGCCTATTTCCCACGTAACCTATAGTTGTGTTTGCGACATAACAGCCATTTCGTTGTTACGTATATATCCCCGTGCCTTAAGTGATAAAAAATTTATGAATAAAATCAAATGGATGAAATTATATCTCTGATGGCATGATGGTTGCTGTTAAGACGGGTGATAAGCAACGGAAGATGGAGATATGGCGGAGGATGGGATGGTTGCTCAATCGATTACCCCGGTTGATGTGAGAATGGCGGATTGTACGCGCTGCGTGCATCGCGACACACTGCTGGTAAGTGGCGGTTGTGTGCCGGGCGACGTTTGTCTGATTGTGCAAAGCGGAAGGCAGATCGACCGTTTTTTACGCCGCAATCGGGAGTTTGCTGAAGGCTGTCTGAACGACTTTTTTGGGAGCGACGGGCGATTGCCGCGCGTTATGCGCCACTCGATGCGGTGTAATCGATGCCCAAGGATAGTGACGAGGTGGTGCGTCGTGTCGTGGCGAGACGCTTGCCGTCTTTTAGCTTGAGACGGATGGCAGGAGATGAGGATGCCGGGGTGCGCCGTATTGCTGCCGCACATATGTTGCCTGACGATGCTGCCCTAATGCAGGCGGATGCGGATTGGCTGGTGCGTCTGGAAGCCGTTATGCACGCACCGCTGGACGCGATCGCCGAATTAGTGGACGATGCTGAGCCGGATGTGCGTGAGGCGGTGTATCACCGTTTGAATGGTTTTTGCAAGAGGACGAGACATGATTAATGATGAAACGATGAAGCGCCTGGCTGCCGATATCGAGAAAATTTCGCCACGCCCGCATCACAGTGCGTTGCTGGGAATTGCCGGACGAATCTTGCCCGATTGTACCTTCAAAATAGCTTTGAGCCGTGGCGGCTGGTACCGGCAGGGCGGGGTGATCGCAGCGGACGGTACGCGCATCGCGGAAACAGTGGACGCCTGGGTGAAGACGCAAGAGGATGACATCGGCCTGTTGCTGGAGCGTTACGCAAATCAGGGTTTGCTGGTGACGCGTCACACCGGACGCACGCATTATCTGGTCGCGGCCTATGGTCCTGCGCCTGCTGATTTCTTGCAACTGGAAGTGGAGGAGTTGCAGGAAGTACTCGATCGCCAATTGATCGATCCTGACCATTTACCTGATGATATTCAGGAAATGATCGAACCTGTTTTGCCCGCACTGATCGATGCGCAGCCGGTCGGCGCGCCGTGTTATCGTTTTCGCCGCCTGATCGATATGCGCCAGATTGTCGCTCGCATTTCTTTTGCAGACGGGCGCAATGGCGGCTTGCCTCGTCTGCTTGCCGACTGGTCACACAGCAGTGCGGCAGTGCGCGGGCATTTTTCTGATCACTGGATCGTTGCGCTGCGTGAACATCAGGACAGATACCGCAATCCGGTGGTCTCAGCCTCACTGGTGTCGCGTCATGCACGCGAACTCAAGTCGTTTCAGTGGAATCAAGAGGCTTCAGGGGTGGATATGTCCGCACAGTTGCAGGCGTTTGACCGCGCGGCTGGATATATTTCCGCCTGGTATTTTCATCTGGTTGCAGGGACAATTACGCCGCCTAAAATCGTCTATGCCGTGGTGCGCGATCTGGATGCAGGATTCAACTACCTGCCGGATACGGAAGTCGCGTTGATACGCAGTTGGGTTGCCTATCCTTACTCGGTCTGAAACCAGTACACAGCATTTTTGCCTTGCGATAAGTAATAATCTAACTTATAGCTGTTCAGCTTATTGAACAGATGCGAATCGTTTGGTCTATCGCGCCACTGACTCAGAGTTGGTAATAGTGGCCTGTCTCTTCAAGATGATAGTTAATCGATAGGTTGCTCCGTGTATCCGCAATTTGGCGGGCAATGTCACAAGGCGTATTTCTGATGTGTGCCATCAACAGTCCGTCACGGGGCGGAGCTTGAGTTGCGTGTTTGATACAGAACCGGCCACTGGAGTGTAGAATGTCTGGCGTGTAGAAACCGCCTATTATTGAGAACCGTAAAGAGCTGTTTTGCATTAGGCAACGTGAAGTAACGCGGTGGCTGGAAGCCAGCCGACCGTCCTTAGCATCTTTAGTTACGTCCAGCCATAACGCCACCATCAACATCCCAAATTGCGCCAGTTACCCAACTCGCATCATCGCCAAGCAAGAAGGTAATAACTTTTGCCACGTCCTCGGGTGTGCCTATCCTTCCAATCGGATGAAAGCTGTTGAATGAGGCTAGGGCTTCGTCAAGTTTCCCCGGGTCAATGAATGCCTTGTAAATCGGGGTTTTAACCACGGCGGGTGAAACCGCGTTTACACGAATATGGTGCTCGGCCAATTCCATCGCCATGTGTTGCGTGAGAGAGTGCAATCCGGCCTTCGCCATCGAATAGGCAGATGAAGGCGTTGCCTTAATGGCTTGTTTTGCCCACATTGATCCAATATGCACAATCGAGCCTCCGCCGTTGGACGCCATGTTTTTTGCTACAGCTTGTGAAATAAAAAAGGCAGCGCGGTTCAAATCCAGGTAAGTGTCATAGTCCTTGTGCGTATGCTCCAAGAATGGTGTGGGCTTGAAGTAGCCCGCCGCATTGACCAGGTATTTGATGTGGCGACCATGGTTTTCGGCAAATTCAGCAATGCGCTGTACATCATTTGCTTGGTACAGATTAGCTTGAATGGTTTCAACATTGCCAAATGTCAATAGCTCGTGCTTTGCCGCTTCCAGCTTGTCTGCTGAATTACCAACAAGCACAGTTGTTATGTTACGCTCCAACAAGAGTCTCGCGGTTGCAAGACCCATTCCGCTGGAACCGCCCACGATAAGGGCTAAGGGTTGGGTGACGTTTTTCATAAGGTTATCTCCACAGGTAGTAGTAATGTGACATAGTCTATGAAGAACTGCACCCGCTTGAAAAGCGGGCACAAATTAGTACGGTAGTTACTTGTCGGTACATCTTAATGAATAGTAAAGAGAAATTATTTTCCAGAAAATCTGCTCCAGAACGGAGCGCGCGAATGGTTGAGACCATTTGTGGCTGTAAATGGTCACTTACGGTTTACGCACTTCTTGCAAATAACATCAATCGGCCCGGTGAAATGGTTCGTAACGTTGAGGGTTTAACAACAAAAGTGCTCAATGAATGCCTGCGTAAAAACGTGGAGTTTGGCATTGTTGAGCGCATCGCCTTCAATGAGGTGCCTCCGCGTGTGGAGTACGTGGTTACCCCATTCGGAAAAAAATTCATCCGCGTTCTGGATGAGTTGGAAAAACTTCAGGGCGAAATAGCAAGTTAAATAAAATGCGCGAGAGAGTATCCTCGATTTTCTGTCTGATTGTTAAGGATAATTTATGACTAGGCCGGAAAGATATGCATTTGTATGTGCTACCTGTCGATCTTGAACAACTCGCTGCGTCTTATCAAAATATTGAAACTCAATGCTTGCTAACGGCGTCGTTATTACAATCATTGTGAAGACAATGGCTTTCTCAAGAATTTTCCGCTATCCACTCGGCAAACCAGTCGGTTAAGGGGCGACTTTTGCCAAGGGCTGCGAGTCGCTGATCTATGGCGTCGTGATTGCCCCACACCACGTCAGATAGCGCGCCATCGGTTACTTTAGATTCTATGTCGTGGCAATAAAGTCCCAGATCGCGCTGTACGTAAAAACCGTAGGTGCGGCATGCCACAGGTCGATGAAGATAGACGGGACAGGCGCCGGTAGACAAGTCTAGCAGGGGACAAGTGACGGGGCGCGACAAGGTCTGGGCAGCCATGCGTTTTGCAATTTCTTCGAGTTGTTCCGGTGCCAGTTCCGTTAACCCCTCCCGCAACAAGTCCCACTCGGCGATGGTGAGTTGCGGGACGCGGGCGAGCTGCCGGCAACAGCCGTCGCATCCTTTTCCGCACAGCCAGTCGGTGCGCTCCGTCAGGATGGATTGCACGCGATCGTCTATGTCGATATGAAGTTGGGCTAACGGTTTCATCGTTTTGATTTGGTGGTGTATTAAAAGACTTATTTACTCAAATGATGATTTTGGCCTATGGCCACTGTGATTATTGCACGATCAACCGATTAGCAGATTGACTTGTACGTTCACTTTCATCAGCGGAGCCCCGGCACCGATAAAGCTGCCGGAAACAGGTGGAACGGATTCGGGATTTCTTGCCACCGCCACTGCAATATGCCGGTTGCCGGTGACTTCGCCGGAAGTGGGGTCGAAGCCTTTCCAGCCGGAACCGGGCAGGTAAATCTCCACCCAGGCATGGGTCGTGGCACCCCCGACCTCGGTCGCTGGCGCATGTAAGTAACCGCTGACAAAGCGACAGGCAAACCCTAAACTGCGACATGCCTCAATGAACAGCGTCGCGTAATCCCGGCAAGATCCGCTCTGCCTTGTGATCGTTTGAGCGGGAGATTGAACGCCGGGCTCTTCTCTGATTTGATAGCGAAATTGGCGGCTGATGAGCTGATTGAGTTTGACCAGCAGGGCAAAAGTCTCCATCCCTTGCAAATCCTGTTGTTGTAACCATTCCCGTATGACGAATTGATCCGCCACGAAAATCAGTTGCTGAAAGGCGGCCAGATCGATTTGCTCGCTGGTCGGATAGTTGAAGGGAAAATTCACCGCATAGCTTTCCAGCAGAAAATCAAAAGGCGCCGGAGCGTAATGCTGGATAACGACCTCGCTGGCGATGATGAGTTTATCGCTGCGGGTACGGAAGTTCACCAGCGCCAGCGAATTATCGAATACATCGCGTTGCCATTTGATTTCGTAGTCGGGCGAAATGCGTAGTTTGGACGATTCAATACGCACGTCGTGGCCTTCGCGCGGGCGCAGCAACAGGCGGTGTTGATTGAGCGTGACCTGAGCCGAGAAGTGATATTCCGTCAGGTGTTGTATGCGCAGTCTCTGCATCACTCGGGCGCGCTGTCCAGCACTTCTACACTAACTGACATCTCGCGGGGATATAAAGCCGGTCCGAATTGATTGAATATGGCCACGTCGGCGGCATCGCGTCCATAGGCGACGGTCACGCGTCCGCCTTTAGGCTCGGATTGGGTCGCATCGAAGGTATACCAGCGACCGCCCACAAAGG